>JAYUGA010000037.1:0-17943 GCA_043738565.1 Rhodobacterales bacterium
TTCCCCGGACGCCGCGCCTTGTGGTGGGTGATCCTCGCCAGCTTCATGGTGCCGATCCCGGCGCTGATCGTGAACCATTTCATCCTGATGGCGCAGTTCAGCCTGCTGAATACGTGGGCCGGGGTGATCCTGCCGCAACTGATCGCACCGGTGACGGTGATGATTTACAAACAGTTTTTCGATTCTGTGCCCAAGGATTTCCGCGAAGCGGCGATCATGGATGGCGCGACGCAATGGCAGCTATTGTTCCGGCTCTATCTGCCGATGAACTGGGGCATCACCACCGCGCTCGGCATCATCACCTTCATTGGCGCCTGGAATGCCTTTCTGTGGCCGTTTCTGGCGGTGACGACCGAGGACAAGATGAACGTGACCGTCGGCATCACCCAGGTCACCGATGCGTTCGGGGTGAAATACGCCCGCCAACTGGCCTCTGCCGTGCTGGCAGGTCTGCCGGTGGCGGCGGTCTATCTGATATTCCAGCGCCGGGTGACGCAGGCGATCATGCTCACGGCGGGGATCAAGGGGTAAGTCATGGCATCGGTCGATCTGAACAACATCACCAAGCGGTTCGGGGCGGTGGGGGTGATCCACGATCTGAACCTGAGTGTTGCGGACGGCTCGTTCTGCGCCCTGCTCGGGCCCTCGGGCTGCGGCAAATCGACGTTGCTGCGGATGATCGCGGGCCTTGAAAGCGTGACAGGCGGGCAGGTGCAGATCGGCGGCAGCGATGTGACCCACACCGAACCCGCCAAGCGCGGCGTGGCGATGGTGTTCCAGTCCTACGCGCTGTATCCGCATCTGACCGTGGCCGAGAACATCTGCTTCTCGCTGTCGCTTGCGGGCGAATCGAAAGCCAAACAGGCCGAGGCGGGCGGTCGCGTCGCCCGGATGCTGCAACTGGAACCGCTGATGGACCGTCGCCCGGCGCAACTGTCCGGCGGTCAGCGCCAGCGGGTCGCCATTGGCCGCGCTTTGGTTCGCGACCCCAAGGTGTTCCTGTTCGACGAACCCTTGTCCAACCTTGACGCCCTGCTGCGGGTCCAGATGCGGCTGGAACTCGCCAAACTGCACACCGACCTCAAGACCACGATGATCTACGTCACCCATGATCAGGTCGAGGCGATGACCCTGGCCGACAAGATCGTCGTGCTGGACAAAGGCCGGATCAGTCAGGCCGGTTCGCCGCTGGAATTGTACAACAACCCCGCCAACCGCTTTGTCGCCGGGTTCATCGGCTCGCCGGCGATGAATTTCCTGAACGCATCGGCAAGCGTTGCGGGGCAGGGTTTGCAGGTTGATCTGGCAGGCTCTGGCAGCGTGGCTCTGCCAGCCCGCGCCACCCCGGATTTTGTGGGCAGCCGCCGGGTCGAACTGGGGGTGCGGCCAGAGGATTTGCATCTGGCCTCAGGTGCCGACGCGCAGATCAATGGCACGGTTGCGGTCATCGAATATCTGGGCAACACCAGCTATGTCTATGTCGAAACCCCGCTGGGGCCGCTGCATACCCAATCTGATGCCAAAGTGCGGCTTGAACCCGGCGATGCGGTCGGGCTAAAGTTTGACCCGCAAAAGGTCCATGTGTTTGACGAAAGTGGAGCGGCGTGGGCCAGGCGCTGAAGCGGGTTTGATCGGGCGGGGTATCCGACATGGAACGCTACGGAACCTTGCCGGATGGCCGCGCTGTCCACCGCGTGACCCTGACCAATCGCCACGGTCTGTTGGTGCGCCTGATCAACTATGGTGCCCGCCTGACCGAACTGCAGGTGCCCGACCGCCACGGCAGCTTGGCCGACATCGTGCTGGGCCATGACAGGCTGGAGCAATATGTCGCCAACACCACCTATTTCGGTGCCACCTGTGGCCGCTACGCCAACCGCATTGCCGAGGGCCGCTTCACGCTGGACGGCCAGACGGTGCAACTCGACATCAACGAAGGGGCCAATCACCTGCACGGCGGGCGCGACGGCTTTGACCGCAAGCTCTGGGACATTGCCGCTCATGACAGCGCCAGCGTCACCTTCACCGCCCATTCCGCCGATGGCGAGATGGGTTATCCCGGCGCTTGCGACCTGACCACGACCTATGCCCTGACTGATGCCAACCGCCTGACCATCACCATGCAGGCCACCACGACCCGGCCCACCGTGATCAACATGGTCAACCACGCCTATTTCAATCTGGCAGGGCAGGGCAGCGGCGACGTGCTGGCCCAGACGATCCAGCTTAACGCCCGCTCCTACACCCCGGTTGATGCCGAACTGCTGGCCACCGGCGACATTCGCGGCATAGCCGGCACCGCCTTTGACTTCCGCTTGCCCAAACCAATCGGGCAGGATTTCGCAAAGCTGGGCGAAACCGGCCGCGGCTATGACCACAACTGGTGCCTCAGCTATGCCGACACCGTCCTGCGCCCCTGCGCCATAGCCACCGACCCCGCCTCTGGCCGCCGGATGACGCTGGCCACGACCGAGCCGGGGGTGCAGTTCTACACCGGCGGCTTTCTGGACGAAACGATGACGGGCAAGCTGGGCAAGCCGCTGTGCCGCTATGCCGGCTTCACGCTGGAAACCCAGAAATTCCCCGGCAGCCCGCACTGGCCGCAGTTTCCCTCCAGCCGCCTCGACCCTGGCCAGACCTACCACCACGCGATGGCGTTTGGCTTCGACACGGTTCCGGCCTGACCAACCGCTCCGCAAGCCGAAGGGGCTTTCATCGCGGTCGCGCAAGAAAGCCGCCTTCAGGCTTGAGGAACGCTTGGGTTCCGGGCGGCAGGTCATCGGCAAAACACGAATTCCCAAACCCGCTGACCGTTTTACCGCGCCTTAACGATGTGGCGTCTAGGGTCCGGCATGAGCCTTTCCGATCCCAGCCTCGCCCGCGAACTGCGCTTGCGCGAACACCAGATGGCCGCGCTGCGCGCCGTGTTTCTGCTGGCCGCCCACCACGGCGTGACCCTGAAGCCCGAGGAATTGCCGCAGCTTGGCGCAGGTGAGGACACCGCCGCCATCACCGCCTCCCTGACCAGAGCGGGCTTTCGCACCAAGGCGTTGCAGCGCGCCACCTGGGCCACCGCCGCAGGGTTGGGCACCGCTTATCCCGCGCTGATCCCCCGGAAAGACGGCTCGTGGGTGATCTTGATTGCGACCATGGCGGAACTGGCCGCAATCCTCGACCCCGCGCAGGAAGCTCAGGGCGTCCAGCTGATTCCCAAAGCCCGGTTTCTGGCCGAATGGTCCGGGCGCATCGTGCTGGTGCAACCCGCTGCCGCCGCAAAGGCAGAACAGCAACCCTTTGGTCTGTCATGGTATTTACCCGCGCTCCGCGCCCAATCCGGGCTTTTGGCCGGGGTGGCAATGGCCGTCATCCTTGGCAACCTGATCGGCTTTTCGCTGCCCCTGCTGTTTCAGGTTCTGATCGACCGGGTGATCGCCCATCAGGCGTGGAACAGCCTTGTCGCCGTTGTGACCATCTTTGTCACCCTTGCGGTGTTCGACGCCGCGTTTTCCTATACCCGTCAAAGGCTTATGCTGATCGCCGGTGGCAAGGTCGATGCGCTGATCGGGGCACGCGCCTTCGCCCACCTGCTTTCCTTGCCGCTGTCGGTGTTTGAAACCACCCCCTCCGGCGTGATGACCCGCCACTTGCAACAGACCGAGAAAATCCGTGCCTTCCTGACCGGTCGCTTGTTCCAAACCCTGCTCGACTCCGCCTTCCTGCCGCTGCTGCTGGGCATCCTCAGCCTGATCAGCGGCAGCCTGACCCTCGTTGTCCTTGGCTTTGCCACGGCCATCGCCGCCTGCATCGGTGCCCTGCTGCCGATTTTCCGCCGCCGCCTCGGCGCGCTTTACGCGGCAGAGGCGGAACGGCAGGCCCATCTGGTCGAAACCCTGCACAACATGCGCGCCGTCAAATCGCTGGTGCTGGAACCTGGCCGCCGCCGGACCTGGGAGGACAACCTGGCCACCGCCCTGCGCCGCCAATGGGATGTCGGTGAAATCGGCGCCTTGGCCAGTTCGGTCACCGGATTTCTGGAAAAGCTGATGCAGGTTTCCGTCATCGGCTACGGCGCGGCTCTGGTCCTGGAAAGCCAGCTCAGCGTCGGGGCGCTTGTCGCCTTTCTGCTGCTGGCAGGCCGGGTTACCGGTCCTTTGGTGCAGATCGTCGGCCTGATCAATGAATACCAGGAGGCGGCTTTGTCGGTCCGCATGCTGGCCGGCGTGATGAACCAGAAGCCCGAACACGGGGCCCATGCCCGCCCCGCCCGCCACCCGATCGACGGGCGGCTGCTGCTGGATCAGGTCAGTTTCAGCTATCCCGGTGCCGCCACACCCGCGCTGGACCGCGTCTGCCTCGACATCGCGCCGGGTCAGATGATCGGCGTTGTCGGGCGCTCCGGTTCCGGCAAAACCACGCTGACCCGGCTGATCCAGGGCATCGAAAGCCCGCAATCCGGCCTGATCCAGATCGACGGCGTCGACATCCGCCAGATCGACCTCGAACACCTGCGCCGCTCGCTCGGCGTGGTTTTGCAAGAAAATCTGCTGTTCCGCGGCACGATCCGCGACAACATCGCCACCGCGCGGCCAGAAGCCGGGCTGGAAGAGGTGCTGATCGCCGCCAAACTCGCCGGGGCCGAGGATTTCATCCGCCGCCTGCCACAGGGCTTTGACACCAGGGTCGAGGAGGGCGGCGCCAATCTGTCCGGCGGCCAGCGTCAGCGCATCGCCATCGCCCGGGCCCTGATGGCCAGCCCCCGCATCCTGGTGTTTGACGAGGCGACCTCGGCGCTCGACCCGGAAGCAGAGGCGGTGGTCAACCGCAACCTCGCCGCCATCGCCCGCGGCCGCACCGTCATCATGGTCTCGCACCGCCTGTCTTCGCTGGTCCGCGCCGATGCCATCGTGGTGCTGGATCAGGGCCGCGTGGTCGCCACGGCGCCGCACGGCCAGCTCTTGCAAACCTGCGAGATCTACCGCCACCTGTGGCAGCAGCAGACCGCGCATCTGGCATGATCGCCCGCCGCCGCATCACCGCCGCCGCACTGGCCTTTCAACCCGCGCTCGACCGCCTGGTCGCCGAACCCGCGCCGCTGTACCTGCGCCTCTGGCCGCTGATCGGGACCGCGCTGATCGCCGCCCTCACCCTCGTCGCCGCCACCACCCGCATCGACATCGTCGTCACCGCCAACGGTCGCCTCGCCGCCGACGCGCCGCTGGTCATCTTGCAACCGCTGACCCGCGCCACCTTGCGCGATTTGCTGGTCAAACCCGGCGACATCGTCAGCGCAGGTCAGCTTGTCGCCCGCCTCGACAGCACCCTGCCCGACGCCGACCGCGCCACGCTGGAGCTGGAACGCCGCGCCCTGTCTGCCGAAACGGCACGGTTGCAATCCGAACTCAGCGGCGAAGCCCTGGCCCCGGGTGACCCTGACCTGACCCTGCAAGCCCAGGTTCAATTGCAGCGCGCGGGCCTCGCGGCTGCCCAACGCGCCCAGCTTGACGCCGCCAGAACCTCGCTCTCCAGGGCGCTGGATGCCGAAACCGCGGCGGGACAGGGGCTGACCGACCGCCTCGCCATTGCGCGCCAGATCGAAGCGATGCATGACCAGCTCGCCAGCCAGGGTTCCGGTTCCCGTCTCGCGGTACTAGAGGCGCAACTGACCAGGATCGACGCCGAAACCGCACTGAATCAACACCTTGCCCGCCTATCTGCCCTGACGCAGCGGCTGGTGGAGGCGCAGGCCGGCCGCACCGCGTTTGACGCCGACCAGCGCCGCCAGCAGACCGAGGCGCTGGCCGAACTGCGCCCCCGGCTGGCCCGATTGCAAGAACAACTGACCAAGGCCGACCGCCTCGCCGCCTTGTCCGACCTGCGCGCCCCGCGCCCCGGCGTGGTGCTGTCGGTGGCACCCGGTGGCCCCGGCTCCGTCATGGCCGAAGGGGCGCCGGTTGTGGTACTGGTCGCCACCGACGCGCCCTTGATCGCCGAGATCGGCATCCGCTCGTCCGAAGCAGGCTCGATCGCCCCCGGCGACATGGTCACGCTGAAGATCGACGCCTTTCCGTGGCGGCGCAATGGCGTGATTGCCGGGCGGCTCGACGATGTCAGCCCCGCCTCCTTTACCCCCGAAGGCCAGTCTGCCGCCCTGCATGCCGGTCGCGTCAGCCTCACCGGCAGCCTCACCAACCTGCCGCCCGGCACCGCCCTGCTGCCCGGCATGACCCTGACGGCCGAGATCAAATCCGGCACCCGCTCGGTGCTTGACTACTTTCTTGACCCCCTGCTGCGCGGGCTGAACGAAAGCCTGCGCGAACCCTGAAGCACCAATCCGATGACACCGGAACCGAACCACCGGCCTGGCGCTGCGGAAATCGTCGCGCCCCGGCGCAGCGTCCTCTGCATGTCGGCTGCGGCGGGGCTGATCCCGCCAAACTGCCCGCCACGGTCTTTCCCGCCGGGGCGTGGCGCGAAGTCCGGCTCGACATCGACCCCGGTGTGGTGCCCGACATCCTCGCCAGCTTTTTGGCTCTCGCCCGGCCCTGGCGCAGGGCAATGCTTTCATGGGCCACCGCACCGGCTTTACCGCCGGAACCCTGACCGCCCATCTGCAACGCGCCGGTTTCCAGCCTGTCAGCGTCCGGCGTGACGGCCATTTCGCTTTGTGGGGAAGTGCGGTGAAAGGCTGAGCAAAGCGGGGCTGCAATCAATTCCGCGCCCGAAGACTGTTCTGGGTTGCGACTGATCTTGCCCGACAAAGCCAAGCGTTCCCCAAGCTTGAGGAGCGGCTGTCGACAGGGCTTACGGCCGCAGCCGCACCGCCGCCATCACCACCTCGAACCGCCGGGTGAATCCCGCGCTGTCGCCCAGCGTCCGCGCCCAGGCCCCACCTGCCAGATGCGCCTTCAACCGCTGGTGGCTGGCGCGGTCCCGGCAAAACCCGGTCGCCCGCGCCACATAATCCGCCATCGACACCGCGATGCACTCGGGCAGCCCCACCGCCAATAGCAGACTCGCAGCCATCCGCGCCGCAAACGCCCGGCCCCGCAGCGTCAGCAAGGGCAGCCCCATCCGCAACGCATCCGAGGCAATCGTTCCGGCGTTATAGGGCGCGGTGTCCAGAAACAGATCGGCCAGTGCCAACCGTGCCCGATAGCGATCCGGGTCCGCGCGGCGGGCGAAAATCAACCGCTCCGCCGCCAGCCCGCGCCCCTGCCACCGCGCCGTCAGCGCCGCCCGGCTTTCGGGATTGTCGTCGATCAGCCACAGAACCGAATCCTCTGTCGCCTCCAGTATCGCGCACCACGCCTCGAACATCGCCTGGGTGATCTTGTAGGGATGCGACACGCAGGCATAGACAAAGGCCCGCTCTGGCAACCCCTCACCCGCCCGGTTGACGGCAGGCAGCACCGGCACCCGGCTGTCATTGACCTGATAGCAGCCGTCAATCCGCAGCGGGCGCGGCGCGTAGAACTCCTCCAGTTCTGGCGGAATGGTCACGGCGTCGCACAGGATATAGTCCAGCTCCGGCAATGGCACCGGCCCGATATAGCCCAGATAGCTGATCTGCACCGGCGCCGGTTTCCAGCGCAGAACCCCAACCCGCGCCCCTTTGGTCAGCCCGTTCAGGTCGATCAGGATGTCAATCTCATCGGCCCGGATCCGCGCCGCCGCCTCGGCATCGGTCAGGGCCGTGATCCGCACATGATGATCCAGCGCCGCCAGCACCCGCGCCCGGATCGCGCTGCCATCCTCGGGCGAGACGCAATAGCCGTAAACCTCGAAGCGCCCGCGGTCGTGCAGTTCCAGGAGTTCGGCGATCAGGAAACTCATCGCATGGCGGCAGAAATCGGTGGAAAGATAGCCGATGCGAATGCGGTCATGGGCATAGCCCCGCGTCGGCGCCAGACGCGGCCCCGCCGCAGGCACCTTGCGAGCGATCCAGTCGGCGGCGCTGGCGGCCTGCGCCACCGGGTCGTCAAACAGGGCCAGCGCCGCCAGCGGCCCGCAGTTCAGCGCCGCTTCCGCCTCTGTCACCCCCGGCACATCCAGCGCTGTCACCGGCCAAGCCGCCATCCGCTGGCGCAGATGCACCAGATGTTGCTGCACATCCGCCTGATGCGGCGCGATCAGCAGCGAGGCGCGCAATTCCTCTGCCGCCGCTGCCAGCCGCCCCTGATTTTCCAGCACCCGGCCCAACTGGTTGTGCAGCATCTGCCGCAGGGCAGGGGCGGGTAGGGCGCTGCGCCAGGCCGCCAGCGCCGCCTCGTCCTGACCCGCCGCCTCCAGCGCGGCACCCAGATTGATCGCGGCCTCGGCCATGTCGGGCTTTAGCCGCAGCGCGCGCCGGTACGCCTCTGCCGCGCCACCGGGATCGCCCGACTGCATTCGCGCCACGCCCAGATTGAACCAGCCCGCACAGGCCGGACCCTCGCCGCCATGCACCGCCAGCCAGAATTCATACAAGGTCAGGCATTCGCGCACCGTGGCCGCTTCGGCCAGCCGCACCAGCCCGATCAGGTCAAGCCCGGCAATCGCCCGCGCCAGATCGGCTTGTTCCGCCGCACCGACCGCCGCACTGACCGCCGCCAACCCGCCGGGCTGCGCCAGAAAGCCGGCCAGGGCCAGTGCATCGCCGGGCAGGGCCAGTGCATCGCCGGCCAGGGCCTGTGCATCGCCGGGCAGCGGCAAGGGCATGGCAAAGGGCATCGACATCACACCACCTTCGGTTGGGCCGGTGCAGCATCGCAGGGAACGGGTGAACAGTTCCTAAATATTCTGGCAGCAAAGCGGGGTATTCCGCCGCACCAGCTCTGCCAGTTTGCCTAAACATCGTCGCGCTTTCCCCGCCTCTTCCCCTGGCTTTCGCGCCAGGTCGGGGCGGCGATTCATGGTTTGCTAAAGCTCCGCTGCCAACCTTTCTGACAGGTCTTGGCCCAAACGGTCGTTGGACAGCTCAGGGGGCGCGTCTGCGGCCCCCCCGCATGCGGAGCGTTACATGTCGGCCATCTCCATGCTGAGCACCGCCCAGATCGCCGCCCTCGGCACCGCTGCGATTGCGGCCCTGACCGTGGTTGACATCCGCGCCTTGACCACCAGGCAGATGCCCGCATTGTCCACCACCCAGATGGCGGTGCTGACCCCGATCCAGATCGCGGCGCTTGGTGCCGCCCAGATCAGGGTGCTGACCACCGAACAGGCGGCCAACCTGTCCACCGCCCAGATCGTGGCGCTGACCCCGGCGGCGCTTGGCGGTCTGGGCACCGCGGATATGGTGGCCCTGACCACGGCGCAGGTGGCCGCTTTGTCGAGCGCGCAACTGGCCGCCATTGGCACCACGGCGATCACCGCGATCGAAACCGCCGACCTTGCCGCGCTGCTCCCGGATGCGGTCAAGGGGCTGACCACGGCGCAGATCGTGGCGCTGACCACGGCCCAGCTTGCCGCGTCTTCCACCGCCCAGATCGGCATGCTGAGTTCGGCCCAGATCGCCGGCCTGACCACCGCCCAGATGCAGGCCCTGTCCATCGCGCAGGTCACGGCTTTGTCGGCACCGGGGCTGCGGGGCCTTGGCTCGGCGGATCTGGTGGCCCTGACCACCGCCCAGGCCGCCGCCCTGACCTCGGCGCAGATCGCCGCCATCGGCACCGCCGCGATTGCGCGGATCCAGACGGCGGATATCGCGGCCCTGACATCCACCGCCATCGCGGGCCTGACTTCGAAACAGACCGCCGTTCTGGGCACCGCGCAACTTGCCGCGCTGTCCGCCGACCAGATCAGCGCCCTTTCGGCGGCGGCGGTGGCCAAAATCGCCAATGCGGCGATCACGGCGCTGTCCGCGGCGCAGATCGCGGCCCTGACCGCGGATCAGATCGCTGCCTTGTCCTCGGCGCAGGTTGCGGCGCTGACCACGGCACAAATCGCCCAACTGACGACCACGCAGGTGGCGGCGCTGGCCACGGCGGGCCTGATCGGTCTGCAAACCGCTGACATCGTGGCACTGTCCACCGAACAGGCCGCCGCGCTGAGCGCGGCGCAGATCGCCGCCCTTGGCACCGCCGCCATCGCCAGGCTGGAAACCGCAGATCTTGCCGCCCTGACCGCCGCGGCCATCAGGGGCCTGACGACGGCCCAGATCGCGGCACTGACCACCCTGCAGGTCACGGCCCTCCGCACCGGGCAACTGACTGCCTTCTCCACCGCTCAGTTCGCCAAACTGACCACCGCTGATATTGTCGCGCTGTCCACCGATCAGACCGCCACCCTGACCAGCACCCAGATTGCAGGCTTCACCTCCCGGCAATTGGCCGCCCTGACCACCGACCAGTTCCGGAGCCTGACCGCCGCGCAAATCGCCGCCCTGACCGCCGCCAGCCTTGTGGGGCTCACCACCGCAGAGGCGGCGGCCCTGACCACGCCACAGGCCGCCGCCCTGACCTCGGCGCAGCTTGCGGCGCTGCGCACTTCGGCGATCGAGAAACTCCGCAGCGATGAAATCGCCGCCCTGACCTCGACCGCGATCAAGGGCCTGACCACCGCCCAGATCACTGTCCTGCGCACCGCCCAGATTGCCGCCCTGACCCCCGCCGGCATTGCCGCCCTTGGCACCACCCAGATCGCCCGCCTTTCAAGCGCCCAGATCACCGCCCTGCGCACCGCCCAGATTACCGCCCTGACCACCACCGACATCGCAGCGCTTGGAACCGCCCAGATCGTCCGGTTCCTGCCCGCCCAACTGGCGGCACTGACCACCGCCCAGGCCGCCGTACTGACCTCTGCCCAACTGGCCGCGCTGACCACGGCGCAAGTTGCGGGCCTGCTTGCCACCCAGATCGCCGCCCTGACCACCGCTGCGCTGCGTGGCCTGACCACCGCCCAGATCGCCGCGCTGACCACCGCCGATGTCAGGGCGCTGACCACCGCCCAGATCGCCGCCCTGACCAGCGTGCAGATTGCCGCCCTGACCACGGCGCAAATCGCGGCGATCGGCACCGATGACATCGCCGCCCTGACCACGGCGCAGATCGCCAAACTCTCCGCCGCGCAGGTCATGGCCCTCGCCACCACCCAGATCGCCGCGCTGACCACCGCGCAGCTTGCAGCCCTGACCGCCACCCAGGTCACCAAACTCACCACCGCCGATGTCGCAGCCCTTGGGCCCGCCCAGATTGCCGCCCTGACCACCGGCCAGATCGCCAGTCTGGCCTCGACCCAGATCGCCGCCCTGACGCCGGATCAGGTCGCGGCGCTGACCACCGCCCAGATCACCGCCCTGACCGTGGCGGGCATTGCGGGCCTGGGCAGCACTGACGTGGCGGCGCTGACCACGGGCCAGGCCGCAGCCCTCAGACCGGCCCAGGTGACAGCCCTTGCCACCGCCACCATCGCCGGGATGGAGGCGGTGGATTTCGCCGCCCTGACCACCGCCGCGATCAAGGGCCTGACCGCCGCGCAACTGCGCGTGATCACCGGCGATCAGGTCGCAGCCCTGACCACGGGTCAGATCACGGCACTGGCCACCAGCCAGATCGCCCAGCTTGACACGGCGCAAATCACCGCCCTTTCGACTGCGGCGATCATCGCCTTCACCACCGCGCAGATGGCCGGCTGGACCACGGCGCAAATCGCCGCGCTGACCACGTTGCAGATCGCAGCACTGGAAACCACCGACCTCGCCGCCCTGAACTCCAGCCAGATCGCGGCCTTTACCACCGCCCAGATCGGCGCGATGACCGACGGCCAGTTCTGGGCACTGTGCTAAGCGCATTCCGAAAAGTGTGAAGCGGTCTTCGGACAAAATGCGCGTAAGAACAAAAGGTTAAGGCGGTCGTTTGATTCTTGTCAAACGCAAACCGCTTTAGGTGCCGCGTCCCGGGCAGCGGCTGTCCTGCCTAGACGGCAGCCACAACCTGCGCCTTGCGCCCCAGAACCCCCGCCGTCGCCAGACTGATGGCGATCAGCGGCAGGCCAAGACCATAAGACGCCCGGATGCCGTAACGCTCGGCTACAAAGCCCAACAGCGGCGGGCCCAGCAGGAAAATCATGAACGAAAACTGCGCCAGTGCCGCAATATTCACCGCAGCCGAGCGGTCTTGCCGCTGTGCTGCCGCCGACATCGCCAACGGGAATATCGCACTGGTCCCGATGCCCATCGCCGCAAATCCCAGCAGCGACAGCGTGGCAAAGCGCGAGAAATACACCGTGACGCACCCCGCCAGCAGCACCAGAAACAGCACCCGCGCCACTTCGGCCGGCGAATGGCGGTCGACAAAGCCATCGGCAAAGAACCGCATCAGTCCCTGCGACACCGCAAAAGCCGCCACCGCGATGCCCGACAGAAACGGCCCGGCCGCGAAACTGTCGCGCATGTAGATCGCCGACCAGTCCATGCTGGCCCCCTCCAGCAGCATCGCCGGGATCGTCACCACCACCAGCACCAAAATCGCCGCCGTCGGGGCGGCAAAATGGGGTGCCGCTGCGGCACTTAGCCCCGGTCGCGGCGGTGCAGGCTGATAGTCCAGCAACAGCACCGCCATCGCCAGCCCGACAATCGGCACCACCAGCGCCAGATGCAGTTGCGGGCTGATCCCCAATGCGGCGACAAAGGCACCGAACAGCCCGGCGCTGAAGAAACCGATGCTCCAGAACGCATGGCTGCGGTTCATGATCCGGTAGCCCACCTGATATTCGGTGCGGTCGGCCTCGGTGTTCAGGATGATCTCGATGCAGCCGATGGTGAGGCCGACCGGCAGCAGCGCAAAGAACAGCAGGAACGGCGTGGTCGCATGCACCGCCAGCGCGAACAACAGCGCCACCAGCGGCAATGCGATCAGCAGCGACCGGCGGAACCCCAGCCGTTCCAGAAACGGCGTCGCGAATGTCAGCGCCACCAGCGACCCGATCGGCGTGCCGATCAGCCCCAGCGCCAGCGCGCCGGTGGTGACACCCATATCGGTCTGCACATCGCCAAGGCGCGGAAAAATGTTGCCCATCGCAAACGAATAGACCGCAAAGCTCGCAAAAACCCGGCGCGCGGGGGACAGGGTAATTCCAAACGACATCAAGGATCTTTCCGGCAAAACGCTCCGCCCTCCGATAGGCCGAAACCGCGGCAAACCGCAAGGGCTGTCAGCGCGTTTGCGCTCCGACCAGCAGACTAGCGCTGCGCCACCGTGTTGCCCGCCATTCAACAAACCACCACAGATTTCAAGGGGGGTCAGGCCATCGCAATCCTCCTCATTGGACAATCTTGATTGCCGTTGCGATGACTGCTTGAGAACGCCCTTCATCTTGACAAAATGGCCCCGCTGATGGCCCCGCTGATGGCCGCCTGGCGTTGGCAGAAAATCCTGAGATGTGGTGAACGCGAAACCACAACCCATTGGAGCAAAACGAATCTCGCAAGCGTCCAGAACTGGACACCCCGAACTACATCACCGCCCCCATTGCCCAGGGCACGAACTCCGCCCCGCCAAAGCCCAGCTCCTCCGACTTGGTCTTCTCGCCCGAGGCGACGCGCAGAAACACCTCGAATATCTCGCGCCCCTTCGCCTCCACGGTCACCCCGTCCGAGATGATGTCGCCGCAGTTGATGTCCATATCCTCGCGCATCCGGTCGTACATTTCGGAATTCGTCGCCAGCTTGATGCAGGGCGTCGGCTTGTAGCCCGAAACCGAGCCGCGCCCGGTGGTAAAGGCAATCAGATTGGCCCCAGAGGCGATTTGCCCGGTCACCGAGCAGGGGTCATACCCGGGGCTGTCCATATAGACGAAACCATGCTCGGTGATCGGCTCGGCAAACTTGTAAACCTGGGTCAAGGGTGCCGTCCCGCCCTTGGCCACCGCCCCCAGGGACTTCTCCAGAATGGTGGTCAGCCCGCCCTTCTTGTTGCCGGGTGACGGGTTGTTGTCCATCTCGCCACCCTGCCGCGCGGTGTACTCCTCCCACCACTTAATCCGCGCGACGATCTTTTCGCCCACCTCGCGGCTGACCGCCCGCCGGGTCAAAAGATGCTCGGCGCCGTAAATCTCCGGTGTTTCCGACAGGATCGTGGTGCCACCATGCGCCACCAGCAAATCCGACGCATAGCCCAAAGCCGGGTTCGCCGTGATGCCCGAATAGCCATCCGACCCGCCGCACTGCATCCCCACCATCAGATGTTCCAGCCCAGCGGGGGCGCGCGCCGTCGCATTGGCTGCGACCGCCATTTCCTTCAAGACCTCGATCCCGCGCTCGATCGTCTTGCGCGTCCCGCCGGTCTGCTGGATCGTCATATAGCGGAAATTGCCATCCTTCCGCATCCGCCCCGCGCCGATCAGATCGGGGATCTGCATGACCTCGCAGCCCAGACCCACCAGCAATATCCCGCCAAAATTCGGGTTCCTTGCATAGCCTTTCAGGGTGCGGAACAGCGTGTCATAGCCCTCATCGTGGCCACTCATCCCGCAGCCGGTGCCATGCACGATCGGCACCACGCCATCGACATTGGGAAAATCCCTGAGCCAGTCCGACTTCTCGCAAGCCTCGGCAATGAACCGCGCCACCGACCCCGAACAGTTCACCGAGGTCAGCACCCCCAGATAATTGCGCGTCCCCACCGAACCATCGGCCCGGATGTAGCCCATGAAATGCCGCTTCTCGCCCGCCAGCGGTTGCGGGGGATGCTCGGACGCAAAGGCGTAGTCCAGCTCATGCGCCGGATCCATCCCGAGGTTCTGCGAATGGATATGCTCGCCCGCCGCGATGGCTTGGGTCGCCACCCCGATGATCTGGCCATAGCGCACCACCCGCGCCCCAAGCGGAATGGCCAGCGTCGCAATCTTGTGCCCGCGCGGCACCGCCGCAGCGAGTGGCGTACCGATTTCCGGCAACACGGCCCCGGCGGGCAAATCCTTCAGCGCGATGATGACATTGTCCGACGGATGCAGGCGGATCACGCTGGCTGGGATTGTGGGTTGCATTGCAATTTGCCTTTCGATCTGGCTCTCCCCCGGCCTGATGCCGCAGGGCTGCTTGACAGGGCCCGCGCCCCAGCTAACATGTTAGCATGCTACAGGGTGACACCATGCCAGTTCAAGAGGGCCTGATCGAAGTGGCACTGCCGCAGCGTCTTGCTTTGCGCCCGCTGGATGGTTTTAGGGGCTCGCTGGCGCAGCGGGTCTATGCCTCGCTCCGTCAGGCGATCCTGTCACTCGACCTTTGGCCCGGCGACATCATCCGCAAACCGGAAATCTGCGATGCCCTCGGCGTCTCGCGCAGTCCGGTCAGCGAGGCGGTGGCGCGTCTGGCCGCCGAACATCTGGTTCAGGTCGTCCCGCAAGCCGGCACCTATGTCGCCCGCTTCTCGCTTGACGAAATCCGCGAAGGGGCGTTCTTGCGCGAGGCGCTGGAACTTGCCGCCGTGGAACGGGTCGCCGGAACCGTGACCGAGGATCAGCTGGTCCAACTGCGCCGCAACTTGCGCCTGCAGGGCGCACTGCTCGAAGACCAGGATTTCGCCGGGTTCTACCAGACCGATGCGGCCATGCACGAACTGATCCTGTCCTTCACCGGCTTCAGGCGCGTGGCGAGTTTGGCGGATACGTCCTGGGTCCATGTCAACCGCGCCCGCCAGTTGATCCTGCCCGCCCCGGGCCGCATTCAAGCCACCCTGTCCGAACATCAGGCCATCATCACCGCCATCGAGGCGCGCGACCCCGAAGCCGCGCGCGAGGCGACGCGCCTCCACCTTGGCAAGCTGATCGGTTTTCTCGAACCGCTGGCCCTGAGCCGCCCCGACCTTTTCGAACCGGACTAAGCAAGCCCATGCCAGACCGTTCTCCGCCTCCGCGCTATGCCGCCCGCCTCAACGCCTTCAAACTCGGCCTGCCCGGCAAGCCGACCGTTGCCGATTTGCTGGACCGCGCGGCGCAGGTGCCGGGGCTGGATGCCGCCGACCTCAACTACCCTGACCATTTCGACCATCACACCCCCGCCCAACTTTCGGCGCTGCTGTCCCAAAAAGCCATGGCGCTCAATGGCCTCGCCATGCGCTACTACAGCGACCCCGGCTTCCGCCTTGGCGCCTTCACCCACCCCGAGGCCCGCGTCCGCCGCGCCGCCATCGACATCACCAAACGCGGCCTCGATGCGCTGGCAGAAATGGGCGGCCAGATCATGACGCTGTGGATGGGCCAGGACGGCGTCGACTACGCCTTTCAGGGCGACTACGGGCAGATGTGGGACCACACGCTACAGGCCCTCACCGAAGTCACCGCCCACAACCCCGCGCTGGATATTTCGCTGGAATACAAACCGAACGAACCCCGCGCCTTCTCGCTGCTGCCCGACCTCGCCACCAACCTCTTGATGCTGAAAGAGGTGAACCGCCGCAACACCGGCATCACCCTCGACTTCTGCCATGTCCTGTTTGCCGGCGAAATCCCGGCCCAATCCGCCCAACTCACCGCCCGCCACTCCCGCCTGCTGGGCGTCCACCTCAACGACGGCTACGGCAAACGCGACGATGGCCTCATGGTAGGCTCGGTCAACCCGATGCGAACCCTTGAGCTTTTCGTCGAACTCGCCCGCCAGAACCACGACGGCGTGATCTATTTCGATACCTTCCCCGACCATTCAGGGCTGGACCCGGTGGCAGAGGCCACCACCAACATAATGATGGCCGACCGCCTGCGCACCATCGCCGCCCGGCTCAAGGATGACCCGGCTCTCGCCGCCGCCCTCGCCCGACAAGACGCAGCCCTTAGCCTGCGCCTCGTTGCAGACCACCTATACCGGTAGGGTGGGTGCAACCCGCCGCTCTGCCCGAAAATCCTAACAACCGATGAACGCCAAATCGCAACCCATTGAAAAACCACAACACTCCCAAGCGTCCACATGTGGACATCCCTCACAACCGATAAAACTCCACCGCCGTCCCGCCATAAACCCGCGCCCGCGCCGCCTCCGGCAACCCCGAAGTCAGCTCCTGCGCCGCCCGCCGCCAGCCCTCATACTCCGCCCTGAGCCTGCAAACCGGCCAGTCCGACCCCCACATCACCCGCTCCGGTCCGAACGCCGCCATCACATGATCGACATAGGGGCGCAAATCCGCCACCGTCCAATCCGCCTTCGCCTCGGTGATCAAAGCCGAGAACTTGCACCACGCCCCCGCCTCCGCCAGCCGCGACATCCCCTCCGCCCAGAACCGGAAACTCTCCGCCGAATGCTCCCGAATGCGCGGCTTCATGCAATGATCCACCACCACCCGCATCCCCGGATAGCGCTGCAAGATTGTCAGAAAATTCGCCAGATGCTGCGGAAACCCCAAGGCATCCAGCGTCAGATCCAGATCGCACAGCGCCTGAAATCCCCACTGAACATCGCCCCGCAGCATCCAGTCCTCATCGGCAATATCCTGGATCATCGGCCGCACGCCCTTGAACTTGCGGTGCCCCTTCAACCGCTTCAACACCGCAAAGTCGCCCGCATCCTCAAAATCCACCCACCCCACTACGCCCCGGACAAACTCCGTCGCATCCGCCAGCCCCAGCATATACTCCGTCTCAACCACCGAGGCCGCCGCCTGCACCAGAACCGTCGCCTCCACCCCGTTCTGCTGCAACGTCCCCGCCAGATCCGCAGGCATATACAGCCGGTTCAGCACCGCATTATCCGGCGGCATCCAGTCATAATCCCCCCTGCCTGGGTTCCAGAAATGCTGGTGCGCATCGACGATCATCCCGAAACCCCCACCGGCGCATCCGCCCGCAGCAGCCCTTGCGCCTTCAGATCAGCCCACAACGCCGCCGGAATGACCGCAGAAGCCGCCCGCGCATTCGCCTCCACCTCCGCCACCCCCTGCCCACCGGGAATGACCGACACCACCGAAGGATGCCGCAGCGGAAACTGAAACGCCGCATCGACCAACCGCACGCCCTGCGCGCCACAGACCGCCTCGATCC
>JAYUGA010000038.1:0-17941 GCA_043738565.1 Rhodobacterales bacterium
CATGTCCGCACCCCGCTTCGAATGTCCCGCAGAACCGATCTTGCCATGAAAAACGCAGATCGACGAGGGGATATGTGATCATCCGGGATGGGACACCTAACTGCTGTGTTTGCTTGTGCGACGTCAGCGGCATCTGTACTCACCATTTCGAAAGAGACGAAATTCTGCCTTAGTCTTTTTTTACTTTGTTTTTGAGACGACATCAAAATACGAGAAAAGCCATCACGGGCTAGATTCATTGATTTTCCGAAATCTTTTTGCCGATAAATTAATTCCTCATTCTCAATGTGTGAATTTATGAAGAAGATCTTTTCGCGAGTTATACCAGCCGCCTTAATTAACTTCGGAATTTCAGGGTCGTATAGGGAATACCCCAAAAATACAGCCACATCTGAATTGATTAGGTCGTTCCGAAGGGTTAACCCCCAACGGCCCTCATATACGGCGTTGGCAATATTTGATCCGTAGTCAAGAATACAGTCAGATCTGACGTTATCCAAGTCAAATCTTTCGACAAATCCGTGCAAATGAACGATCTGAGCAACGCCGTCTGGTTGCTTAGATTCGCGGTCAGCAGGAATTATCGATTTTCTCGCCACTCCTGCTGTTCTGGAAGCGATTTCCAATGCGTTGTCGTAATTCGTGGTATAAATTCGGGACCAAGGAAATCTGCAAATATCAACGAGATCATTTGGTATTGATCGAACATTGTATGTGCTACACACAAGGTTAAAATACTTACTAAGGTTCTGATCGGCCAACATCGAGGCAGCCACATCGAGGCGGGAAATATTCTTCCCCAGTTCATTGTTTATCTTCGTCAAAAGTGGATTGGCAGTCGGCAAATCTGTCAGGTTAAAATTCGTGCAATCGAGGGTAGCGCCCGCGCCGACAAACAGGATGGCTTTTCCTATCGCGCCTTTTTCCAGAAACGCTTTAATCACTCCCACCACTCCCTGTTTGTGAAATTGTAGCGGTGGCCTGCTTCCATGCCAAGCCCTTCTTTCTACTTTTCCCTGTCGTGCATGCATGGATGTTGGTATCAGGTTCGCTCTGAAGCCGCCTGCCCCCACCCCCCCCCTTGCCCACCCCCTCCCCTGCGCTCACACTCACCTCCAACCCCGGAGGCGCGCGTGTATCCCCATCTGTTTGCCCCCATCACCCTCGGCCAAGTAACTCTGCCGAACCGCATCATCATGGGGTCGATGCATACCGGGCATCGAGGAAGCTGGCGACTGGGGCGGGTGGCGCGGTTTTATGGCGAGCGGGCGTGAAGAAAGCCCGCTTCGGGCTCGATGAACGTCGGCTTGTCGGGTCAGATCAAAAGCAAACCGCGATATAGCCATTCAGGTGCCGGTCTCGAACAAATCACTCTGGCCCGGCGGCTTTGGCGCTACCAGACCGAGGTGGCGCCAGGCGCGTTGACCGAGCATGCGGCCGCGCGGGGTGCGCAGGATCAGGCCCTGTTGCAGAAGATAGGGTTCGATGACTTCCTCGATGGCGTCGCGGGCCTCGGACAAGGCGGCGGCGATGGTCTCTACCCCGACCGGGCCGCCGCCGTAGTGGTCGGCGAGAAGCTGCAGGTAGCGGCGGTCGTTGGAATCAAGGCCGAGGTGGTCGACGCCGAGGCGGGTCAGGGCATTGTCGGCGATGGCTTTGGTCAAGCGGCCATCGCCTTCGACGGTGACGAAATCCACCACGCGGCGCAACAGGCGACCGGCGATGCGGGGGGTGCCGCGGGCGCGCCGGGCGATCTCGCGGGTGCCTGCCGGGTCGGCGGCGATGTTCAGCAGGCGGGCACCGCGGGTGACGATCAGGTCAAGCTCGTCCTCGGTATAGAATTCGAGGCGGGTCGGGATGCCGAAGCGGTCGCGCAGGGGCGTGGTCAGCAGGCCGAGGCGGGTGGTGGCACCGACCAGGGTGAAGGGTTGCAGCTCGATGCGGACGGTGCGGGCGGCGGGGCCTTCGCCAATCACGAGGTCGAGCGCGAAATCTTCCAGCGCGGGGTAGAGGACTTCTTCGACTATCGGCGACAGGCGGTGGATTTCGTCGATGAACAGGACGTCGCGCGGTTCGAGGTTGGTCAGGATCGCGGCGAGGTCGCCGGGCCGGGCCAGCACCGGACCAGAGGTCATCCGGAAACCGACGCCCAGTTCGCGGGCCATGATCTGGGCGAGGGTGGTCTTGCCGAGGCCGGGCGGGCCGTGGAACAGGGTGTGGTCCATCGCCTCACTGCGGATCTTGGCGGATTCGATGAAGATGCGCAGATTGGCGCGGGCTTCGGCCTGGCCGACGAATTCGTCGAGGGTTTGGGGGCGCAGGGCGCGGTCGTGGTCCTCGGGCAGTTTGGTCGGGGTGAGGGGGCGGTCGGGGGTCATCGGTTCAAGCCCCAGGTGCGGGTATCGAGACGGACTTTCCAGTTAACCTCGGCCTGCAACACCAAATCAGCAGGTGCCGTGGGCGCAACCAATTCTAGAATCGAAAACCTGAAGCTAGAGGGGTCACGCTGCGCCAACTCAACCGTTACGCCAATTTCTCCATCCACATGGGCCTGCCATCGTCCCAAAAGGTTGGCCTCGCCATATGCCGCGCCAATGTAGCGGGCACCGTCGGATGCGTCGACGATATGATAAATCCCCCGCCATTCGCGCAACCTAGCTTGCCAGTCGCGGGGCAGCCCCCGCATTTCGTCACCAGTGACCACGAAATCTTTCCAATTGGGAGCAGGTGGCGAGAAGCGGGCAGAGCGTTCTACTGCAATAACGGGAAGTTCGCAGTTCTCCGCAAGCCGCATATATGGACGACCAGATGGGCGCGTGACGATTAGCCGACCGCGCAGATCGGCCAAGGAAGGCAATAGTTGAAGATTGAACACTTCGCGGCCATTCTGACCGGTTTTGATCGCCCATTCATTAAAAGGAACGGCACGAAACCGAGTCATCACCGATTGCCGAATTGGGTCTGCATCCAATTCGCTCGCAGTTCGGAAGGTCCAGCCAGCCACGGCATATAGACCGACGAAGCGGCATTCGGACGATTCATCCACAACAAAACTTGCCGCCATCGGGCGCGATTTTAGGGTGGATTCGGCATTTCTAGGATGGTTGTCTTGATAGGCTTCGAAAAGTTCAGGAGAGTCATCAACCAAGGCCATTTGCAGTCGGCGTTGATCGAGGCGAGAGGGAGTATGGAGCATGATGGATACTGCGCGTGTTTCATGTCCGGCCATCTGAAGAAGATCGTTGAATCGCATCTTTACCTCGGTGCCAGCAGTTTGAGGGCGGCGCGGATCAGGGTGGCGGTGTCAGCCTCGGGCTGTTCGGCGGAAGCGGTGGCTATGGCTTGCGCGGCGTCGCCCTGGGTGTAGCCAAGGTTCAGGAGGGCAGACAGGGCATCGGCGGTGAAACCGGCGCGGTTTTGGGCTTGGGTGCTGGGGCGTTTGGCGGGAGCGGGTTGGTTGGGTTCGATGACGTCGTCAGGGCTGGCGGTCTGCGACAGGTTCGCGCCCATCGCCATCACGGCGGGGGCTTTGGCCTTGAGTTCCAGGATCACCCGCTGCGCCAGTTTGGGGCCGATGCCGGGGGCGGACTGGATGGCGCGGGCGTCGGACAGGGCGATGGCGCGGGCGGTGCCTTCAGCCCCCAAAGCGCCAAGCATGGCCATCGAGGCCTTTGCGCCGACGCCTTGCACGGTCATCAGCAGGCGGTGCCATTCCTTGTCGAGGAGCGTCGGGAAGCCGAACAGTTGCAACAGGTCTTCGCGGACGAGGAGGTCGGTGTAGAGCGCCACCGCGTCGCCAATGGCGGGCATTTGCGCCATCGTGCGGTCGTTGACATGGACGATGTAGCCGACGCCGCGCACGTCGATCAACACCTGGTCGCTGCCGCGCCAGTCCAGTCGCCCGCTCAGTTTGCCGATCATCCCGCCACCTTTCTGAGGGCTGCCTGCAAGCGGCCTGCGCTTTGCAAGTGATGGGCGTGGCAGATGGCGATGGCAAGGGCGTCGGCGGCGTCGGGGCCGGCAATGACCACGCCGGGCAGATGGATGCGGACCATGTGATCGACCTGGCCCTTGTCGGCATGCCCGACGCCGACCACGGTCTTTTTCACCGCATTCGGGGCGTATTCGCCGACCGTGATGCCAGCCTGCGCCGGAACCAGCAGGGCGATGCCGCGGGCCTGGCCGAGTTTCAGGGTGGCGACAGCGTCCTTGTTGACAAAGGTATTCTCGACCGCCGCCGCGTCGGGGGCGTAAAGCCGGATCACTTCGGTCAGTTGGCTGTGCAGCGAGAACAGGCGCAGGGCAAGGTCGCCGTCGCCTTCGCCGGGCGCGGAATGACAAATGCCGTTGGCGACATGGCTGATTCGGGGGCCGGACACGTCAATCACCCCCCAGCCGAGGTTTCTAAGGCCCGGATCAATCCCCAACACGCGCATCCCTGCCCCTTTTCTTGGTTTTCCCCGAATTAGCACGAAAAGGGAACATCCGCCAAGTTGAATTAAAGGCCGCAGTCAAAATGCGACCTGCCGTGTCGCGGACCCGGAAAACGGCATTTGCATAGCTGAAACCGACATTCGGGGTGATTTGCCGGGTGTAGCCAATAAAATAAGACCAAAATCAAGGTTGCAAGCTATGCGCTGCGTGCATGACGGGCTTGCCCGGCCCCGGCTTGCTGCGGCTTCGCGCAACGTCTAAATCCGGTGCACCGCAAGCGAATACGCGCTTCTTGTGCAAGCAAGTTTGAAAGGATTACCGCTATGGCCGCCAATATCACGTCGCGCCCGGCGCCGATGGGCGCCATCACCGTTTTCCGTCTGGTCCAATCCGTGAGCCATGCCGCCAACGTGTTCCAGACCTGGAATTCGGGCCGTGTCACGCGCAAGGCATTGGGCAAACTGTCCAGCCGCGAGTTGGATGACATCGGCCTGTGCCGTGGTGACATCGAGATGATCGGCCGCTGAACCGCGGCGCCGACGGGTTTGCAAAGGGTCGCTTCCCGGCTGGGCAGCGGCCCTTTTCCTTTGCGCATGATCGGAAATGCCAAAGGCCGCCATCCCGAGGGAGAGCGGCGGTGGCGGGGCTGACCTGACCTGAACTGACCTGACCGGCGCCGCCTTATTTCAGCTGGTTCAGACCCAGTTGGATCTTGTCAGAGACATAGAGTGTGACCGGATCGGCCTGCATCAGCCAGCCGCCGACGCTGTCGATGCCTTGACCGGCCATCAGGGCTGTCACGCGGTCGTTGTAGGATTGTGCGCCGACCGTGTGATAAATCGCCGCCTTCAACAGGAAGCCGGATACCACAAGAAACAGCACAGGCGCGATGACCGAGCGCCGCTTGGCCTGCGGGCGGTAGTAGTGGGAACGGCCCAGAGTTCCCGGCGCTTCAAACCCATAGCCCTTGACGTGGGCCCGCTGAATGCGGGCAACGCGTCCGTAGAAATCTGTCAAATTTGGGTCGGTCATCCCAACTACTCCAGCAATACCGACCCCCACCGAGGACATGGATACGTCCTAAATGTGGCGGAATTTTGGCGCAACCGTCGATTGTGGCTTAATTCCGGCGCAAAACCAGCGTGGACCATTCGCCGATGTCATCCCGCGCTTCCGGCGTAAAGCCGGCGGCGACATAGGCGGCGGTCACGGCTTCGGCCTGCACGACCAGCAGGCCCGACAGGATGACAAGGCCCATTCCTGCGGTATGCGCGGCCATTGCGGGCGCGAGTTCGATCAACGGGCCCTTCAGGATATTGGCGAAGACCAGTTGGAACGGGGCGGCTTCGGCCAGTCTGGGATGGCTGAAGCCCGCCGCCTCCAGACATTCCAGACGGCCCTCCAGCCGGTTGATCGCCACATTGGCGCGGGCAACATCGACCGCGACCTGATCAATGTCGGAGGCGATGATCAGGGCATTCGGCAGAACGGCGGCAGCGGCCATCGCCAGAACGGCGGTGCCGCAGCCGATGTCGGCTATGCGGGCGGGGCGGAAGCCGGCCTCGTAGATGTGGTCAAAGGCGCGCAGGCAGCCCAAGGTGGTGCCGTGGTGGCCGGTGCCGAAGGCCACGGTCGCCTCGATCTGCAAGGGGATCTTGCCGGGCGGCACTTTGCCCAAGTCGTGGCTGCCGAACACGAAGAAGCGGCCCGCCTCGACCGGCGACAGTTCGCGGCGGACTTTGGCGACCCAGTCGATTTCCGGCAGTTCGGACAGGACAAAGGGTTTGGCCCCGAAGGCCAGCGCCAGCACGTCCAGCACCACTTCGTCGGGTTGTTCCAGAAAGTAGGCACCGACCTCCCACAATCCGCTGTCATCCTCGATCTCGAAGACGCCGACGCCGGTGGGTTCGGGTTGCATCCTTTCAATCGCCTCGGACAGGGCAAGGGCCGCGTCTTCGCCGGGTAGCGTGGTCAGGGCGGTAAAGGTGGGCATCGGCGCAGCCTTTCAAGGGGACAGGCGGCGCTTATGCCCGCCACCTGCCGCCGTCAAGTTACGCCTGTGCCGCGACCTGCAGACCAATCGGGCAGGTGACGCCGGTGCCGCCGATGCCGCAATAGCCTTGCGGGTTCTTGGCGAGGTATTGCTGGTGGTAATCCTCGGCAAAGTAGAAGGTCGGGGCGGGCAGGATTTCGGTGGTGATCGGGCCATAGCGCTTGCCCGTCAGCGCGGCCTGATAGGCGGTCTTGCTGGCCTGTGCTGCGGCGTCCTGTTCCGGGGTGTAGGTATAGATGCCGGAGCGGTAGGTCGAGCCGCTGTCGTTGCCCTGCCGCATGCCCTGGGTCGGGTCGTGACCTTCCCAGAAGGTTTTCAGCAAGCTGTCATAGGAGATCACGGCGGGGTCATAGACCACCCGGACCACCTCGTTATGGCCGGTGAGCTGGGTGCAGGTTTCCTGGTAGGTCGGGTTCGGGGTAAAGCCTGCGGCATAGCCCACCATCGTCAGCCAGACGCCGGGCAGGTTGTAGAAGATGCGCTCTACCCCCCAGAAACAGCCCATGCCGAACATCGCCTCCGCCATGCCTTCGGGGACCGGGGATTTGAGCGGGCGGCCATTGACGAAATGGGTTTCGGCGGTGGGCAGCGGGGTGGCGCGGCCCGGCAGGGCGTCTTCGGGGCGAACCATGTCGGATTTGCGGCGGTCGAACAGGAACATCTGGGGCCTCCTTTGAAGGGTGAAGGGAATATAGGGCGCGCGGGGCAAGGTGGACAGGGTGGCTCGCAGAGGTGTCATCGGGTGAAACAAAGCGAAACAGAGCCTCCGGCAGGAGTATTTGGCAAGGTGCAATGGCATGGGGTCAGTAAAAACTCTGCGGGTCGATGTCCACGGTCAGGCGCAGATTGGCGGGCAGTTTGAACTGGGCGATCCATTCGGCGAGGGCGGCTTGCAGGGGGGCGGATTTTTCGGCCTTGATCAGCAGGCGGACCCGGTGGCGGCCCCGGACGCGGGCGATGGGGGCAGGTGCCGGGCCGAAGACCTGGGCACCGATCTGTTGCAAAGGCGCGGTGCGGCGGGCGAGTTCGGCACCGAAGTCGAAAACCTGCGCCACGTCGGGGCTGGACAGGATGATGCCGGCCATGCGGCCATAGGGCGGGACGCCGGCGATGCGGCGTTCTTCGGCCTCGGCTTGCCAGAAGGCTTCCTCGTCACCGCCGAGGATGGCGTGGATCACCGGGTGTTCGGGCTGATAGGTTTGCAACAGCGCCTCGCCCGGCTTGTCGGCGCGCCCTGCCCGCCCCGCGACCTGCCGCATCAGTTGGAAGGTCCGTTCGGCGGCGCGCAGGTCGCTGCCTTGCAGGCCAAGGTCGGCGTCGATCACTCCGACCAAGGTGAGCAGCGGAAAGTTGTGGCCCTTGGCGACGATCTGGGTGCCGATGATGATGTCGGCCCCGCCGTGCGCGATCAGCGCGATCTGGTCTTTCAGCGCACGGGCCGAGCCGAACAGGTCGGAGGACAGCACGGCAAGGCGGGCGGCGGGGAAGCGGGCGGCGACTTCTTCGGCCATGCGTTCGACGCCGGGGCCGACCGGGGCCATGCGGCCTTCCGATTTGCACTGCGGGCAGGCGGTGGGGATCGGTTTGGTGGCACCGCACTGGTGGCAAACCAGACGCTTGAGAAACCGGTGTTCGACCATCCGTGCATCGCAGTGGTCGCAGCCGACCTGATGGCCACAGGCCCGGCACAGGGTGATCGGCGCATAGCCGCGGCGGTTGAGGAACAGCAGGCTCTGCTCCTGCCGGTTGATGCGGGTTTGCACGGCTTGCGCCAGGCGGTCGGACATCCAGCGGTCGGCAGGCAGTTTCTCCTCGCGCATGTCCAAGGCCCGCATGACGGGCAGTTCGGCGGCACCGAAGCGGGCGGACAGATTGTGGCGGCTGTATTTGCCGGATTGCACATTGGCCCAGGTTTCAAGCGAGGGCGTGGCGGAGGACAGGATGACGGGCAGGCCGGCGATGGCGGCGCGCAGCACGGCCATGTCGCGGGCGTGGTACAAGACACCGTCCTCCTGCTTGTAGGAGGTGTCGTGTTCCTCATCCACCACGATCAGGCCCAAGTCGCGGAACGGCAGGAACAGGGCAGAGCGGGCCCCGACCACCAGTTGCGCCGCGCCCTGCCCGACCATGCGCCACAACCGGCGGCGTTCGGTCATGGTGACGCCGGAATGCCATTCGGCGGGCCGCTGGGTGAAGCGTTGCGCGACCCTGGCAAGGAAATCACCGGTCAGGGCGATTTCCGGCAGCAGGACCAACGCCTGGCGGCCCTGACGCAGGGCTTCGGCGACGGCTTCCAGATAAACTTCGGTCTTGCCGGAACCGGTGACGCCCTTGAGCAGCGTGGTGGAATAGCCGCCAAGCGCGACGGCGGCGACCAGAGCATCGCCTGCGGGGATCTGATCGCCGATCAGATGCGCCGGGCCTTGCGGGTCCATCCTCGGATAGGGCAGATCGCGCGGGGCGTCCTGTTCCAGCACCACGCCGAGCTTGACCAGGCCCTTGACGACCGCCGGGCCGCAGGCGGCGGCTTCGGCCAGTTCGGACAGGGTGACGGCGGCACCGCCGAAATCGCGCAGCGCCTCCACCACGCGGTGGCGGGCGTCGGTCAGGCTGTTGGGCACGGTGTCGCCCAAAAGGTAGATGCGCTTCATCGACGGCGGGTCGCCCAGGCCGGGGGCGCGGGTGGCCAGCCGCAGCATGGCGGACAAGGGCGTCAGGGTGTATTCGGCGGCGCGGGTCAGGAAGGCGCGCATTTCGGCGCGCATCGGGGCGGCATCGAGAACGCGGGTGATCGGGCGGATTTTGGCGGGGTCAAACTTGCCCTCACCCTTGCCCCAGACCACGCCCAGCACCTTGCGCGGCCCCAAGGGCACCTCGACAAAATCACCGTCGCCACAGCCGCCCTCGGGAGCCTTGTAGTCGAGAAGGCGACCCAGCGGCTCGGCGATCAGCACGCCGGTCAGTTCCCCCGCCTCATAGACCCGCTCGACCATGCGCCCTTACCATCTTTCACCTTGAAGCGGTTTGCGGTAAACCCGACGGGACCCTATCGCAACCACTCAAGGACCGCGCCCATGAAATTCTTTGTCGATTCCGCCGATGTCCCCGCCATTGCCGAGCTGCACGCCCTGGGGATGGTGGACGGCGTCACCACCAACCCGTCGCTGATCCTGAAATCGGGCCGCGACATTCTGGAAGTCACGAAAGAGATTTGTGCGCTGGTGCCCGGCCCGGTGTCTGCCGAAGTCGTGGCTTTGACCGCCGAGGCGATGATCGCCGAGGGTCGCAAGCTGGCCGCGATTGCCGAGAATATCACGGTCAAGGTGCCCCTGACCTGGGACGGGCTCAAGGCCTGCAAGGTGCTGTCGGGCGAGGGCCGGATGGTCAACGTGACGCTGTGTTTTTCCGCCAATCAGGCGATTCTGGCGGCCAAGGCGGGGGCGACGTTCATCTCGCCCTTCGTCGGCAGGCTCGATGACATCAACATGGACGGGATGGAGCTGATTTCCGACATCCGCACCATCTATGACAATTACGGCTATACGACGAAGATCCTGGCCGCCTCGATCCGCAGCGCCAACCACATCACCCAGGCCGCCCGCATCGGCGCCGATGTGGTGACCGCACCGCCCGCGGTGATCAAGGCGATGATCTCGCATCCCTTGACCGACAAGGGGCTGGAGCAGTTCACCAAGGATTGGGCGAAGACGGGGCAGAAGATTTTGTGAGGCTTAAAGAGAAACAACAGATGGTTGGCGTTAAACGCCATCCATCGTATGAAAGGCCGCTGGCAGCGCCATCAAAAGTTAGCCAAGTCGCAACACCCTTCGACATAAGGTCATGTGGTGATGTGCCAACCACCTACAGCGATAAGCAGTGAGCGCCACAAAAAATACTCCGAACACAGATTTGAGAGCGGCGCAAAAAGCCAAAAAGGACGAGCTCTATACGGGCTTTTAAGACATTGAGCGCGAAGTGCGCCACTACCGGAAGCACTTTGCTGGAAAGACTGCGCCATGCAACTGCTGTCCACCACGGCTTAAATTGGTCTTCGACGAAAGGCGACCAGTGCCAGGATCATGAGCCCTGCCGCTTCCAGTGGTAGCGTGGCGGGCAGCGGCACAGGCGCGATCTCCACTGTGGGTACAAGTTCAACATTGTCAATTTGGAAGTGGGAGCAGGGAGAGTCACAATCTAAGAAATAATTGAAAGGTATGCTCGGCAGAACGATGGCGATCGTGAATGCTGTTAAATTCCTAAATGTGTCATCCAATTGTACCGGATACGAATCTTTTCCCGTGCCCATACTGAACAACAACGACGTTACGAGATTGGCTCCATCAAACCCTTTCAACAATACATTGTCGAAGGTTTTATTTTCACAAATGCGAGTTATGGCGTCGCATTGATGAAAACCAAACCCCACCGGATCAAGATCAAAACCTATAGCATCAAAACGCGAACCGGTTGTAAACGTGACCATACTAGGGGCGGAGGTTCCACCGTCATCGAAGTGAATACTATTGGCGCTATAAAGACCCAACGTTCCATTCCCGGAAGCAAAAATTCCATTTTCGCTGTAAGTGCGAGCAATAGGGTCGATATTGATTCCACTGAATGTCATCGTGGCCGCACCCGCTCCGTGAAACGGGGCAGCTAGCGCCAAGACAAACGCCACAATGGCAACGATCACTGTTTTCATTTTGAACTTCCAAACACAAAGAAGTTACCGAGAATGTCTGACAAACTGAGCCGTTTGTCAACGGCGGAGGCACTTCCCCGGAAAACGATGCGACGCTTTGCGGGGAAAACCGCCGGAGAATATCCGGAATCTGATCAACCTGCCCAGGCAACGACGCTGTTCAATATTCTACAAAATCAACTTGTTACCCGCATTTCCGCGCGTGCAACCCCTCCCCTGTGCCCTCCCCACCTCACTCCCCCTCCCTTCCTGCAAAGCCCTCTCGCCACAGCGCCCCGAAACCCGCTATACTCCTGCGAAACCACCAAGAAACGGGCAGGGCATGATGGATCAGGACACGCGCGACCGCATCATGGCGGCACCGGAGGCCTTGCTGGACGATGCGGGCGTGATGAACGCGCTGATCGGGGCGAACGAGCGGGCGATGGGGTCGAACATCGTCGATCTGCGCGGCATCGCGATGGAGCGGCTGGAGAGTCGGCTGGACCGGCTGGAGGATACCCACCGGAGCGTGATTGCGGCGGCCTATGAGAACCTTGCCGGCACCAATCAGGTGCATCGGGCGATCCTGCAACTGCTGGACCCGTTGAGTTTCGAGGATTTCCTGAAGGCTTTGAATGCCGAGGTGGCGCCGACCCTGAGGGTCGATTGCGTGCGGCTGGTGCTGGAATCTGTCCAGGGTTTGTCTGGGCAGGGCGAGGCCGATGCCTCCTTACGCAAACTGGGCGATGTGCTGTATGTGGCGCAGGCCGGGTTTGTTTCCGACTATATCTCGGCGGGCAAGAATGTGCCGCTGCGCCCCGTCGTGCTGCGGCAGGTGCAGCCGTCGTCGGATGCCTTGTATGGCGAAAAGGCCGGCTGGATCCGGTCAGAGGCGCTGATGAAGCTGGATTTCGGCAAGGGCCGGCTGGCGGGAATGCTGGTGCTGGGCGCGGAAGACCCGCATCAATTCAAGACGACGCATGGCACCGATTTGTTGGGGTTTTTCGCGGGCGTGTTCGAGCGGACGATGCGGCGCTGGCTGTCATGATCTCGCCCGCCTTGCGCGATGCTTTCGGCCGCTGGCTCGACCATCTGCGGGCGCTGGATGGGGCGGCGAAGAATACGCTGACCGCCTATGCCAGCGATGTGACCGGATTTCTGGGGTTTCTGGCGGGGCATCGCGGGGAATGCGAGGGCGTGCAGGCGCTGGCCGCCCTGCCGCAGAGCGATCTGCGGGCCTGGATGGCGGCGGAGCGGGCGCGCGGGGTTTCGGCGCGGACCCTGGCGCGGTCGTTGTCGGCGGTGAAAGGCTTTACCGGCTGGCTGGCCGAGCGCGAGGGCTTTGACGCGACCGTCACCTTGCAGGCGCGGGGGCCGAAGTACCGGCGCAAGCTGCCACGTCCCCTGAGCGAGGATGCGGCCTTTGCGATGATCGACCGGGTCGGTGATCAGGCGGCGGAAGCGTGGATTGCGGCGCGGGATATGGCGGTGGTGACGCTGCTCTATGGCTGCGGTTTGCGGATATCCGAGGCTCTGGGGCTGACCGGCGCGGCGCAGCCTTTGCCCGATGTGCTGCGGATCATCGGCAAGGGCGGCAAGGAGCGGCTGGTGCCGGTGCTGCCGGCGGCGCGGGCTGCGGTGGCGGAATATGTCCGGCTGTGCCCCTATGAACTGACGCGGAACGAGGCGCTGTTTCGCGGGGCGCGGGGTGGGCCGCTGAACCCGCGCCTGATCGCACTGGTGATGGAAAAGGCGCGGATGCAGTTGGGGTTGCCGGCATCTGCCACGCCACACGCGATGCGCCACAGCTTTGCCACCCATCTGCTGTCGGCAGGCGGCGATCTGCGCGCCATTCAGGAACTCTTGGGCCACGCCTCGCTGTCGACGACGCAGACCTATACCGCCGTCGATGCGGCGCGGCTGATGGAGGTTTATGAAAAGGCGCATCCCCGCGCCTGATCCCGTGCCTGATCGCTTGCGAAGGTGCTACTTTTACGCCATCAAACCCAGATGGATATCCGTCTCAAAGCCCTGTCAGTGCATCTGTTGACCGCGTCGGGGGCCGTGCTGTCGATGCTGGCGATGCTGGAGGCGGTCGATCGCAAATGGAGCCTGATGTTCCTGTATCTGGTGCTGGCGCTGGTGGTCGATGGCATCGACGGGCCTTTGGCGCGGCGCTATGATGTCGAGAAGAACTGGCCGTTGTACGACGGGGTTCTGATGGACCTGATCGTCGATTACCTGACCTATGTGTTCATCCCGGCGTTTGCCTTGTTCAAATCCGGCCTGCTGCCGGGCTGGACCGGCTGGACTGCGATCATCGTGATCGTCTATGGCTCGGTCGTCTATTTCGCCGACACCAGGATGAAGACCAAGGACAAGAGCTTCTCTGGCTTTCCGGCGTGCTGGAACATGGTGGTGCTGGTGCTGTTCGCCATAGCGCCACCCTATCCGGTGGTGCTGGGCTTTGTGATCGCGCTGACGATGGCGATGTTCCTGAACCTGAAATTCATCCACCCGACCCGGACCAGGCGCTGGCACCGGCTTAGTCTGACGATGGCGGTGATCTGGCTGATCTGTGCGTTCGGGGCGGCCTGGGTCGATTTTCAGGAAGGCTTTGTCGTGCATTGGGGGCTGATCATCACCTCGCTGTATCTGGCGTTCGCGGGGATCGCCCAGCAGGTCTTCCCGGACCGCAGCGTGGAGCGGATCAGCTAAAGCCTCGATTTTTCTGCGAAAAATTAGACTCATGTCAGAGACGGGTCAGCATGACGCCCGACACGATGACGGCCGCCGCCAGCACCTTGCCCCTGGTCAGGCGTTCGCCAAAGCCAAGCCAGCCGATCAGCACCGCGAACAGGATCGAGGTTTCGCGCAACGCGGCGACAAGGGCGATGGGGGCGACGGTCATCGCCCAGACCGAGACGCCATAAGCGCCATAAGACGCCGCCGCCGCGAGGCTGCCGCGACCCCAGGCGTTGCGGTCAAGAGGGACCACTTTGCGGCCCTTCCACGCCAGCATGCCCAGGGCAAAGCCGATCCCGTCGGCGATGAAGACCCAGGCGACATAGGCAATCGCATCGCCGGCAATCCGCGCTCCCTGACCGTCGATCAGGGTATAGGCGGCGGTGGCGGCGGCAGAGCCAAGCGCAAACGGGATCAGGCGGCGGTTTTCGCCCGATGTAAAGACGCCTTGCGCCATCAGCAGGATGCCCGCGCCAAGGACGGTGATGCCGATGTATTCCTGGAAACGGATCACATCGGCGAGGAACAGGCCAGAGAAGACGGCGACCACCAACGGGGCGCTGCCCCGGGCGATGGGGTAGACGCGGCTGAGGTCGCCGCGCTCGTAGGCATAGGTCAGAAAGAATTTGTAGAAGAAATGCGCAAGGCCCGATCCGGCGACCCACGGCAGGACATTCGCCGTGGGGGCGGCGCGGAAGACCGCGACGGCGATGCCGATCGGCACCTCGCAGATCGACAGGATGATCATCGCCCCCAGCCGCGAGGTGCCGAGCTTGACCAGCGAATTCCAGGTAGCGTGCAGCAGGGCCGATCCGAGGACGGCGAGGAGGACGAACAGGCTCACAACCGGCTCCCTTGGTTGCGGAACCGTTACAATCGGCGCGCGCTGGGGGCAAGGCGGTTTGCTGGGCTGGCCGCTGGAGGGTTTCACACCCTCCAGACCTCCGGTGGGATATTTGGGCCAATATGAAAGGGGTTACAGAAGAAGGGAGGCCGCGCCTTCGTGTTTCAGGAGCCAGACTTTGGTCTCAACGCCGCCTTTGGCCGAGAAGCCGCCGAGGGAGTGGGCGCCGAGGATGCGGTGGCAGGGGATCAGGATGGGCACCCTGTTGGCACCGCAGGCCCGGCCGATCGCCTGAGCAGGCGCGTTGAGGGTGCGGGCGAGGTCGCCGTAGGTTCTGGTTTCGCCGTGCGGAATGGCGAACATGGCGCGGCGGACCTGTTCGGGAAAGCCGGTGCCGAAGTCGAGCGGCAGGTCGAAACGGGTGAGTTTGTGGGTGAACCAGGCTTGCAGCTGGCGCAGGGCTTCTGCGGTCAAGGGCGTGGGTTCGGCGATGCTGGCCCGCCAGTCGAGGCTGGAGATCAGCCCACAGGTTTCGGTCACGGAAATCGGGCCGAGCGGGGTGTGCAGGGTTCCGCCCGGCCCTTTGGTCATCCCAAAGCCGCGTTGCAGCGGCCGCAGGTGTGGGGGTGCCGGTGGCTGTTCACGTCTGGCAGGACTTTCCAGCAGCGTTCGCATTTCTCGCCGTCAGCTTTCTCGAACACGACCCCGATGCCGGGCACTTCGGGCAGGCGGAAGGCCTCTGGCGGTTCGGGGTCGGCGGTCAACTGGATGGCAGAGGTGATGCAGAGGTCGGCGAAGTCGATGGATTTCAGCGCCGCAAGGATGGCGGTGTCGGCGACGTGGACGACCGGGGCGGCCTCCAGGCTGGCGCCGATGACTTTGGCGGTGCGCTGGATTTCCAGCGCTCCGGTGACGGTGCGGCGGGCGGCGCGGATGCCTTCCCATTTCTGGGCCAAGGCCGGGTTGAGCCATGCCTTGGGGGTTTCCGGCATGTCTTGCAGGTGGACCGAGGACCGCTCGCCGGGGAAACGGCAGAGCCAGACTTCCTCCATGGTGAAGGTCAGGATCGGGGCGAGCCAGGTGGTCAGGCGGTGGAACAGGATGTCCAATACGGTGCGGGCGGAGCGGCGGGTGAGCGAGGTCGGCGCGTCGCAGTAAAGCGAGTCCTTGCGGATGTCGAAGTAGAAGGCGCTCAGGTCGGTGGTGGCAAAGGTGAACAGCTTCTGGAACACGCCCTGGAAGTCGTATTTCCGGTAGCCGTCGCGGACCTCGGTATCGAGTTCGGCGATGCGGTGCAGCAGCCATTGTTCGAGTTCGGGCATGGCCGTGGCGGCGACTTTCTCGGCGTCGGAGAAGTCTTTCAGGTTGCCCAAGAGGAAGCGCAGGGTATTGCGCAGGCGGCGGTAGCTGTCGGCGGTGCCTTTCAGGATCTCTTTCCCGATCCGCAGGTCTGTCGTGTAGTCGGCTTGCGCGACCCACAGGCGCAGGATGTCGGCACCGTATTCGTCGATCACCGCTTGCGGCGCCACGGTATTGCCCAGCGACTTGGACATCTTCATGCCCTTTTCGTCGAGCGTGAAACCGTGGGTCAGGACGCCACGATAGGGGGCGCGGCCGAGGGTGCCGCAGGCTTGCAGCATCGAGGAGTGGAACCAGCCGCGATGCTGGTCGGTGCCTTCAAGGTAGAGGTCGGCGAGGCCATCCGCAGTGCCATCGGGACGGTCGCGCAGGACGAAGGCGTGGGTGGAACCGGAGTCAAACCAGACGTCGAGCACGTCGGTGACCTGTTCATAATCCTGCGGACTGACGATGCCTTGCAGCATCCTTTCCTTGAATCCTTGCACAAACCAGACATCGGCGGATTCTTCCTCGAACGCGGCCTTGATGCGGGCGTTGACGGTGGCGTTGCGCAGCAGGAAGTCGGGATTGGTCGGTTTGCCACCCTTTTTGGTGAAGGCGGTCAGGGGCACGCCCCAGGTGCGCTGGCGCGACAGCACCCAATCGGGCCGTGCCTCGATCATCGAATGCAGGCGATTGCGGCCGGTGGGCGGGGTCCATTGCACCAGTTGGTTGATCGAGTTCAGCGCCCGCTTGCGGATGGTTTCGCCGTAGGTCGACAGGCCATCGTGAAGGGGTTTGTCGATGGCGACGAACCATTGCGGGGTGTTGCGGTAGATCAGCGGGGCTTTGGAGCGCCACGAATGCGGGTAGGAGTGCTTGAGGCGGCCCTTGGCGAGCAGGGCTCCGGTGTAGGCGAGTTGCTTGATCACCGAAACGTTGGCGGGGCCCTCTTTGCCTTCGGGGGTGATGATCGCCTGCCCGCCGAACAGCGGCAGGTTGGCGCGGTAGGTGCCGTCGGGTTCGACGTTGTAGGTCATCGGCAGTTGGAAGCGCAGGCCCATCTGGTAGTCGTCATCGCCGTGGCTGGGGGCGGTGTGGACAAAGCCGGTGCCGGCGTCGTCGGTGACGTGGTCGCCAGGCAGCATCGGGACGTCATAGTCCCACTCGCCGTTGCCACCTTGGATGGCGCGGAAGGGGTGGGCGAGGGTCATACTGTTCAGCACATCACTGCCAACGTCACGACCTTCCTGCCAATCGGCGATCCTCGCCGCTGACTTTACGGAGTCTGCAAGTTTCGAGGCAACAACTAGCCGTTCGCCGATACGCGCCGAACTACCCTCGAGAAGTGACTGCACAGTGTAGACTCGATATTCGATCCCGTAGCCGTGCCCATGGGCAACAGCTCGATTCTGGGGGATTGTCCATGGCGTGGTCGTCCAAATCACCACGCTTGCGCCAGCCAAGCTCATCGTTGCGCCGCCAGTCTCCGGTTCGCCATCCAATCCCTTCTTCATAGCTTCCGCGAATGAGTCCGTTTGAATGCTTACAATAGGAAACCGCACCCAGATCGTGTGGCTGGTCAGGTCGTGGTATTCGACCTCGGCTTCAGCGAGGGCAGTTTTCTCGACCGGGGACCACATCACCGGCTTGGAGCCCTGATACAGGCTGCCGTTCATCAGGAACTTCATGAACTCGTCGGCGATGACGGCTTCGGCGTGGTAGTTCATGGTGAGATAAGGGTCGGCCCAGTTGCCGGTGACGCCGAGACGCTTGAATTCGGCGCGCTGGATGTCGATCCAGCCGGCGGCGAAGGCGCGGCATTCGCGGCGGAAGGCGACGA
>JAYUGA010000039.1:0-17919 GCA_043738565.1 Rhodobacterales bacterium
GCGATCACCTCGGCATCCGACACCGTGGGGTCAAAGCGGGCAATGTTGTCGCGCAAGGTGCCGGGCAGCAGATCAACCTGTTGCGGCAGATAGCCGATATGGCGGCCCAATATGGCAGGATCCCATTGGTCCCGGGTGGCACCGTCCAGCCGGATCTCGCCGGCATCGGCACCCCAGGCCCCGGCCAAAAGCCGGGCCAGCGTCGATTTTCCGCTGGCTGAGGCGCCGATCACGCCCAGCCCGTCGCCGGGCGACAGATCAAAGCTGATATCGTCGAGCAGGCGGCGGCGGTCGGCGGCGGCGCTGCCAAACCCGAGACCCAAGCGCTCGGGGGCATATTTGACCAGATGGCTGATGCTGATCTGGCCGGTTGGGGCCGGCAGGGCCATGGCCGGGGCGGCGGGGCGCGCGGCGGCAAAGAATGCCTTCAGGCGGCGATGCGATTCCATCGCCTTGCCGATGCTGCGCCACTGCGCGATGACCTGATCGACGGGCCCAAGGGCGCGTCCGGTCAGGATCGATGAGGCGATGATCATGCCGCCCGACATCTGGCCCTGAATGACCAGATAGGCGCCCAGCGACAGAATGGCCGATTGCATCAGCATCCGAAAGGCCCGGCTGGAAGCGCCGATGATTTCGTTCGGATCACCCGCGGCCTGCCCCGAGGCCAGGGCCGCGTCTTGCAACCTGCGCCAGTTGCGGCTGATCTGATCCTGCATGCCCATCGCCTGAATCATCTCGGCGCTGCGCTGGCTGCGATCGGCAAAGTCGCGGGCGCAGGCATCGTCGGTCAGGCTGCGGCCCATCGGACCATGCGCAAGCCGGTGGCCCAGCCAGGCCAGCCCCGCCACAATGCCTGCCCCGGCAATGGTCAGCCAACCCAGCCAGGGATGCACCATGAACAAGACGCCCAGATACAACGGCACCCAGGGCAGATCGAACAGCCCTGCAATCGCCGGACCCGACAGAAAGCCGCGCAACATATCCAGATCGCGCAGGGGCTGGCCCTTTTGCGCGGTGTCCAACCAGCGGCGAAAGATCTGCGGACCAAGATGGCCATCCAGTTGCAGTGCCAGACGCGACAACATGCGGCTGCGCAGAAAGTCGTAAAAGCCCAGGAAACTGTAAAGAACCACCACGATGACAAACAACCCGACCAGCGTCGGCACCGAGCCAGAGCTCAGCACGCGGTCATAGACCTGAAGCATGTAGATCGACCCGGTCAGCATCAGCACAGAGATTACCGCACTGACGCCGGCAGCCGCCAAAAGGCCGGGACGCAGGGCGCGCAGGGTCTGCCGGTACGGGTCAGCGGTGGGCACAGAGCCAGGTGACAGGTTCAAAACGGGCAGCCTTTTTTGGATGGGGGCAAGAACGGAGTTTAGACAGTCTGGGTATTCGAGGCCAGCGTCGACCACCAACCGGGCGTTTTCAGGGCGGATTGCGGCCCAATTGTGGAAAGAAGGGCAAAAAACCTAGCAGTTTTGCATGGTTGGAAACGGCAAAAAATTGCCGGGCGATGCGAAAGGGGTCACGTTCGTCTTGGGCGGACGGTGTCGTTGCCAGCCAGCAATGCTGCTCATTGACTACAACAGCGCCCCCCGCCCGGCCGCCCCGTTGCAGGCGATGAACCGTCTGGCCGACCAGCCCTGCCTGCGGGCGTTTGCGGCGGCAGCTCGACTGGCCGGCCTTCAGATCGAAGAGACAACCCCCGCCCAACGCCGGTTTCGCGCGGCAAAGCCGGGTGCCGCGTCGAGACATGTTGCGCAAAGATGTTGACCCGGTTGAGGCGAAGGAACAGAAGACGGCACTCGGAGTGAAAATATGCTTAGAACCGCCCTACTTATTCTGTCCGGCAATAGCCTTGGGTCTTTGCTGGGGTTGCTGCGGAGCGTTGTTGTCGCACGCCTGATAAGCGTCGAGGATTTTGGGATCGCCGCAACCTTTACGCTGTCTCTGGCGATTGTCGAAATGATCTCGGCGCTTGGGCTGCAACAGCAGATTATCCAACACGAAGACGGTGACAAACCGTATTTCCAGACGGCTTCGCAGGGGCTGCAAGTGATGCGGGCACTGCCCGCCAGCGCATTATTGTTCCTGCTGGCAGAACCGATTGCGGGATTTTTCGGTATTCCGCAGGTGTCTTGGGCCTTCAGGTTGATGGCACTGGCCCCTCTCCTGAACGGGTTGGGCCACATGGACCCCTACCGCGTGAAACGCAAGATGCGCTACGGGCCTTACATCGCAATGACGGTGACGGCGATGTTGATCTCGCTTTTGATGGTGTGGCCGTTGTCGCGGCTCTTCGGCGACTACCGCGTCATGCTTTTCGCCGTGCTGGGGCAAAGTTTGGCGACACTCGTGATCTCTCACCTTGTGGCCAAGCGTCCTTACCGCTGGTCGTTCAATGGTGCTGTCACCAGGACGAGCCTGCAGTTCGGCTGGCCGATCCTGCTGAATGCCATTTTGCTTTTCATGGTGTTCAATGGCGAAAGGGTCATCGTGGGGCGCGAACTTGGGATGGCGTCGCTGGCGCTGTTCTCGATGGCGTTCACCCTGGTTCTGTCCCCGACACTGGTGATGGAAGGCAGCGCGCAGTCGTTCTTTTTGCCGCAGCTTTCGGCCGCCCGAGGCGATGCGGTCAAGTTTGCGCATCTGGCCATGACCACCTTGCAGTGCCACCTGATGTTCGGCGCAGTGATTCTGCTCGGGGTCGCCCTCCTGGGCGGGCCGATCGTGCATCTGCTGCTCGGCGCGAAATATGCGGCTGCCGTGCCACTTTTGACCTGGCTGGCGGTCATGCAGGGGGTGCGCGTGGCAAAAGGTGGCAGTGCCACCGCGACGCTGGCTTTGGCCTTTACCGAAAACGGTCTTGTCGCAAGCGTGATGCGTGTCGCGCTGTTGCCCATCGCCTGGTACATCACGGCGACCGGCGGCAAGCTGGAATATGTGATCTGGCTGGGCACCCTGGGCGAGTTGTTTGGCTATATCGCCGGGCTGTTGCTGGCTCGCTACAGGTTGCAGATGTCCTTGCGACCGCTGCTGCCCATGATCGCGGCAACAACGCTCATGTTCCTGGTTGGGGCGTTGCATGCCTATGGCCAATCGGACCCCCAACAGTCGCATCTTTCGCCGCTGTGGACGGAGGCAGCATTGATTATTCTGTTTGGTCTGGTTATACTTACGGCTACGGACCTTCGCCACTATCTCAAGCGCAGCGTTATGACGGTTGAGGGCTGAACCGGCTTGGACGCGTGCGCAGGCTCTGCAGCGGCCCCTCTGATGGGGATGCCATTTTGGGGAAAACCCGCAAGGTTGGTCGGTAATGGTATGGCTTGGCGATGCGGCCCATGGACGCGACAATAATTTCAACCTGATCCGAATGCTGGCTGCGAGCGCCGTTCTGGTCTCGCATGCCTGGCCGCTGGTCTATGGCGCTGGGGTCATCGAGCCGTTGGAGGCGCTGACCGGGCAAACCTTGGGCAGCTTTGCGGTCTATGTATTCTTCGCGCTGTCAGGGTTTTTCATTTCCGCCAGTTTCGCGGGTTCTGACAACGTTTCGGCCTTTTTAGCCGCGCGCTGCCTGAGACTGTTCCCCGGCCTCGCTGTTTCGCTGCTGCTTGTTGGGCTTGTCATGGGGCCAGTGGTCACTAGCCTTCCGGTGACGCAGTATTTGGTGGACCCGGAAACCTGGACTTTTCTGTTGCGAAACCTGACCTTGTTTTCGGCGCAATACACTTTGCCCGGCGTGTTCGAAGCCAACCCCTATCCGGCTGTGGAGGGATCGATCTGGACGCTGATCCAGGAGGTTCTGTGTTACGGGCTGGTCTTTCTGGCCGGTGTTTCCGGGCTGCTCGGACGCCGGGGGTATATGAGCGGGGCACTGGTGGCCTATGGCCTGCTCTGGCTGGGGCCGGTCGTTTTTCCAATGCAGCTTCATCCGAAACTTGTGCAACTGCATGACTTGTCGTTGCCCTTTGTGATCGGGATGGCGTTCTGGCTGTGGCGCGACCGCATCCCGCTTTCGCTGGCTGGAAATGCGGCCCTGCTGGCCCTGGCCTATGCCACACGGGCAACGCCGCTCGGGGTTCCCGCGCTGATGCTTTTTTTGACCTACGCCACCTTCTGGCTTGGCCATGTGCCGCAAGGCTGGCTGCGCCGCTACAATTGGTTTGGCGACTATTCCTACGGAATGTATATCTACGCCTTTCCGATCCAGGGTCTGGTGGTCTGGTTGTTTGGCACGACAACGCCGACCTTGCATATCGCTCTGGCCTTTCCGATCACATTGTTTCTTTCGGTTCTATCCTGGCGATTTGTCGAGCGGCCTGCGCTGCATCTGCGACAAACCCTGGCCGCACGACACTTGGCCAAGAGCCCGGTCTGAACCGCCGGCTTCTGGCCAGCCGCTGGCGTCCGGATCGGGCCAGTGTTGCCGTGAAGGATGGGGCAGGGTAGGGTGCGGCTGGGGACGGAGCATTGCGTTACCAGACTTGCCATGCGGCCTGCGTGTCGCCAGAGAAAAGTGAAAGAACATTGCGTAATGTCAGGCCATAGCAGGGTGATCGGTTTTGTGTTTCTAAGTGCTGTGCTGTTTGCGCCCGCAAGCTGGGCGAATATCAGCGTTGCGTCTGCCACGGAACTTGCGGACGCACTTTCGCAGGCGACCGACGGCGAGGCGATCCTGCTGGCAGCGGGTGACTACGGGCAATTGGACCTGACCGGTTCGACCCGGGACAATCTGGCAGTTACCCTGCGCTCGGCTGACCCATCGGCCCCGGCACGCTTTTCCGGCATGAATATGCGCCAGACAGCCAATGTCACACTGGATGGGATTACCTTTGACTACCGCTTTGCGGCCGGGGATGAGGGCTGGACCGCGCCGTTTGCGATTACACAAAGCCGCAATATCACCATCCGCAACAGCAGGTTTGATGGCGATCTGGCACGTGGCAAATCCGCAACGGACGACGGCTATGGCACCGGCATCGGGCTTTCCGTCGATCAGGCGATGGATGTGACCCTGGACAATAACGTGTTTTTCGACTTTTTCCGCGGTTTGGTGGTTTCGGACAGCGACCGCGTCGCCGTGACTGGCAACGATCTCTCTGCGATCCGTTCCGACGGAATGGACTTCGTGGCAATCCAGGGGCTTTTGGTTGCGGAGAACCAACTGCGTGACTTCAAGGCCTCCCCGAAGTCCGAAGATCACGCCGACATGATCCAGTTCTGGACCGCAGGAACCACCCGCCCGACGCGCGATGTCGTGATCCGGGACAATGTTCTGAATTCTGGCAACGGCGACTGGACCCAATCCATTTTCATGGGTAATGAACTGATAAGTCAGGGCAAAGCCGGACCCGAGATGCGTTATCAGAACATTGCGATCATCGACAACGTGATCATCAATTCCCAACTGCACGGCATCACGGTCGGCGATGTGGATGGCTTGCTGATTGCCAATAACACCCTGATCCAGAATCGCAGGACCGTTGGGGCCGCCGACAATCCCACGCTTTGGACCCCAAGCATCAATATCACACCTGCTGCGCAGAATGTAACCGTTCTGGGCAACGCAACCTCTCGCATCAGCGGCCCGGAAGAGCGCCCCGATTGGACAGTTGACGGGAACATTCTGATCCAGGACACCAAACCTTCCGCGCCCAACTATTACGACAAGATTTTTGTAGCAGCCCTTTCTGGCGACCCGCAAAGCCTTGGCTCTTTCCTCTATGTGCCGGGCGGACCGGTGGATGGGGTGAAGGTCGGGGCGGCCCGGCTGATTTCGCTGAGCCCGTCGGATCAGGTCACGGCGCAGATCCGCGCACAGCGCGCTACCCTCAGTGTCAAACGCTCCGCCAATGGATCAGACCCGGCCGCTGTCGCCAAACGGGGCACCGGGTCGGACAAACCAAAGGAAACCCACCAGATTGCAACCCCTGGCACCGAAGCGCCGCCGCTTAGGCAAACTGCCGAGGGTGGGGCGGCGCTGTTGCCGCCATCCCCTTACCTGCTGCGCTTTGATCCGGTAACAGGCTCGCTGTTGGTGAACCAGGGAAACGGCATGCTGGCCTTGTCCGACATACCCGTGGTCAACCCACCGGGCGAGACGGGATGGGCGCTTCCGGTCGGGATGGGACGCAAGGCGATCCAGGTCCCGCACACCCAGTTGCAGGATCTGTTCAACACCCCGGATTTCGATCTCAAGCTGCGGTTGCAAGTCGCCGCGACCGCCAATCCGGGCGGCGACATCCTGCGTATCCACAAAAGCATGGCGCTTGAGTGGCAGCCGGACAAAGGCTTTGGCTTTTCACTGGAAACCGCAGAGGGCCCGCCGATGCTCCTCTGGACCAGGACTTTGCGGCTCGATCCGGGCGTGTGGTATGATATTCGGCTGCGCTACGATGCGGCGACCGGCATTGCCGCTGTCGAGGTTGACGGCAAACTGCGGATACGCGGGCGAACCCAGGGACCGCTCAAAGCTGATCAGGACCAGGGCCTGTATATCGGCAACTCCTTTGACGAGAAGAGCTTTGACGGTTTTCTGGCGGGGCTAGACTTGCAAACCGGGGTTGCGGCGTTGGCCAATACTGCGCCGTGACCGCCGCCCGGACGACAGGGCTCGATTGCGGCGCTGAAAGGCCGTATGGTTTGAACGGGGCGAATGTACGCGGCTGACATCAGAAAGAGCGATCCGAAATTGGCGGCAATTGAACATATCCCGCGCCCGGCGATGCGCAGTCACACAGCCGCACAACAGCAGGGAACACTGGCGTTGCCGGTGAAACTCTATTTGGCAGCTGTGCTTCTGCCGATCGGGTTTAATATTGGCCCGTTGTATCTGAATCTGCTGCGGATCGTTCTGCTGGTCATGTTCGTCCCGCTGACTGTAAAGTTGTTCTATGGCCGATATGGCAGAATACTGGTTCCGGATATTTTGTTTTTTGCGATGATGCCCTGGATGGCGATTACAACGGCGATCAATGACCCGGGCCAGGTTTTACAGAGTGTCGGTTCGACCTCATTAGAGTTTCTGGGAGGATACGTTCTCGCGCGGGCCTATATTCGGACGGCAGCCGATTTTACGGCCCTTTCCCGTGCGATCATTCTCATGATTGCCCTGACCCTGCCAATTGCGGTGTATGAGTTGAAGACGAATGACCCGCTGGTCTTGCAATTTCTGGAGCGTATTCCCGGTATCCGGACGGAAGGGGTGATCCGGGGCCCGGATGAGATGCGCAAGGGGTTGTATCGTGTGCAGGCGGTCTTTGCGCACCCCATCCACTACGGGATGTTCGGCTCGATCGGTTTTGCGCTTTGTTTTGTGGGGCTTAAGGGTATTTTCAGCACAACTCGCCGCTATGTGATGACGGCAATCATCACGTTCTGTACGCTTTCATCCCTGTCCAGCGGTGCCTGGTTGCCGATCTTCTTGCAAAGTGGACTGATCACCTGGGCTTATATGCTCAATAAAATAGAGAAGCGCTGGGTTATTTTGATCGGTTTGATCGTGCTGGCCTATATTTACGTGTCGGTGATGTCGAACAGACCGCCGCTGATTGTTTTTGCGACCTATACTTCCTTTTCGTCATGGAATGCCTATTGGCGCGCCAACATATTCGAATTTGGAATGCAGAACGTCTGGGCCAATCCGTGGTTCGGAATCGGGTTGACGCCGGACTGGGCCCGACCTGCCTGGATGAGAACCGCCAGCGTCGACAATTTCTGGCTCGTTATCGCTATGCGGTATGGTTTCCCGGGAATCGGGTTACTTTTGATCGGTTATGTGCAGCCCATATGGGCAATTGCCATCAGGAAGATTGATCGGGGGACAATGGCCTGGCAACAGCGCCGCGCTTGGGTAATGGTCTTCATTGGGCTTACCTTCGCATTGACCACGGTGCACGTATGGTCGACGATGTACTCTTTCGTGTTTTTCATGTTCGGCGCCGGCATGTGGTTTCTGACGACCCCGGCTGAAGAAAGTCGGTCTGCGGCAGATTTGGAGCGCCACCCGCTTGCTGGCCCGCGCTCGATGACGCCCCGCAACCCGGTCCTGGCGCGGGACCAAAGCCAGCCCGTGGTGGCAGTGATTTCGAGTGCTGAGACGGTTGCTGAGACGGTGCCGGTGACCAACCAGAAATCTGGTCCACGATATACAAGATTTCCGCGAAAAACCCGCAGTGCAGCGTCGAAACCGCTTTAGGCGTTTTGGCCGCTGGGGATCACCTCGCGCAGCATTCGGCAGATATGGGTGATTTCGGCATGGCCAAGATAGTGATGGCAGGGCAGGGCAAGGACATGGTCTTTCAAATGGCGGCCCTCTGGCTGATCTTTGAAGTCCAGATCGCGGTTGTAGCCGGCCCACCACGGGGTGGCCGCAATCCCGCGCCGCACCAATGCGGCCGCCACCGCATCGCGGTTTTGCACAAGAACCGCCATCGACAGCGGGCAGGCGTCCTCGGTCAGTTCGGGGAACAGAGGCATGACCGCAGACATGTCGCCCAATTCGACCAGATAGGTCCGATAATTCGACCGCCGCGCAGCGATGGCGGCCTGCACATCAAACGACCGGATCTGGCGTTCGGTGACAGCACTGATCCGGGCCTTTTGCAGCCGCGGGTCGAAATAATAGTCTGACGGCATATCCTGATCTGCGCCCGGCTTTGCCGTCGCGCCCGCCCCCGGTTCTGCCGGGGTCCGCTTCAGGGTCCGCATGACGGCACTGCGGCGTTCCGCCCCGACGATCATATCAATAGCCGCCCGCACAAGAGGCTTGGCCATCATTCGGGCCGGCAGGATCTGTGGGAAAGCGGCGTCTTTGGTGATCCGGTCATTGTTGATGACCAAGGCCCCGCCACCGATCGTGGGAAAGAATTTGTAGAAGCAGAAGACCGCAATATCACCCGCCATACCGGCAGCAGGACGGGCCCCGCTTAGCAGGCTCAGCGCACAATCCTCAATCAGAAACAGGCCCCGCGCGTCGCACAGGGCCCGCAGCGCCGCCGTCGCCGGTTGCAGAAAGCCGAAGTAGTGGATCAGATAGATCGCCCTGGTCCGGGGCGTGATGGCGGCTTCGACCGCTGCCGGATCAATGTTGGTGTGCCGGTTCGTGGGATATAGCAAAACCCGCAAACCGGCATGCAAGAGCGGGTCGAGTTCCGAGCCACAATTATAGGCGGGGGCCAGAACCTCATCCCCCGGTCGCAAACCCAGCAGATCGCAGGCTTGTCTTATGGCGACCCTTGTATTGAAGCTGAAGGCGGCGCGTCGCCCCTGAAACAAGGCAGGCAAGCCCCCGCTGGGGTCGCGCGAGAAGGTGGCGCTCAGCCGCATTGGCATGGCACCACAATAGGGGGAACGATCCATCACCGCCACCCGGCGGTCTGCGGCGGCGTCTCTCCTGCGGTCAAATCGGCGTAAAACTCAAGCTGCATGGCTTTACCGTAGCTCGCCTTTTCGTCTGATGGCCATTGGCTTCGAAATGCGAGGCCGATTGCCGCTTGTTCAGGGTTGCGCCCTTTGCGGTGCGATCCCTGTACCATCCGGCCAGCCCCTTTGCCAGATCTCTTGCCCTGTCGGTTTTGGTGTCCTCGGGCAGGTGAAAATCTTTAGTGGCTGGTGCCAAGCCCAACTTGTCGTTAAACTTGCGGTCAACAAACCACAGCGTGGCAAGCGCCACAAAAACAGATTCAGGCTGATCAGGACCGTTCCAACATGGCTTTTCCCCTTGATCCGCCAGTCCTAGTCCCCGCAGTCTCCATCATCATCGTCAACTGGAACACCGAAGCACTCCTGCGAAACTGTTTGCGATCCGTCGCCGAGCAGACCGCTATTTCACACGAAGTCATTGTGATCGACAACGCCAGCACCGACAATTCCACCCAAATGGTCCGAGCCGAATTTCCGGCTGTGGTCCTGATCGCAAACACCGAAAATCGCGGTTTTGCGGCGGCCAATAATCAGGGATTGCGGGTGGCCAGGGGGGCGCACCTGTTGTTGCTGAACCCCGATACGATCGTGCTGGACGGCGCGGTTGACAAGATGCTGGTCTGGCTTGGCCAGCATCCTGATGTCGGCTGCGTCGGCTGTCAGGTGCTGGAGGGCCCCGGCATCCTGCAGCGCACCTGCTTTGCCGATCCCGGCGCCCTGAACCTTGCGATTGTGGAACTGGGCCTGATGCGGCTGGCCCGCTGGATTCCGGCTTTCGGGCGGCCGTGGTATATCGGCTGGGACCGCAGATCCGAACGGGATGTCGATGTCGTCTCCGGCATGTTCATGCTGGTGCCGCGCCCGGTGATGGACAAGGTGGGCGTGCTGGACGACGCGTTCTTCATCTATGCCGAAGAGGCCGACTGGTGCCGCCGCATCCGCAAGGCGGGGTGGCGCTGTGTCTTTGCCCCGGCGGCGCAGATCATCCATCTGGATGGCGGCGGCAAAAGCACGGCGCAGATCCGGCCCAAAATGTATATCCAGATGCAGAAAAGCCATCTGATCTATGTGCGCAAGCATGGCGGGGCCCTGGCCCATACAGCGGCCAGGGCGACGTATCTGGGCTCTGCCGTGCTGCGTGGCCTGATCTTCGGGGCGCTGTCGGTGGTGCGGCGCGATGCGGCGACCAAAGCCCGGATCCGACTGTCATCCTCGGCTCTGGCGTATCATCTGCTCGGACGGGAGCCCGTGTCTTGAACACAGTTGCGCAACAGCACGGGATCGCGGTGTCCTGGCTAGACAAACCTGCGGAATTGAGCGCGCTCGGGACCGAATGGCAAGACTTGGCCGACAGGGTCGGCGCTGATGTCTTCATGCGGCCGGACTGGATGGCGGTCTGGTGGCCGCATTTCGGCGCCGGACGGCAGCTGGCCTGCATGGTGGCGCACCGGGACGGGGTTCTGATCGGCGTTCTGCCGTTTGTAGTGGAACGGATTTGGCTGGGTCTGCTGCCGCTGCGCATCGCGCGGCTTGCGGGCATTGATCCCAATTGCATCGCCTTCCAGTTGTCGCTGGAGGACGCCTGGGCCAAGCCGGTGCTGCAGGCGGCAATGCTGCATCTGATCTGCAACCTGGGATGTTCGGCGGTCAGCTTCACCCCCGTATCGGATGTCGCCGGACATCTGGCGATCTTGCAGGGTCTTTCGGGCCAGGATCTGAACCTGGATCCGGGCCACAATCCAAAGCGGGGGCCAAACCTCGCCGTGCTGGACGAGGAAGCGGGCAGCCATATCACCTTCGACTTTACGCCGAAATTTGATGACTATCTGGCGCGCCTGACCAAGAAACGCCGGGGCCAGTTCCGCCGCGACGTCAAAGGGCTGAAAGAGCTGTTCGGGATGACACAAAGTCACTTTGTCCCCAATGCCGAGGCATTCGATGACTTCATTGCATTCCACGCCTTGCAATGGCAGGCGGTGGGGCGGGGTGGGCATTTTGTTGACTGGCCCGGCAGCGCCGCCTTCTACCATGATCTGGCCGCGCAGACTGCGGCCACGAAACTGGTTCAACTGGATTTGATGAGCGGGACGGATGGGGCGCTGGCGTCCGAATTCTCGCTGGTCGCAGGGCATACGGCGCATTGGCGGCTGCCAGCACGCCGCCTTGACGCGGATGTCGACCGGCTCAGCGCGGGCAAGGTCGTCTTTCTCTTGATGTTCGAGCGGATGATCGCGGGCGGCATTACCCGGATCGAGGCCGGACGCGGCGATTATGGCTACAAGATCGAGTATGGCGGCCAGACCGTGCCGGTGCACCGGCTGATCGTCAGCGGTGGCAGCCGTCTGGCGCGGCTGCGGCTGAAGCTTTTGTTGAGGTATTCGGACCTGCTGCATCTGCTGTACTACCGCATCTGGTTCCTGAAACTGGCCCCTCGTCTGCGCAAATTGACCGGGGGCCGCGCCCGCCCGCTGTGGCGTAGCTGGATTCGGTCGCGGCTGTGACAGGGCGGCCATGATCACCGCGTGCTTTGTCTCCGCAGCCGACTGGCCGGTTCTGGCCGAGAAGTTCAGCGACCTTGGCTTTGAGCAAAGTCTGACCTATGCGCAGGCTGCGGCAAGGCGGATCGGTGGCACCGTCCGCTTTGTCGTGATGGAAAATGCGGGTCAACCCGTCGCTGCCGCCTGCGTGCGCACCAAGGCTCTGCCGGGTTTGGGGCGCGGCATTGCCTGGATCGCCTCCGGACCGCTGACCCGGCTGAAAGGCGGCGCTGATCCGGATGAGGCCACGCTGACCGGCATCCTTCTGGCGCTGCGTCAGCAATTTGCCGTCCGCGAGGGCCATATCCTGCGCCTGCGGCTGCCGGGCCTCGCTTTCCGCGGTTCTGACCGGATCGCCCGCAGTGCCGCAGAGGCTGGGTTTCACTCGACGACCCGCGCACCGTTTTATCGCAGCGTCGCCATCGACCTGCGCAAAGACCCCGCGCAATTGCTGGCCGATCTGAATGGCAAATGGCGCACCGATCTGCGCTTTGCCCAGAAGTCCGGCCTGGCGCTGGAACAGGGCAATACCCCCGCGCTGCGCGCGCGCTTTATGGCGATGTTCGAAAAGGTCCAGGCCGCCAAGGGCTTTCGCCCCGATGTCGCGCCAGAGTTCCATTTCGCCCTGTCCGGCCCGGATTACGGGTTGGATATCCTGATCGCCACCAAAGCGGGTCAGGATCTGGCCGGAATCGTGATTGGCACCGCCGGCACCGCGGCCACCTATCTGTTTGGGGCCACCGCTGACGCTGGCCGCAGCCTGCGTGCGGGGTATTTTCTGACTTGGGCAGGACTTGATCTGTCGCGCAGCCGGGGCCTTGACTGGTACGACATGGGCGGCATTGACCCCGAAGCAAACCCCGATGTCGCCCGTTTCAAGGATCGTATGAACGGCACGCCCCTTTGGGCAGAGCCATTCGAGGCGCGCCCGGCAGGGGCAGTTTCCGCGCTGATCGGGGCTTTGGAAACCCTGCGCAGCCGCCTTAAAAGACCCTGATTTCCTGACGGACGCTAAGGAGCAAACAATGGCCGCGCCGAAAATTGGTCTGATCTTTCACGGGATCGGCACGCCGGGCCGGGTGCTGGAGCCCGGGGAAGCGCCGTATTGGCTGTCGGTGACGCAGTTTGAACAGGTCCTGGACAAGATCACAGCCCATCATCGGCCAGACCAATTCCGCATCAGCTTTGATGACAGCAACCTGTCGGACCATGACATCGCGCTGCCGCGCCTCGTCAAACGCGGGCTGCGGGCCGATTTCTTTGTTCTGTCCGGGCGGGTTGGCAGGGCAGGCTCGCTGGGCGCTGCGCAGATCCGGGCCTTGCGGGACGCGGGCATGGCGATCGGCAGCCACGGCGTGGCGCACCGGAACTGGCGCGCACTTGACGATCTGGAACTGGCGGCAGAACTGTCGGACTCCCGCGCCGCCCTGCAGGCGATCTGCGACCGGCCAATCACGCAGGCCGGCGTGCCCTTTGGCAGCTATGACGCCCGGGTTCTGGCGAAACTGCGCCAAGCCGGTTATGTCGCCGCCTATACCAGCGATCGGGGCCGGATGAACCCGGATGCATTCCTCAGGCCGCGCAGCTCGGTGAAAGGCACGATGGGTCCGGCAGAGATCGACACCGTCCTGTCGGGGCAATTGCCCCCCTTGCTGCGGCTGCGCCGTGCGGTCAGCATGCTGCGCCGCCGGATGGGCTGACCCATGCCGGAACCGGCCGCTTGCGGGCTCACGGACGCGGAGCAGGGCGGTTCCATCGGCCCGCCAGTGCCTCGGGATCGCCTCCGGCCAGAAGCCGGGCCATCTGTAGCGTCCGGTAAAAGCGGATCCGCGCCAGGCCAATGAACGCCAGCAGGCGTGCGCCCGGCCCGACAATCCGGTCCGACAGCAGAACGCGGGGGATCTCACTCCAGGGCGACAAACCCATTGCCAGCATCTTGGCCGCCCATTTCAGCCGCCCCCGCGGTCGCAGGCGGGCCCGCATGAAATCATGCGCCATGTGGCGGTCCCATTTCTGGCGCAACTCGGTAAATTGCTTGCGGGCGGGGTGATAGACCTTCATCGCAGCCACATAGCGGATGCGATAGCCCTTGGCGGTCGCCCGCTGGCCCCAATCGCGGTCCTCGGCCACACCGATACCGGCAAAAGGGCCGACATCCTGAAGCACCCTGCGCCGCACCACCAGATTGCCAGTACCGGTAAAACCTTCCCGCGCGATGTAGCGGTCCATCCGGTAGGCATAAATGCTTTCATAGGCTTCCAGCATGGTCAGACGCGCCGGATCGGCATAGGCAATCCGCACATCGCCGCCCAGGATCGTGGCGGCCGGTTCCGTCATGGCCGCCTCCGCCGCTGCCAGCCAATCGGGAGCCGCAAGGCAGTCGGCGTCGATAAAGGCCAGGATATCGCCGGTCGAGGCCGCAACCCCACGGTTGCGCGCGGGGCCGGGGCCGGCGGATGGCTCCTGCAATAGCTGCACACCCGGATGGGCCGCACAAACCGCGGCGGGCAGGGTAGTGGATCCGTTGTCCACCACGATAATCTCATCCGCCCGCCGTTGCCCGGCGGTCAAGGAAGCCAGACACCGTGCCAGCATCTCGGGCTGGTTCAGATGGGGGATCACAACGGAGATGCGCGTGGCACTCGCTTTGTTCAGCCCTGTTTCCATCTGTGACATCACGTGATTCTTGCCCCTGTCCGTTCCCTTTAGTCCTTAAACAGCAATGGCGGCAGCGTTATGGCAGAAAAGGTGGCGGCTGCAAATGGCTGCCACGTGCTGCCGCCACACAGCTTCGCCAATCCGACCGCAGCGGCGCGGTCCAGACCGGCGGCGGCACCGATCCCGCCACCAGATTCGAATCGCTTCCGTCGCAGCTCTGCCGGCAACCGGGTCGCGGTGCGGCGGCGGGCGGACAATCGGTTTTGCCCGAAGGCAAACGTCCAGACCGGACCAGATTTTCGCGGATTCAAGGCCCCAAACGGCGCAAGGTCGCCCGATTGTTTCCGCCCCGGAAATCCGACTAACGCCAAGGTTGTATTTACGCCCGGGACTGACGGCGGCCTTGCCGGATGCCGCAAATCGTGGCAGAATTAAGTCCAGTAAGTTGTGCTTAATCAGAGGTGGATGTCATGTTGCGAAATAAAATTATGGCTGCGGCTGTCGGAATTTCTGCTATGCTGCCGATGGGCGCGGTCGCGTCGACGCTTAATCCGGCGAACACGATTGTGAATGGCGGCAGTTATGACATGGTCGGGGCGTATTTCTTTGGCGAGGTCTTCGCGACTGCGGACGTTGCTGGAACGCGCAGTTTCACCTTCAGCAACTTCGACGCCATCAGTCAAAATCTGGAACTGACCGTTGCGACTGTCAGCGCCTTGTCTGAAAAGTTCACCGGTGGCGTGACCTTCACATGGCTGGGTTCGGGGCTGTCCTTGGCCGTCGGCGAAGCCATCACGAACTTCAGTGGCAGCCTGGACAACCTGATCGCAGCGGGTGCGTCTGACACCCTGGTGGTGGCGTTCGGTGATCCTGCAATTCGGGCACGCAGAGGCGGTCTTGCAAACTTCACCGTCTCCTTGGACGCGTCGCCGGTTCCGCTGCCGGCTGGTGGTTTGTTGCTGCTGGGTGCCCTTGGTGGTCTGACCGCGCTGCGTCGTCGCAAAACCGTTTGATACGGCAAAAGGATTTGCAGAGATGCGCCCTGCGGGGCGCATTTCGCATTGGCGTTTTGAAACGGGCGGGGCAATAGGGCATTTTGTGTTTTTCATGAGTCACAATTCGCCACAAGATTTGGGCAATTGTGATATTTTTTGGGTCAATTAATACGCGAAACGTTTGAAATCCGCTCGTTTCAGCATAGCGCCGTCAGCCGTAATAGTTATAGCCGTATTCCTGCCCCATATACTGGCACTTGTTCAGCACCACGCCCATCACATTGGTTTGGGTGGCCAGTTCGCGTTCGCAGGCGTCGATCTGTTTGATCGTGGTCGTCTCGGCGGCGGCGATCAGCAGTACGGCATCGACATGGCCCATGAAGGCCATCACATCATCGGTCACCAGCATCGGCGGCATGTCAAAGATCATCAGGTCCGGGGCATAGCGGGCGTCGATAGCGGCCAGTTGCGTGCTTACCGCACTGCCATGCAGCAATTCGGCCGGGTTGCGCACCGGCCCGTCATTCAACGCCAAAGCCAAACCATCGCTATAGCGCAAGGCCACATCCGCGAAATCGGCCCCGCCTTGCAGCACACGGGCAAAACCTGCCCGGCTGCGCACGCCCAGAGTCTTGGCAAGGCTCGGGCGGCGCAAGTCAAGCTCGCCCAGGACTGTGCGCAGTTCGGTCTGGCGTGCCAGACTGAACGCCAGGTTCAACGCGATGGTGCTCTTGCCGCAGACCGGCGAGGGCGAGGTGATGGCCAGCCTGCGCCAGCCATTGGCCCGCATCTGCTGGATCACCTTGGTGCGCATCATGTCGAAAAGCACGACGTCTTTGCCAGCGCCGAGGGCCACCACCCGCTGCGCCAGCAAGCGCGGCAGATTGGGCGTATAGGGCTGCAAAGCCGCCCAGGCAGCGGCCGTATCGCTGATTAGGGGCTGCGGGCTTGCGGTGTGCAAGGCGGGGCTTGCCGCAGAACCGCTTGTCGCAGACGTGCGGGCGGCGCGGGCCTTGTCGATGGCAGATTGGATCTTTTCCATGATGTTCCCTCAGGCCAATGACGCTGTCGGCACGGCCAGCAGGCTGAACCGTTTGATGACCTGATTCAACAGCAGATCCAGCGGCATGTAATAGGTGTCGATCGCCCAGAGCCCGCCCGCGACCGCGAGCAGCGTCACCAGCACGGCCCCCGCGATGCGCAGGCGGCCCAGGCGGATCTCGCGCGCGGTCTTCATATAGGGCAGCGTGGCAAAGACCGCGATGCCAAGCTTGGCGGTGATCTCGGCCGGGCGGCGGATGCCGGTCTGCAAGACCTCGATCAGCGCCACCAGGCCCAGACCCAGCAGCAGACCGCCGACCACGCCGCCGGCCGCGATCACCTTGCGGTTGGGGCGCGCCGGGGCGGTCGGCGCCACCGCCTGCTCGATCACCGAGATGCGCTGCCCCTTGGCCAGCGTCTCGATGGTGTCGCCGGTTTCGGCCCGGGCCTTGTTGGTCACCGCCAGATCGTATTGCGCCTTGGTGTTGTCATAGTTGCGCTGCAGCACATCCAGCGCGATGGCATTGCCGGCGGTCGCATCAATCGCCGCCTGCAGCGCCGTCATCTGGTCGGCCAGCGCGGTTTTCTGCGTCGCAAGGCCGGCGAGCTTGGCATCCAGATCCGCCAGTTGCACATCATAGGCCGACATCGCCTTGCCTGCGGCATCGACCAGACCCGAGGCTTTCTGCCCCGACACCACCTGCTCCAGTGCCGCGATCTGCGATTGCAGCAGCTTGATGCGGGGGTTTTTCGGCGACAGCACGGCCTGCTGCGCGGTCAATTGATCTTTCAGCGCGCGCAACTGCTGCTGTTCGACCGACATCGCCTGCGCCGGATCCCCCCCGCTGTCATTGCCCCCGTTGCCCCCCTGGGACGCCTCATGCAGGCGCACCATGCGGGCGCGCCGGTCGGTCAGCTCAGCCTCGGCCGCCTGCACCTGCTGCACCTGGCCCAGAAGCGTCACCTGCTGGCTCTGGTTGAAGCTCAGGCCCTCGGGCAGGGACCGCTTGTTGGCTTCCTTGAATTTCAGCATCTCGGCGCCGTGCTGGGCCAGTTCCTTGTCCAGCCGCGCCACCTCCTGCTGAAAGAAATCCAGGGTCTGCCGCGCCGAGCCGGTCCGCATCTCGACATCGATCTTCAGGATCTGGGTCACCACGTCATTGACGACAGCGGCGGCCAGATCCGCGGTCGGGGCCTCGAACTTCACGACCACCAGCGTCGCCTGATCCACGCCGCGATCGGCACCGCTGGTGGTC
>JAYUGA010000040.1:0-2471 GCA_043738565.1 Rhodobacterales bacterium
CCGTGCAGCCTGACTTTTCCGGTGGCAAAGTTCATCATGCCGGTCAGATGTTTTCCGACATGAAAAGGTCGAATCCCAAAAGCCGCTGTCGCGGCGGCAGCTTGCTGCTGACGGTCTCGCTCAAGGCTGCCACCGCTTCTGCGGCCAATCGGTTTACCGGATGCGCGAGAACCACGGTTAGCAAGCCGTCCATCAACCCGCTTCGGGTATGATCGGTCAATTCGTGCCCGACGTTGACCAGTCCCGGCGCCTTGCCGCTTGCAGCAATCGCCTCAAGCGCACCAATGATTCCACCGCCAGAAATGTAAAGCCCAACGAGGTTGGGTTCGCGCTTCAATAGCGTCTCAGTCACGTCGCGCGCGATGGTCTTGTCTTCAAAGGTCGAAACCGGCTCCAACAGCGAAAATCCCGGCGCATGTTCGCGGAAGTAGGACCGAAACCCGCTTTCGTTCATGCCTTGACTGCGGTAGCGGTGATTGCCCACCAGAACGCCAACCGGCCCCGGCTGCCTGCAAAGCCGCACGATAGCCCAAGCCGCGGATCGACCGACCTTCCAATTGTCCAGTCCGACATAGCCCGTGCCACAAGCGGCGGTCAGGCCGGAGATCAGGCCGAACGTCGGGATACCTTCTGCGGCCAGCGCCTCGATCGCTTGGGTGATGCGGGGGTGTTCTGCTGTCACCACGGCCAGTGCGTCCACCTGTTCGCCAACCGCCAACATGCGCGCCGAAACCGCCTCTGGCGAAAGATCATCCATGTGTTCGATGACCACGTCCACCGGGGTCAGCATGCCGGACGCCGCCTGCCGCAGAGCGCTGGCGATCAGCTTGTAAAACGGGCGGTTGGATTGTTGTAGCAAAAAGCCGATACGCACGGCCGGACGGCTAACCCCCATCCGTTCCTTCAGCAGTTGGGTGGCATAAAACCCATGGGTCTCCGCGGCCAACAGGATTTTCTCGGCCGTCGCTCGCCGCACCGGGTGGCGACCGTTCATCATCCGGTCAATTGTCGAAACCGATACGCCAGCTTTTTCGGCAAGCTCTGCAATGGTGATCCGTCCGGCCATCTTGCCCTCTGCGAGATTCTTTCATTCTTTGGTTTCAAAATTTGACGGTTTTGACGTGAAATGCGTCTAAAGGATGAAATACTCACTCCCATAGTTCTGTCAATAGAATATATGTTCCAGCGTGGGCGCGACTCGAAGGCAGCCTCCGGGGCTGGAAACCGGATGCCAGTCGCAGCCCGGCAAAGGGGGGTAAACGTGAGCATCAGAATTGCCGTGATTGGCACAGGCATCATGGGGGCGGATCACGCCCGGATTATTGCACAGGATATGCCGGGCGCTGCGGTTCAGGTGGTTTGCGATGCCTTTGCAGACCGGGCCCAGGCGGTGGCGGACGAAACCGGTGCCGCCGATGTGGCGACCGATCCGTTGGCCGTGATTGCGCGGGCGGATGTGGATGCGGTGATCATCGCGAGCCCGGATTCGACCCATGCACCGTTGTCGCTTGCCTGTATCGCTGCGCGAAAGCCAAGCTTATGTGAAAAGCCGCTGTCACAATCCTCGACCGAATGTCTGTCGGTAATGGCCGCAGAAGCTGCCAGCGGTCGCCGCTGGATTCAGTTAGGTTTTATGCGCCGGTTTGACCAATCCTATGCCGAGATGAAGGCAGCGCTGGCTGACGGTTCGTTGGGCCGTGCCCTGATCATGCACAATTTTCACCGCAACGTCGAAACCCCAGCGGCAGACTTTGTGGCGTCGATGGCGATCACCAATTCTGCCCCGCATGAGTTTGATGTGGTCCGGTATGTTTTGAACACCGATTATGCCGCGATATCGGCGTTCCAGCCCAAACGATCTGATACATTGGTGGCCCCAGTGTTCATGGTGCTGGAAACCCGTGACGGCCAGTTGGTGAACATCGAGGTCAACAACAACGCGTCTTACGGCTACGACGTGCGGGCCGAACTGGTCGGCGAAAAGGGCAGCATCGCGATGGCGAACCCGCTGTTCAGCCGCCGCGACGCCGCCCTGACCCAGACGACCGCTTATCCGACCGACTGGCGCCTGCGCTATGCCGAAGCCTACCGCCGCCAGAACCGCGCCTTCCTGCGCTTTGTCCGCACCGGCGAATTCTCTCCCATCGCCTCGACCGCCTGGGACGGTTATGCCGCAGCCATCGTCGCTGAAGCTGGCGTCCGCGCCCTGACCGAGGCTCGCAAAGTGCCGGTCGAGATGATCGCCCAACCCGCTTTTTACGCAAAGGCACCGCAATGAAACTCGGTTTCGTATCTGACAGCCTTGGTGGCCGCAATTTCACCCAGATGCTCGACGCCGCAGTGGCCCTTGGCGTGCAGGGGGTGGAAGTGAACACTGGCGGCTGGTCGACAGCACCGCATTTTGACCTGACAGCGATGAAAGAGGCCGGTGCGCGCAAGACGTTTCAGCGGGCCTTTGCCGACCGGGGGCT
>JAYUGA010000041.1:0-2467 GCA_043738565.1 Rhodobacterales bacterium
TGCACAGACCCTACCGCCATCACCCGCGTGGCAAACCGATGGCTCCCCCCCAACCTCTCCAAGGCAAACAGCGATGTAATCGTCTTGGCCACGCTCGCAGGCGGCACCGGCGCATCGGCATTCACCTGCTCCAGCACCCGCCCTGTCTTCACGTCCGCCACAATATAGCCGGTGATCCCGGTCAGCTTCGCCGCCGCCACCAGATCGCCCGCTTCCTCGGCCGGAATCGCGACGGTCGCAGCCTTGGCAGCCGGGCGCGGCATCGGTCGCAAGCCTTCGCCCCAGGCTGGCAAAGCCGCCCCCGCCAAAAGCCCGCCCAGAACCCCGCGCCGCGTCACAGCCATGGAACGACTCCCGATCCGACTGCTTCAAATATCCCAATGAGCCGGGCCATTGCAATCACCGCCGCCACTTGCCCTGTGCGCGGATCTGGCTCGATGACGCCGAATTGAGCGGCAGGTTCACGAAACACCACGCCGGAGGCCGCGTTTCCCCCAGCCCCTCCGGCCGCGCCACCTGATAAGACCGATAAGCCCGCGCCGCCACCGACAACCGCGCGGGCAGCCCCGCGCCGGGCCGCGCCATCACCGCCACCGGAACCGCCGCCAGAATATCCCGCCACCGGCTCCAACGGTGGAACTGCACCAGATTATCCGACCCCATGATCCAGACAAACCGCACCCCCGGATAGATCGCCTGCAAGCGCCGGATCGTGTCAATCGTCGCCCGCGTGCCCAGCCGCGCCTCAAGGTCGGTCACCACCACCTGCGGATCCTGCATCACCTGCCGCGCCCGCGCCAGCCGCAGCGCCAGCGCGGCAGGCGCCCGTGCTTTCAGCGGATTGCCAGGGCTGACCAGCCACCACACCCGGTCCAGCCCCAGCCGCACCACAGCCTGCCGCGTGATATGGACATGCCCCGCATGCGCCGGATCAAACGAGCCGCCCAGCAGCCCCACCACCATCCCCCGCCGTGCAATCGGAAAGCCCTGGACCATCTGCGGGCCTCCCTCCTCTGTCCCCCGCCCTGTTTTGGCTGCGGCACCGACGGCTGTAAAGCGTAAACCCCTTGACCCATCGTCAATAGATGACCTAAGTCAGGTAAACTACCTGACGAAGGTCAACCATGCTCGATGCCATTGCCCGCCTGCGCCGGTTCAACCGTGTCGTCACCCGCGAGATTGGTGCGCTCGATACCTCCTACCTTGGGCGGGGGCGCCCCCTGGGTGCCGCGCGCGTGCTGCAACTGGTCAAGGCCGGGGGCACCGATGTCGCCGAACTGCGCAAACGGCTTGATCTCGACACCGGCCTGCTCAGCCGCCTGCTGCGGGCGCTGGAAGCCGAGGGTCTCGTGCAATCGGTGACTGACCCCGCCGACCGCCGCCGCCGCATCGCCATGCTGACCGACGCAGGTCAGGCCGAGTGGCAGATATACGAGCAACTCGGCCATGCCAAAGCCCAGCAGGTTTTCGACCGCGCCGGGCCACGACAACAGGCCCTGATCGACGCGATGGACCTGATCGCCACGGTGATGCTGCAAGATCAGGTCGAAATCCGCGACGCCGACCCCGATGATCCCGCATCGCTTGCCTGCATTTCGGCCTACTACCGGCTGCTCCTCGAAACCTTCCCCCATTTCACCGCTGACCTGTTCCCGCTGCCGCTGCCCGACGCCGCCAGATACCGCCCGCCGCAGGGCGCTTTCCTGCTGGCATGGTCCGACGACCTGCCGATCGGCTGCGTCTCGCTGCGCCCGCTGGAACCCGGCGTGGCCGAGGTGAAACGCCTCTGGATCGATCCCATCGCGCGCGGTCAGGGCCTTGGCCGCCGCCTGATGCGCACGCTCGAATCCCGGGCCCGCAGCATGGGTTTCACCCAGCTGAAACTGGACAGCCACACCGGCCTGACGCCGGCGCTAGCGCTCTACCGCGCCGATGGCTGGCTTGAGACCGCCCCCTACACCGGCCTTCCCGCCAACATCTGGCTGGCCAAGCGGCTCTGACCGTTGCAGCGCCGCCACCTTTCCCTTACATGACGCGCAACCCCCGAACCGGAGCGCTCACATGGCCGCCTATCAATACGTCTACCACATGGACAACGTCTCCAAGGCCTATCCCGGCGGCAAGAAATGCTTCGAGAATATCAAGCTGAACTTCCTGCCCGGCGTCAAGATCGGCGTGGTCGGCGTCAACGGCTCGGGCAAGTCCACCCTCTTGCGGATCATGGCCGGCCTCGACAAGGATTTTCAGGGCGAGGCCTGGGCTGCCAAGGGCGTCAAGGTCGGCTACCTGGCACAGGAACCCCAGCTTGACCCGGCTTTGGATGTGCGCGGCAATGTGATGCTCGGCCTTTATAAAAAGACCGCCATCCTGAACCGCTACAACGAACTCGCCATGAACTACACCGACGAGACCGCCGACGAAATGGCCGCCCTGCAGGACCAGATCGACGCCGCCAACCTGTGGGATC
>JAYUGA010000042.1:0-6939 GCA_043738565.1 Rhodobacterales bacterium
GCTGGAAGAGCAGGTCAATTCCGAATGCGCCCGGCTGATCGCTCTGCGTGCCCCAGCGGCGAGCGATTTGCGGACGGTGCTGTCGGTGATGAAGATCGCCTCCAGTCTGGAACGCTGCGGCGATTATGCCAAGAACCTGGCGAAACGTTCGGTCGTGCTGGGGACGATGCAGCCGATTCCGGGCGCGGCAGGTTCGATCCGCCGCATGGCGCGGCAGGTCGGGTTGCTGCTGAAGCACGCGCTGGACGCCTATATCGCGCGCGATGTCGGGCTGGCGGAAGAAGTGCGCCAGCAGGATCAGGACGTCGATCAGATGTATACCGCGCTGTTCCGCGAGTTTCTGACCCATATGCTGGAAGACCCGCGCAACATCACCGCCTGCATGCATCTGCATTTCATTGCCAAGAACATCGAACGGGTCGGCGACCATGCCACCACGATTGCCGAACAGGTGATCTATCTGGCCACCGGCTCGCTGCCGGGCGAGGCACGACCCAAGGGTGAGGCGGTGATTTCGGGTGACGTCGGATGAGCGCGCCTTCGGTTCTGCTGGTCGAGGATGAGCCGGCGCAGCGCGAGGTTCTGGCCTATAATCTGGCGGCCGAAGGCTTTGCGGTGACGCAGGCGGCCAATGGCGAAGAGGCGATGCTGCTGGTGCAGGAATCCGCACCGGACCTGATCCTTCTGGACTGGATGATGCCGCTGGTGTCGGGGCTGGAGGTGTGCCGGCGCTTGAAGCTGCGGCCCGAGACGCGGGGCATTCCGATCATCATGCTGTCGGCGCGGTCTGAAGAGGTCGACCGCGTGCGCGGGTTGGAGACTGGGGCGGATGATTACGTGATCAAGCCCTATTCGCTGGCCGAACTGATGGCGCGCCTGCGGGCGCATCTGCGGCGGGTGCGGCCTGCGGCGGTGGGGGTGGTGCTGGAGTTTGGCGACATATTGCTCGACCCCGAGACGCATCGGGTGTTGCGCGGTGGGGCGGCGTTGAAGCTGGGGCCGACCGAGTTCCGGCTGCTGGCGACGTTTCTGGAAAAGCCGGGGCGGGTGTTCAGCCGGGAGCAGTTGCTGGACCGGGTCTGGGGCCGGGATATCTATGTCGACAGCCGGACGGTGGATGTGCATATCGGGCGGCTGCGGAAATCCCTGTGTGCCCAGGGCGGCGATGATCCGCTGCGGACGGTGCGCGGCGCGGGCTATGCCTTGGGGTGATGCCGCCGGGTAGGGTGCGTCATCGGACGCACCTTGCCTTCTGCTGCGCGTCACAACCGGCCGATCAGCCTGTTAGCCTCGTCGCGCGGGCTGGTCAGCGCCGTGCGATCTTCGCCGGGGAAGAACCGCGCCCGGGTGGCGGTGGGCATCGGGGCCGGGGTTTCGATCAGCACGCGCGGGCCGATTTTCACGGTTTCGGCAGCCCATGACCGGGCCAGGGCGATCTGGGCGGCTTTGCTGGCCCCGTAAGCGCCGAAGAATTTCTGGCCAGCGCGCGGGTCGTCAAGAAACAGGGCGGTGCCCTGACCGGCGTGCAAAAGCGGCTCCACCATCGGGATCAACTGCCCGGTGGCGCGGATATTGGTGGCGATGCTTTTATCCCAGTCTTTGGTATCCAGCGAGCCTGCCGGGGTCAATGGGGCGGCATGGATGGCGGTGTGGACCCAGAGGTCCAGCTGACCCCAACGCTGATGGATGCTGAGGCAGAGGTGGCGCATGGCGTCGTCATTGGTCACGTCCATCGGGGCGAGGGTCAAGCCACCCGCGCCGGGGGATTGGTGGGATTTGACGCGGTCGTCCAGCTCCTCCAGCCCGCCGGTGGTGCGCGCGACGGCCACGACATGCCAGCCGCGCAGGGCCAGTTGTTCGGCAATGGCGGCACCGAGGCCACGCGAGGCACCGGTAATCAGGGCGAGGCTTTGGGTCATTGGTTCATTCTTCGTGGAGGGGTCGGAGCCTCCGGCGGGGATATTTGGACCAATGTGAAAGGGCAAGGGGGATTGGCTGGCAATGGCGGCGGGAGCCTCGGGCGGGGATATTTGGGCCAAAAATTCAAGGGGTTTCGGGCGGGTTATTGCGCGGCCTTCATCTCGAAGCCTTCTTCCAGCTTGTCGGAGGGCGCGATCGGGTAGTCGCCGGAGAAGCAGGCGTCGCAGTATTTGGGGCTATGGGCGTCGCGGCCTGCCGCCTCGCCCGCGGCGCGGTAGAGGCCGTCGAGGGTGATGAATTTCAGGCTGTTCACGCCGATCCAGTCGCGCATCTCTTCCTCGGACATCGAGGCGGCGAGGAGTTTGGAGCGTTCCGGCGTATCGACACCGTAAAAGCACGGCCAGGCGGTGGGCGGGCTGGCGATGCGGAAGTGAACCTCGGCGGCACCGGCGTCGAGGATCATGTCCTTGATCTTGCGCGAGGTGGTGCCGCGCACGACCGAATCGTCAACCAGGATCACCCGCTTGCCCTTGATCAGGGCGCGGTTGACGTTGAGTTTCAGACGCACGCCCATGTTGCGGATCGACTCGGTGGGTTCGATGAAGGTGCGGCCCATATACTGGTTGCGGATGATGCCCATCGCGTAGGGGATGCCGGATTGCTGCGAATAGCCGATGGCGGCGGGGGTGCCGCTGTCGGGCACCGGGCAGACGAGATCGGCGTCAACCGGAGCCTCTTTCGCCAGTTCGACGCCGATGGCGTGGCGGGTCTCATAGACCGAGCGGCCACCCAGAATGCTGTCGGGGCGGCTGAAATAGACGTGTTCGAAGATGCAGAACCGCGATTTGGCCGGGGCGAAGGGGTGGGTGGAGGCGACCTTGCCATCCTCGATCACCACCATCTCACCCGGTTCAATCTCGCGCACGAAGGCCGCGCCGACGATGTCGAGCGCGCAGGTTTCCGAGGACAGCACCCAGGCGCTGTCGCCGATGCGGCCCAGGACCAGCGGGCGGACACCCAGGGGGTCGCGGACGCCGATCAGTTTGGTGCGGGTCATGGCGACGACCGAGAAGGCACCCTCGACCCGGCGCAGGGCGTCTTTCATCCGTTCGGCGATGGTTTTCTGGATCGAGCGCGCCATCAGGTGGATGATGCATTCGCTGTCGGACGAGGACTGGAAGATCGAGCCGCGTTCGATCAGTTCGCGGCGCAGGGCATGGGCATTGGTCAGGTTGCCGTTATGGGCGATGGCGGCACCGCCCATCGCGAACTCGCCGAAGAACGGCTGGACGTCGCGGATCGCGGTCGGGCTTTTGGAGCCGGCGGTGGAATAGCGGACATGGCCGATGGCCAGGGCACCCGGCAGGGTTTCCATCACCTCGGGCTTGGTGAAGTTGTCGCGCACGTAACCGAAGCGGCGGGCGGAGTTGAAGCCGGTGACGGGATCGTAGCTGACGATGCCGCCCGCCTCTTGCCCGCGGTGTTGCAGGGCGTGCAGGCCGAGGGCCACGAAATTGGCCGCATCGGCCACGCCGTTCACGCCGAAGACCCCGCATTCTTCCTTGAGCTTGTCATCATCGAACGGATGGGCAAGGAAAGGGCGCATGGGGCCTCCGACTCCGGTTGGGGATGCAGGTTCCTTAAGCCTTTGACGCGAGAGTGTCACGCCCCGAATGCCGCAATGCGGCGGGCTGGGGTCAGTTGGTGGGGGCAGGTGTGGCCGTGGTTGCATCCGGGGCGGCGGGCACCGTTGGTGTGGCAGCCGCGCCAGTGGCGCAGGCGGCGGTCAGGTCGTTGTAGCGCCCGACGATCCAGTTCGGCACGTTTTCGGGGACCGAGGCGTTGATCTGGTCCTGGAACGAGGCGAAGACCTTGGCGGAACGGGAATTGTCGACCATCGGGATCGAATTGGTCAGGCTGGCCTTGTCGTAGACGAAGAAGGCGACGGCAACCAGCAGGACGCCGCGCACCACGCCGAACAGGAAGCCGAGGCCTTGGTCGAGGCCGCCCAAGGCGGAGCGTTGCACGACCGAGGAGAACAGCGGGGTGAACAGCGAGGCGACGACAAGGCCTACGGCAAACACTCCGGCAAAGGCCGCGATGATCGACAATTCGCAACTGTCGGCGAGGAATTTGTTCAGAACCGGGATTTCCTTGACCAAGGGTTGCACGGTCGGGGCGAAGACGAAGGCCAAGACGGCGGCGCCGACCCAGCCCGCAATCGCCATGCCTTCGCGCACGAAGCCGCGCGAATAGGACAGGATCGCCGACAGCACGATGATGGCCGCGGCAATGCCGTCAATCAGGGTAAAACCTTGCATTCATCCACTCCCCGGGCAGGTCAGCCTGCGCCGAACATATCGCCTACAAACGCCGTGAGGTCGGGCATCTCGCGCACCCGCATCCCCGTGTCCTGGCCGAGCTTTGATCTCGTCGGCGCAATTGCGTCGGTGAAACCAAGTTTCGACGCCTCTTTCAACCTGTTTTCAGTCTGACCCACCGGGCGCAGGGCACCGGACAGGGAGATTTCGCCAAAAAGCACCATGTCTGGCGGAATTGCCACATCCTCGCGGGCCGAAAGGATGGCCCCGGCGACGGCGAGATCGGCGGCGGGTTCGGAGACGCGCATGCCACCGGCGACGTTGAGGAAGACATCGAGACCGGCAAAGGAGATGCCGCAGCGCGCCTCCAGAACGGCGAGGATGGTGGACAGGCGGCCGCCGTCGATGCCGACCACGGTGCGTCTGGGGGTGCCCAAAGTGGAGGGCGCGACGAGGGCCTGGATTTCGGTGAGAACGGGGCGGGTGCCTTCGATGCCTGCGAAAACGGCGGAACCGGGGGTGGCTTTCTCGCGGTCGCTGAGGAACAGGGCGGAGGGGTTGGTAACCTCGGCCAGGCCGTCGCCGGTCATCTCGAACACGCCGATCTCGTCGGCCGGGCCGAAGCGGTTTTTCACTGCGCGCAGGATGCGGAACTGGTGGCCGCGTTCGCCTTCGAAATAGAGGACGGTATCGACCATGTGTTCGATGACGCGCGGTCCGGCGATCTGGCCTTCCTTGGTGACATGGCCGACGAGGACGATGGAAACGCCGCGTTTCTTGGCGAAGGTGACGAGTTCATGGGAGGCGGCGCGGACCTGGCTGACCGAGCCGGGCGCTGAATCCACAGTGTCGAGCCACATGGTCTGGATGCTGTCGATGATGGCAAGGCCGGGGCGGTGGGTGTCGAGCGTGGTCAGGATGTCGCGCAGGTTGGTTTCGGTGCCGAGGGCGACTTTGGCATCGGTCAGGCCAAGGCGCTGGGCGCGCATCTGGACCTGGGCGGCGGCTTCTTCGCCGGAGATATACATGCAGGGCAGGCCCTGGCGGGCGAAGGCGGCGGCGGCTTGCAGCAAGAGGGTGGATTTGCCGATGCCGGGATCGCCGCCGACCAGGATGGCGGAAGCCGGGACGAGGCCGCCACCCAGAACGCGGTCGAGTTCGCCGATGCCAGAGGCGGCGCGGGGCGGGGAGGTGCCTATCGTGGCGAGGTCGGTCAAGGGCATGCTCTTGCCCTTGCCGCCGAGCGCTTTGGGGCCGGCGGAGAGCGGAGCTTCTTCGATGATGGTGTTCCAGCCGCCGCAAGATTCGCAGCGCCCGCTCCACTTGGTGTGCGCGGCGCCACAGGCGGTGCAGGTGAAGGCGGCGGAGGTTTTGGCCATGCGGTTTGATGACTGGAAAGCGGCGTGGTGGCAAGTGGCGGAGGCTGCGTGCAAAGCACGACACCTTACCGGGCGGTGCGAAGGCCGAGCAGGAGCGAGGCGAGGATGCAGGCGGTGAAGAGGTAAAGGCCCCAGGCGGTCTGAATGGTGGCGTAACCCACGCCCTTGGCGAGGACGATGTAGAGGGCGATCAGGAAGACATCGGCCATCGCCAGTTTGCCCAGCATGTGGAGGGCGGGAAGGGTTCTGGGGGAGAGCAGGTGCCAGTGGATCAGGGCGAGGCCGAGGGTCTTGGCGTAGGGGGCGAAGATGGCGAGTGCCGTGACCAGCAGGGCAAGGGCGGGGTCGGTGCCCCACAGCGATTGCAGGCCGGAAATGACCGAGATTTCGTCCATGCCGAAGATCGGCAGGATCGCGGCGCGGAGGAGCGGCGCGAACCAGGCGATCGGGAACAGGATGAGGAGGGCGAGGTTGGCGTATTTCATGCGTGAGGGTGGAGTGGGAGCAAGGCCGGGTCAAGGGTGGCGAGAGCGGGAGCCTCCGGCGGGGATATTTGGGGACAGAAAATGGGCGCGGTTGGAAATAAGTGGTGAGGGTGGGAGACTCCGGCGGGGATATTTGGGAGCAAATGAAGGGGGGGGGCTGCGCGGGTTGGAAGACGGGGCCTTTGTTGGGGATGTTTTGAAGGGAAGAAAAGCGAGACGGTCTCGGGTTCAGCGCACCGCCTCGATCGGGCCGGTGGCGCGGCCGTGGATGAATTGTTGCAGGTAGGGGTCGTGCGCCTCGTCCATCTGTTCCACCGGGCCGGTCCAGCGGATCAGGCCGTCGTGCAGCATGGCGACGCGGTCGGCGATGGCGCGCACCGAGGTCATATCGTGGGTGATGGTCATGGCGGTGACGCCCATTTCGGTGACGATCTCGCGGATCAGGGCGTTGATCACCCCGGCCATGATCGGGTCAAGCCCGGTGGTGGGTTCGTCGAAGAAGATGATTTCGGGCTCGGCGGCGATGGCGCGGGCGAGGCCGACGCGTTTTTGCATGCCGCCCGAGAGTTCGGCGGGGAAGAGGTCGGCTTTGTCGGGGGTGAGGCCGACCCGGCGGAGTTTTTCCAGCGCGATGGCGTGGGCGTCGGCCTTGGGCAGCGCCTTGGGGCCACGCATCAGGCGGAAGGCGACATTTTCCCAGACGCGCATTGAGTCGAACAGCGCCCCGCCCTGGAACAGCATGCCGAAGCGGGCGAGGAAGGCGTCACGCTCGGTCTTGGTCACATCCACGCCGTCGAGGGTGATGGTGCCGGAGTCGGGTTTGACGAGGCCGAG
>JAYUGA010000043.1:0-2449 GCA_043738565.1 Rhodobacterales bacterium
GGCGGGTTGGAACCCTACTCGACACATTCGACCCAGATGAGTGCCAAAACTACCTTCGACATGCAGGGTATGCTTCAATCTAAGTCAGACAAACTCTAGCGGATCTTTTTCATGCGCATTTTGTGGGCAAACCGGCCGATTTCGTCAGGTGACGCGCCTGACGCGCCAGTTCGTGACTTGGCGATGCGCCCGCAACTTGCGCTCAGCGCCTCCAGATCCTCGGTCAGTTTCGGCAGCGGCGTGGCATAGCGCTCTGCCAGCACCTTGACCCGCCCCGCCTGCGCCTGACTGACCCGATCCACCTCGGCCAAAACATCCGCCTGCACCCTCGCCAGCCATTTGTCGGCCACCAGCAGCGACTTCACTTCACCTTCCGTCAGCTTGGCGTATTGCGCCACAACGGCCGCATCCAGCGCCGCCTGCGCCGCCTTGACCGCCGCATCGGCATCCGCCGCCGCCTCGATCAGCGCCAGGCAGGTTTTCAGCATCGCCCGCTCGTCCCCCGCCTCCTTGTCCAGACGGATGTCGCGGGTCCGGTCCTTGACCGATTTCGCGGTCAGCTTGCCCTTGTCGGTCTTGGCCTCAAACAGCAGCCCATCCTCGCGGCCATGTTCTTCGTCCAACTCCTCCAACGCCCGCGCGGCCTCTTCCGCCGCGGCCTCCAACCCCTCCAGCGCCGCCCGCTGCGCGCCAAAGAACCGCGCCACGATCAGCGCGGGCGGTATCAGCTCCGCCTTCAGCTTGCGCCGCTCCAGCGTGATGTCGGGGGTTTCAGTGAATTTGCCATCGGAGTTCCTGACCAGTTCGCGGATCACGCAGCCAGCCGCCCAGCCATCCTGCACAAGGATATAGGTGTCGTCCTGCATCACCTCGGCCCACCAGGTCATCAGGTGCTGATAGACGTCATAGCCGTCGATCAGCGGCACGGGTTTGAAGCGGTCGAGCAGATCCTCGGAAATCTCGGCGATCAGGTCCTTGGGGTGGTCGCCGATGGCAATATCGCGCAGCCGAGGGGTATGGGCGGCTGACCACGCATCAAACACCGCCGTCACCTGCGCGGTGAAGGTGGCGAATTCGCCATGGTTCAGGATCGCGCCCTTGACCTCGGCCGCATCGACCAGCGGCGTCAGATAGCCCGGCCTGTCGCCCGGCCCGAACAGCGTGGCCCGGACGGCGGGCAGCACCCGCCAGAAATCGGCCAGCGCATCGACATCACGCACCGGGATGCCACCCTTCAGATGCGCCTCGATATCCTGCAGGTCTTCAGGTTCAGAGCTGTCAATATAACGCGGGATGTTCAGGTTGAAGCCGTGCTTTTCAATCTCGGCCAGCGGCACCATGCGGGAATACTTGTCGATCTCGACCAACTTGGTGAAGGCGTCGACGATCTTGTGCAGGTCCTGCGACCGCAGCCGGTTCTTGTTGCCATCCTTCACAAAGCCCTTGGAGGCGTCGATCATGAAGATGCCGGTGCGAGCGTGAGCGTTTTCCTTGTCGATCACCACGATGCAGGCAGGGATGCCGGTGCCATAGAACAGGTTGGCAGGCAGGCCAATGATGCCCTTGATGTAGCCCTTGCGGATGATCTTCTCGCGGATGTCGCTTTCGGCATTGCCGCGGAACAGGACGCCATGCGGCAGAATGACAGCGCCTTTGCCGGTGGTTTTCAGCGAGGCAATGATGTGCAGAAAGTAGGCGTAATCGCCGTTCTTAGCGGGCGGCACGCCATAGTCGAAACGGTCATAAAGATCGTTCACCGGATCAAGCCCGGTGCCCCAGGCCTTGTCCGAGAAGGGCGGGTTGGCGACGACGAAGTCGAAGGTTTTCAGGGTGCCATTCGGGTTCTTGAAATGGTGGTTGGCCAGCGTGTTGTCGCGCCAAATTTCAGCAGTTGGGCAGTCGTGCAGCACCATGTTCATCTTCGCCAGCGCGCGGGTCGCCACGTCCTTTTCCTGACCGTAGATGGTGATCCCTGCCGGGGCCTCATCCCGCGCTTTCAACAACAGCGACCCCGATGCGCAGGTCGGGTCATATATCGTCTGGTCCGGCCGCTTTGACCCGCTGATGCCGATGGCCTTCGCCATGATCTTTGACACCTCGGAAGGCGTGTAGAACTGGCCTTTGCTCTTGCCGGACTCGGTTGCGAAGTGCCGCATCAGATATTCGTAAGCATCGCCGAGGATGTCATCGCCTTCGGCCCGGTTTTTGCGGAAATCAAGCTCAGGGCGGTTGAAGATCGCCACAAGGTTTGACAGCCGATCGACCATTTCCTTGCCGGTGCCGAGCTTTTCTTCCTCGTTGAAATCGGCAACGTCAATGACGCCCTTCAGGTCGTTCGCCTCGGCCAGCTTCGCAATAATGATATTGATCTTTTCGCCAATTTCCTTGTCGCCTTTCAGGGCGACCATATCGGCAAAGCTACCACCTTCGGGAATTTCGATCAGACCGT
>JAYUGA010000044.1:0-17774 GCA_043738565.1 Rhodobacterales bacterium
TCGGCATCGCGGCCCAGGCATTCGACGCGCCCGCGAAATCCTGACTTTTGAACGGCGACAACGGATCATCCAGCGCCGCCATCCGCAGGGGCGGCTGCCCCGGCACCACCCCCGGCATCAGGGCGGAATACTGCGGCAAAGCCGCGACGGCCTGGGTCGGATCATCGGGCAGAATGTCGCGCAGCCGGGCGGGCGACAGCACCATCGACATCTGCGCCCGCAGCACTTCCGACTCCAGTTGCGAGGAAAGTTGCAGCGCCATCAGCTTCATGATCGCAATGCTGTCGGCAGGCGCCCAGGCGTCGATCTGGGCCGAGAACAGAAAGAACTCCGGCGCGCCCCGGCCCAGGGCGTCCTTATTGACCTGTTCGATCCAGGCATTGACGCCGCGCGCATAAGCATCAAGCGCCGCTTTGGTCGGCGCATCCTGAGCCGCGACCGAGGACAGCGACAGGGTGTAAAGATCGAGCCGCCGCATCATCTCGTCGATTTTCAGGGTGCGCACCCCGAACATCTCTGACAGCCGGCCCTGCGCGGTGCGCCGCAGCATGGTCATCTGCCACAACCGGTCCTGGGCATGAGCGAAGCCGAGGGCAAAAAACGTATCGCCATCGGTCGCGCCAAAGATATGCGGCACGTCATTGTTGTTGCGGACAATTTCCAACGGGGCGGATATGCCGTCCAGTCTGTAGGTCGCGTTGTAGTCGGGCAGCGAACGCGACAGGAAGTAATAGAAGACCCCGGTCGCCAGCAGGCCCAGCACGATCAGACTGACAAAGACGCGCAAAAGCCAGCGGAAGGCGGTCAGCATGGGGGAGCCTGTTCTTGACGGCGGGTCGGAATGCCCCTCCTAGTCGATCCCGGATGCAGGGGCAATGACGGGGCGGGCAATGGCGCGAGTGGCATTTCTGGGACTGGGCGTGATGGGCTTTCCGATGGCGGGCCATCTGAGAGCCAGGGGCCATCGGGTCACCGTCTATAACCGCAATCCGGCCAAGGCGGCGGCCTGGGTTGCCAAACATGGTGGCACGTCCGCGGCCACTCCAGGCGAGGCGGCGCGAGGCGCGGAGTTCGTGCTGTCCTGCGTCGGCAATGACGACGACCTGCGCGCGGTCTGCAATGGGACAGACGGGGCTTTTGCGGGCATGGCGACGGGCACGGTATTCATCGACCACACCACGGTTTCGGCGGAGGTGACGCGCGAACTGGCGCAAGTGGCGGCAGGGCAGGGCAAGGGCTTCGTCGATGCGCCGCTGTCCGGTGGTCAGGCGGGCGCCGAAAACGGCGTGCTGTCGATCATGTGCGGCGGCACGGAAGCCGACTACGCCCGCGCCGAGCCGGTGATGCAGGCCTATGCCCGCATCTGCAAGCGGCTTGGCGACAGCGGCGCGGGCCAGCTTGCCAAAATGATGAACCAGATCTGCATCGCCGGCCTGGTGCAGGGCTTGGCCGAGGCTTTGGCCTTTGGCGAGAAAGCCGGGTTGGACGGCGCAGCAGTGGTGGAAGTCATCAGCCAGGGTGCCGCAGGCAGTTGGCAAATGGTCAACCGTCACAAGACCATGCTGGAGGGCAAGTTTGACCACGGCTTTGCGGTGGACTGGATGCGCAAGGATCTGGGCATCTGCCTGGCCACCGCCAACCAGATCGGCGCCAGCCTGCCGGTGACGGCGCTGGTCGATCAGTTCTACAAGGACGTCCAGCGCATGGGCGGCGGTCGCCACGACACTTCCAGCCTGATCAGGCGTCTGCGCTGACACCTTACCCTTTTCCAGATATTCCCGCCTGAGCCATCACAGCACAGCGGGTCTCGGGTTGCGACATCGGGGATGCTGACCACGGGAATCGTCTCGGCACGAACTGTCAATCTGCGCCATGTGGCTTACGGGCGGGGCGGCACCGCCAGCCGCCCTTGCCCTGGCCCGCGCCGACCAAAGCAAGTTCGGCGAAAGCGCCATGCCTCGAAAGGCTGCGGGGATACCTTGCCAAATCCGATTTTCGTACCGGCTTCGGCTTGCTCAGAAACCGCCCCGATCAGACCGCGACAGTGCCGTCACCGAATGGACCTACAGCAAAACCCCAGGCCGAAAAGCGAGAGCCGGGCAGGGTCGCAGGTTGTCATCCCTGACTTTGGCGGGCTGGAGGCGCGGTTGGGCCGCGTTCCGTTATTCGGCGGCCATGCCTTGCCGCAGCAGGTGGCCCGCTTCTTGCGGCTCGTGCGGTTGGGTCAACTCGCCCATCTTTTCGCGCAGGTCTTGCTGATCGGCGGCGAGGAGGGCGATGCGTTCGGCGAGGATCGCAGCTTCGGGGCTTTCGGGTTCAGCCTCCTTCTCGCCGAAGATATGACCGAAGACGAGGCCCAGCAGCCAGGAAAGGTCGTCCATGATCAGGTAGAATGACGGCACCACGACCAGGCTGAGGACGGTGGACACGATGATGCCGCCGATCACCGCGATCGCCATCGGGGCGCGGAACGAGCCGCCTTCACCAACGCCAAGCGCCGAGGGCAGCATGCCTGCCGACATCGCGATGGAGGTCATCACGATCGGGCGGGCGCGTTTGTGGCCTGCCTCGACCACCGCTTCCAGCCGGGTCATGCCGCGCGCCCGCATCTCGACCGCGAAGTCGATCAGCAGGATGGCGTTTTTCGACACGATGCCCATCAGCATCAGCATGCCGATCAGCACCGGCATCGACAGGGCCGAGCCGGTAACGATCAGCGCCGCCGCCACGCCGCCGATCGCCAAGGGCAGCGAGAACAGGATGGTGAAGGGCTGGATCGCCGAGCGGAACAGGAGGATCAGCACCGATAGCATCATCATCAGACCCAGCAGCATGGATTTGATGAAACTGGCAAAGAGTTCGGTCTGGATTTCGGCATCGCCGGATTCTTCGATCCGGGCGGTGCCGGGCAGTTGAACCTTGCTGGCGATGGCCGTGAAGCGCTCTTTGGCGGTGCCAAGGGCAACACCGACCGGCAGGTTGGCACCGATGACGGCCCAGCGTTCGCGGTTGTGGCGCTTGACCGAGGCCGGGCCTTCGCCCAACCGGATATCGGCGACTGCGGACAAGGGCACGGTCGCCCCGCTGGCGGTGGTCAGGCGCAGGGCCGAGATGCGGTTGATATTTTCGCGACTGGCATCATCCAGCCGGACCCGGATCGGGATCAGGCGGGCGTCGAGCGAGATTTTGGCCAGGGCGGCGTCAAAGTCGCCGATGGTCGCCACACGGACCACGGCGGCGATCTGCTGGGCGGTGACGCCAAGACGGGCAGCCTCGTCGGCGCGGGGGGTGATCTGCACCTCGGGACGCGGCAGCGAGCCTTCGGCGGTGACATCGGCCAGCGTCGGCTCGCCGCGCAGGGCGTCGAGCAGCTTTTTGACAGCGCCGTCAAGATCGGCCTGATTGGCGGCCAGCACCGAATATTCCACCTCGCGCGAGCCGCGGTCGTCGAGTTTCAGGGCGCGGATGTCGGGGATGGTGGCCAGGCGTTTGAACACCTCTGCCTCGATCTGGTTCTGCGGCACCGGGCGGCCCTTGTCCTTGACCTCTGGCACCAAGCCACCGACCAGCGGCAGGCGGCGGCCCAGTTGCGACAGTTTCAGGAACAGGTTGTGGTCAAGCTTGTCGAGATTGACGGTGACAGTGGCGCGGCGCACGTCGAGATCGCCCTTGGGCGAGGCGCCGCCGAGGATGAAGATGTTGTCGACATAGGGAATGTCCTTGATCGTGTCATAGATCGCACGGGTCGCGCGGTCGGTGTCGTCCAGTGTGGAGCCGGGCGGCAGTTCGACCGAGACGGTGATCCGCGAGTTGTCGTCCGGCGGGATGAACGAGCCGGGGACGCCCATCAGGGCGACGACCGAAAGGGCCACGGCAGCCACAGCGGCGACAAGGGTGACATAGTAGCGGCCAAAGCGCAGGCGGCCCCAGGTCCAGTTGTTGGTCGTCGCATGGACAAAGCCAAGATAGCTGCGGATGATCCAGCCATCACGGTTGCCGTGTGCGGTGCCTGCATCGGAGGCGCGCATGAAATAGGCGGCCATCATCGGCGTGATCAGGCGGGCGACCAGCAGCGAGAACATCACGGCCACGGCGACGGTGATGCCAAACTGGCGGAAATATTGGCCCGGGATGCCGGGCATGAAGCTGACCGGCACGAAGACCGCGACGATGGTCGAGGTAGTGGCGATGACGGCAAGGCCGATTTCATCCGCCGCTTCGATGGCGGCGCGGTACGGGGTTTTGCCCATGCGGATGTGGCGGGCGATATTCTCGATTTCCACAATCGCGTCATCCACCAAAATACCGGTAGCCAGTGTCAGCGACAGGAAGCTGACGAGGTTCAGCGAGAAGCCCAGCATGTTCATCACCCAGAAAGTCGGGATGGCGCTGAGCGGCAAGGCGATGGCGGAGATCAGGGTGGCGCGCCAGTTGCGCAGGAAGATCATCACCACGATGACGGCAAGCAACGCGCCTTCGAGCAGGGTTTCGATGGCAGCTTCGTAGTTGCCGTAGGTGAAGAAGACGGTGTCGTCGATCAGCTTGATCGTCGCCTCGGGGTGGGCCTTGCGGATCTGGTCGAGTTCGGAATTCACCACCTCGGCCACCGAGACTTCGGACGAGCCTTTGGAGCGGAAGACACCGAAGGTCACGACTTGCTGTTCGCCAAGCCGGGAAAAGCTGCGCAGTTCCTGGAATGTGTCGGTGATCGTGCCGAGGTCGGACAGCACGACATGGCGACCGCCGGGCAGGGCGATGTTGGTGGCGGCGAGTTTGGCCACGGTGGCGGCGTCACCCATCGTGCGGATCGCCTGTTCGCCCGAGCCGAAATCAGCGCGGCCGCCGCCCAAGTTGGTGTTGGTGATCCGCAGTTGCGAGGACACCGCCTGGGCGGTGATGCCGAAGCTGTCGAGTTTTACCGGGTCAAGCGCGACGCGGATCTCGCGGTCAGCGCCGCCGTAGCGGTCCACCCGACCGACGCCGGGGCGGCCTTGCAACCCGCGTTTGATGACGTCATCGACGAACCACGACATTTCCTCGAAGGTCATCGAGGGCGCGGTGACGGCGAAGGTCATGATCGCCTGACCTTCAACGTCGATCCTGGTGACGGAGGGGGTGTCGACATCGGCGGGCAGGTCGCTTTTCACCCGGTCAATGGCGTCCTTGACGTCCTGCACCGCCTTGTCGGTCGGCACTTCCATGCGGAATTCGACGGCGGTGGTGGAACTGCCGTCCAGCACCGAAGAATCGATGTTCTTGACGCCGGTGATGCCGGCGACGGCGTCCTCGATCACCTTGGTGACCTGGGTTTCCATCTCGGCCGGCGAGGCACCCGGCTGGCTGACGGATATCGCGACAAGCGGCACGTCGATGTTGGGGAAGCGGGTGATCGGCAGAGCGTTGAACGCCTGCCAGCCCAAGACCAGCAGGATGACGAAGGTCAGAAGCGGGGCGACCGGGTTGCGGATGGACCATGCGGAGAAGTTCATCGGTGCCTCGCTCAGTTCGTCTCGGCCGGGGCCGGGATGGGGTTGATCTTGTCACCATCGGCTACAAAAGCGCCAGCCTTGGCCACGATGAGTTCGCCCTCGGTGAGGCCCGACAGCACCTCGACCCAGCCGCCGTCGCGGATGCCGGTGGTGATGACGACGCGGGAGACGGTGCCGTCCTTGACCGCCATGACGGTGGTTTCGGTGCCGGAAGATCCGACGGCGGTGACGGGCACCGCGAGGGACTCGCGCTCGACCACCAGAATGTCCGCCTCGGCGAACATGCCGGAGCGGACGTTGGGATTGGCGTCGATCCAGATCCGGGCGCGGCCCAGGCGCGACGTGGTGTCGATGGTCGGTTCGACCAAGCGGATATGGCCGGTCAGCGGCACGGTGGACGAGGCCAGTTGCACGGTGGCGTTCTGGTTGGCGGAGAGGCGGGCAAGGTCGCTTTCGGCGACATCGGCGCGAAGTTCCAGGGCGCCGTCGCGGGTGATGGTGAACATCGGGCCACCCGAGGCCGAGGCGATGGCACCCAGCTGGGCGTTGCGGGCCACAACCACGCCCGCCACCGGGGCCACGACATTGGTGCGCGACAGTTGCAGGTCGATATTGGCGATCTGGGCGTCGACGGCGGTTTGCTGTGACTTGGCGGATTCAAGCGAGCCGCCCGCCACCGTCACCCGGGCCGTCGCAGAGGTCAGCGCCGCTTGTGCCGTGTCGTTGGCGGCGTTGGTGGCCGAGCCCTGCTTCATCAGCGCGGCGGTGCGGTCGGCGACGCGCTGCGCCTCGGCTGCGGCAGACTGGGCGTCCATGAGCTGGGCTTCGGCCTGCGCGATGCCGGCCTTGACCGAAGCGACATTGGCCAAAAGCTGGCTTTTCTGCAAGGTCAGGGTGGCTGGGGACAGCGTGGCCAGAACCTGACCTGCGGCGACGGTATCACCGACATCGGCATTGAGCGCCTCGATCGGCTGGCCCTCGATCAGCGGTTGCACGCTGACCTGTTCGACCGGGCCGATCAGGCCGGAGGCCAGCACATGGTCTTGCAGCTTGCGTTTGGTGACCGTGGTCACGGTGATGGCGGGCAGGCCAGAGGTGTCGGCGACGGCTGCGGGCGCGGCGGCGGTTTCGGCCCAGAGCGGGGCAGCAAGACTGGCAATGATTGCGGCGGAGGTCAGGAGCAGGCGCATGGGTCAGGCTTTCCGGGCGGAGGTGGTGACGTCGTCCAGCGTTTGGTTGATGGTGCGGACTATCAAGGTCTTCAATTCCTTCTGGTCCAGTCCCTGGGCACAATTCAGGCAGGCTGCCGACTTGAACAAGACCATGATGAAAGCGGCAGAGGCGGAAAACCGCGTCGCTGCCTCTTTTTGCGACAATCCGGTTTCGGTGGAAAACACGTCGATGAAACAGCCGGTGATCACGGATTCCATTTGCTGCGCTGCGGCACCAAGTTCGGGGGAGCGGCGGGCGGCGGCCTGAATCTCGCTCCAAAGTTCGCCATCCTTGTCGCAGTCCTGCTCGAAAATCCTGAGGGAGATCATTTGGCGCAGGGTCTGCATCGGGGTCGGCGAGGCGATGATCATGGCGAAGTCGCGCTGAATCTCGGCGAGGTCGAGGGTGATCATGCCCGAGATGATCGCAGCCTTGGACGGGAAGTAACGGTAGAAATTGCCAACACTCATCCCGGCGGCGCGGGCCAAATCCTGCATCGAGGCGCCGTCAAAGCCTTTTTCCACAAAGGCTTGCCGGACCGAGGCCAGAATTTCGGCGCTGCGCTGATCGGCGTGGGGTTGTGCGGGGGGCGGGACGGCAAGTTGCATTGGGGGCCTTGGCTAGGGTGCGAATGAACGTTCATTCACGACATAGTGGAAATTACTGTAGGGTCAAGGGCGATATTCGATCTGGCATGTTTATCCCATTTACATTGGCGAGGGAAGTGGCGGAAATGCCGCAACGCAGCAGGGGTGGGGATGCGTGGCTGACCGCTGGGGGTTTCACACCCCCAGACCCCCGTGGGATATTTGGGAGCAAATGAATGGGGGGCGAAATTTTAGCCAAATTGTCGGGGTTGTGCTGCGAGTTGCACCGCGATTGCCGCGCGTGTATCACCCCCGGGGCAATGACTGCGGAGGCTTGGGTATGCGGCGGGTGGTGGTGACGGGGTTGGGGATGGTGACGCCGCTGGCTTGCGGGGTGGAGGCGACTTGGGAGCGGCTGCTGGCCGGGCAGTCGGGCGCGGGGCCGATCACGCGGTTTGATCCGGCGGGGGTGATCACGCAATATGCCTGCGAGATTCCGCGCGGTGATGGGTCTGACGGTACGTTCAACCCGGATGACTGGATGGAGCCGAAGGATCAGCGCAAGGTCGATGACTTCATCATCTATGGCATGACGGCGGCGGTGCAGGCGGTGCGGGATTCCGGGTGGGAGCCTGCCAATGAAGAAGAACGCTGCCGGACCGGGGTGATGATCGGATCGGGGATTGGCGGCTTGCAGTCGATTGCCGAGACGGCGGTGCTGATCAAGGAGCGCGGAGCCAAGCGAGTGTCGCCGTTCTTCATTCCCGGCAGCCTGATCAATCTGATCTCGGGGCAGGTTTCGATCCGGTTCGGCTTCAAGGGGCCGAACCATGCGGTGGTGACGGCCTGTTCGACGGGGGCGCATGCGATTGGCGATGCGGCGCGGATGATTGCGTTTGACGATGCCGATGTGATGGTGGCGGGCGGGGCGGAAAGCCCGATCTGCGAGATCGGCATTGCCGGGTTCAACGCCTGCAAGGCTTTGTCCACCAGGCGGGCGGATGACCCGACCAAGGCCAGTCGCCCCTATGATGCGGACCGGGATGGGTTTGTGATGGGGGAAGGGGCCGGGGTGGTGGTGCTGGAGGAATATGAACACGCCCGCGCCCGCGGGGCGAAGATATATGCCGAGGTGCTGGGCTATGGGCTGTCAGGCGACGCTTACCACATCACCGCGCCGTCGGAGTCCGGCGAGGGCGGCTTTCGCTCGATGCAGATGGCGTTGAAGCGGGCGGGTCTCAGGCCGGATCAGGTCGATTACATCAATGCGCATGGCACCTCGACCATGGCCGACACGATTGAACTGGGCGCGGTGGAGCGGTTGCTGGGGGATGCGGCGGCGGGGGCCACGATGTCATCGACCAAGTCGTCAATCGGCCATCTGCTGGGCGCGGCGGGGGCGGTGGAGGCGATTTTCTGCGTGCTGGCGTTGCGCGATCAGGTGGCGCCGCCGACGATCAATCTGGACAACCCCGCGGTGGCGCCAAAGCTGGATCTGGCGGCAAACACGGCGGTCAGGCGGCGGGTCGAGGTGGCATTGTCGAATTCGTTCGGCTTTGGCGGCACCAATGCCAGTCTGGTTCTGGGGCGGGTCGGATGATCTGGCGCAATGTCGCCTCGAACGCGCTGACGCTGTTCATCGTGGTGCTGGTGATCGGGTCGGGTCTGCTGACCTGGGCGCGGCAGATATATGTGGGGCCGGGGCCGCTGCGCCAGGCCGTCTGTTTCCGGGTGGACAAGGGGGCGACGATTTCGGTCGTCAGCCAGGCGCTGTTGCAGCAGGGCGCTGTGGTGGACGCGCAGATTTTCCGCATGGGGGTGGAATATTCCGGGCAGCGCGACAAGTTGAAATTCGGCAGCTATCTGCTTGCGCCGCAAGCCTCGATGGCGGGAATTGTCGCGGATCTGACCGGTGGCGGGCAGTCGACCTGCGGGCAGGAGGTCAATTTCCGAGTCGGGGTGGCGGCGGCGGAAGTGGTGCTGCGCAAGCTGGACCCTGCGACCGACAAATATGTCGAGGTTGTCAAGTTTGATCCGGCGGCGGGGGCGGCTCCGGCAGAGTATGCGGCGGCGGCGGTGGCGCCTGATCTGCGCTGGCGGGTGACTTTGGCGGAGGGCGTGACTTCGTGGCAGGTGGTGGAAGAGTTGAAGGCGGCGGATTTCCTGACGGGCGACGTGAAGGCGGTGCCGCTGGAGGGCACACTGGCACCGGGGTCTTATGAGGTCGACAAAGGCGGCGACCGCAATGATCTGATCGCGGCGATGACCACGGTACAGGCAGCGACTTTGGCCGAGTTGTGGGCTGTGCGGGCGGATGGTCTGCCCTATAAGGTGCCGGAGGATGCGATGATCATGGCCTCGATCGTCGAAAAGGAAACCGGCGTGGCGGCGGAGCGGGCGGTGGTGGCATCGGTGTTCCTGAACCGGATCGCGGCGGGGATGAAATTGCAGACCGATCCTACGGTGATCTATGGCGTGACCAAGGGACAGGGGATTTTGAGCCGTGGCCTGAAGCAGTCGGAATTGCTGAAGAAGACGCCGTGGAACACTTATGTGATTGAAGGCTTGCCGGCGACGCCGATTGCCAATCCTGGGCGAGCGGCGATTGCAGCGGCGCTGAACCCGGTAGCCACGAAGTATCTGTTCTTTGTGGCAGATGGTACCGGTGGCCACGCCTTTGCCGAGACCTTGGCGCAGCATAACATCAACGTGGCCAAGTGGCGGGCGATCGAGGCGGCGCAGGGTCTGCAGGACAGCAGCGGGACGGGCGATGGCAACTAGGGCGGTTGCAGCAGGGTGCGTCATCTGACGCACCTTACCGGCGGGTGCGGGCGGCGCGGTTAACAAAAGGTAAACGGTGCGTTCAGCAAGCCACTGATCCTATTGGCTTTTTCGTTTGACTTTGCGAACGGTCCAAAGTATAGATTGTGCATGCTGGAAGAGATGGGCAGGCGGCCCGGGGGTGACCCCGGTGCCGCTTTTTCATTTCGCCGTTGGATGATGAGAGGGCGGGTTGGGCAGGCATGACGATCAATTTCTCCGCCGGAGATGAAGCGCCGGTCGATGTGCTGGCAACCACAGAACATGCACTGAAAGAGGCGGCGGAGGGGCTGACCCGTCTGATCACCCGGATCAGGGCCGGGGATTTTCACGAAGCAAAGGCAGTGCCCAAAGTAATCGGTGACTTGAACCGGGCACTGCAAGCGGTGGTCATAGGAACCAACAATGCTCATAAACTCTGCAAGCAAGTTACCGGGACTGTCGGAGCCAGCGCGCTCGACTTTCACGCAGCACGGGATGAGATCGGGCGCAGGCTGGCTCGCCTCAGAGACGCAGGGCCAGGTTGACGAGTTTCTGGCGGGGCTAAGCGAGAATGCTTTGCTGGCGCTGCCGTGGATGTTCGAGTTCTGGGCGCTGCCGCATCAGTTGCCGCCGGATGGGGCGTGGAAGACCTGGGTGATCCTGGGCGGGCGCGGGGCAGGCAAGACGCGGGCCGGGGCGGAGTGGGTCAGGTCGGAGGTTGAAGGGGCTTTGCCCGGGGATCGGGGGACAGCGCGGCGAGTGGCTTTGGTCGGTGAGACGGTCGATCAGGTGCGCGATGTGATGATCTTTGGCGAGAGCGGGATCCTGGCCTGTTCGCCGCCGGACCGGATGCCGGAGTGGCAGGCGGGGCGCAAGCAGCTTTTGTGGCCGAATGGGGCTGTGGCGCAGGTGTTTTCAGCGCATGAGCCGGACAGCTTGCGGGGTCCGCAGTTCGATGCGGCCTGGGTGGACGAGCTGGCGAAGTGGAAGAAGGGGCAGGAGACCTGGGATCAGTTGCAGTTCGCGTTGCGGCTTGGCGAGAACCCGCGGCAGGTGGTCACGACGACGCCGCAGAATGTTGGGGTGTTGAAAGCGATCTTGAAGAACCCCTCGACCGTGAAGACCCATGCGCCGACGGCGGCGAACCGGGCCTATCTGGCGGCCTCGTTCCTAGAGGAGGTGCAGGCGCGCTATGCCGGCACGTCGCAGGGCGTGCGGGAGTTGGAGGGGCTGCTGGTCGAGGAGGTCGAGGGCGGTTTGTGGTCGTCCAAAGCGCTGGAGGCGGGGCGGATTGCGGTGGTGCCGCATCTGAGCCGGATTGTCGTGGCGGTCGATCCGCCAGTGACCGGCCACAAGGGGTCCGACGCCTGCGGCATCGTGGTGGTGGGGGCTTTTACCGAGGGGCCGCCGCAGGACTGGCGGGCGGTGGTGCTGGAGGATTGTACGGTCACGGGGGCCTCGCCGGATGTCTGGGCGCGGGCGGCGATTGCGGCGATGGACCGCCACCGCGCCGACCGGCTGGTGGCGGAAGTGAATCAGGGTGGCGATCTGGTGGAGCGGATGATCCGGCAGATTGATCCCTTGGTGCCGTATCGGGCGGTGCGGGCCACGCGCGGCAAGCTGGTGCGGGCCGAGCCGGTGGCGGCTTTGTACGAGCAGGGCCGGGTTGGTCATGTCCCGGGGCTGGTCAAGCTGGAGGAGCAGATGTGCCAGATGACGCGGGCGGGGTATGTGGGGAGAGGATCGCCCGACCGGGTGGATGCGCTGGTCTGGGCGCTGACCGATCTGGTGGTGGAGCCGTCGGAGACGTTCAGGCGGCCGCAGGTGCGCGGGCTGTAGGCGCGATTTTTCTGCGAAAAATCAGGAAGCTGATCAGGCGTCGTGCGGGCTGTGCGGTTGGGGCCTCCGGCGGGGGTATTTTTGGACAGATAATATCAAAAGGGGCGCTATGCGGCGTGCCTTTTGCGGAATTGGCGTTGCGGCTGGTCGGACCGTGACGGGATGGGCGTTGCCCGAGGAAAGAGGAGTAGGCGGATGGTCTTTGATTTCCTGAGGCGGGCACCGGAGGCCGGGTTGGCTGACGCGGTGGAGAAAAAGGTTTCGGCGACCGGGCGGGTGGTTTCCTGGGGGTCGTCGGGGCGGGTGGCGTGGTCGCCGCGCGATGTGGTCAGTTTGACCAGAACCGGGTTCATGGGCAATCCGATCGGGTTTCGGGCGGTCAAGGTGATTTCGGAAGCGGCTGCAGCGTTGCCGTTGATCTTACAGGATCAGAATGTGCGCTATGACCTGCACCCGCTATTGGACCTGATCCGCCAGCCGAATGCGGGGCAGGGCAAGGGCGAGTTGTTCGAGGCTTTGTATGGCAATCTGCTGCTGACCGGGAATGCCTATCTGGAGGCGGTGCCGGGGGCGCAGAAGCTGCCGGGTGAGTTGCATGTGCTGCGGTCGGACCGGATGAATGTAGTGCCGGGGGCGGATGGCTGGCCTGTCGCCTATGATTACGTGGTGGGCGGGCGGACGCACCGGTTTGCGGTGAGCGAGGAGTTTTCGCCGATCTGCCATATCAAGAGCTTCCATCCGCAGGATGACCATTATGGCTTCTCGCCGATGCAGGCGGCGGCGGTGGCGGTGGATGTGCATGGCTCGGCGTCGTCGTGGTCGAAGGCTTTGCTGGACAATGCGGCGCGGCCTTCGGGGGCGATGGTATATAAGGGGGCGGACGGGCAGGGCACCCTGTCGACCGACCAGTATGACCGGCTGGTGAACGAGATGGAGATGCATCATCAGGGCGCGCGCAATGCCGGGCGGCCGATGTTGCTGGAGGGCGGGCTGGACTGGAAACCGATGGGGTTTTCGCCCAGCGACATGGAGTTCCAGAAAACCAAGGAGGCGGCGGCGCGGGAGATTGCGATTGCGTTTGGCGTGCCGCCGATGCTGATCGGGATACCGGGCGATGCAACCTATGCCAATTATCAGGAGGCCAACCGGGCGTTTTTCCGGCTGACCGTGCTGCCACTGGTGACGCGGGTTACGGCGGGGATCTCGCAATGGTTGTCGAGGTTTACCGGTGAGATGATCGAGTTGCGGCCCGATCTGGACCAGATACCGGCACTGGCCGTGGAGCGCGATCAGCAATGGGCGCGGGTCGGGGCTGCGGATTTCCTGACGGCGGATGAGAAGCGCATGCTGCTGGGACTGCCGCCGTTGACGATGGGCGCATGAACGGCCGCGGAACGCCTGAGGGATCGCGCTATCTGTACGACGGGTTCGATGCGGCTGCGGCGCGGATCGAGGCGAATGAACGGGTGGCCGAGGAGCGTTGGGCGGCGCTCGACTTTCGGCTGGGCCAGATTGATGCGGTGCTGGAGCGGCTGGAAAAGCGGATCTGGTTCGGGGTCTACGGCGTGGCGGCATTTTTGCTGTCGCAGGCGGCGCAGGCGATCATTGCGGCGGCAACAAAGTGAGGGATGGGCATGAACTGGAAGTTTGAGGGCGCGCCGGAGCGGAAATATCATCAGCCGGAGGCGGGGTTGACGGTGGTGGATGGCGCGGTGGTCGCGGGCTACGCCAGCCTGTTCGGCAAGCGCGATCAGGGCGGCGACGTGGTGCAGAAAGGGGCCTATGCGGCCAGCCTGAAGGCGATGGCCAGCGCCGGTAGGCAGGTCAAGATGCTGTGGCAGCATGACCCGACCATGCCAATTGGGGTGTGGGACGAGGTGCGGGAGGATGGCGTCGGCCTGTACGTCAAGGGCCGCATCCTGACCGAGGTGGAGAAGGGGCGCGAGGCGGCGGCCCTGCTGACGGCGGGGGCGATTGACGGGTTGTCGATCGGCTACCGCACTGTCAAGGCGGAACGCGACGGCAAGGGCCAGCGCCTGCTGTCGGAGCTGGAGCTTTGGGAGGTGTCGCTGGTGACGTTCCCGATGCTTCCCGAAGCGCGGGTGGCGGCGAAGGGCGACGCGCCTGGAACCGATTTCTGGCGCGAACTGGCGGCGGTGTTTGAAAGCGCCAGCCAATCACTGGCCCGGCGTTAAGCGGGCTTTCACGACCAACCTTGAGGAAGATGACATGACCGAGACAAAGGCTCGGGCCGGGGAAGATATGCCTCAGCCCTCGTATCCGGGTGCGGAAGTGAAGACCGCGATGGCCGGATTTCTGAATGCCTTCAATGGCTTTCAAGACGATGTGAAACAATCACTGCAACAACAGGAAGAGCGTTTGAAAATGCTGGATCGCAAGACGATGACCTATGCCCGCCCCGCGCTGTCGGCGCATACCGAAATTGACCTGTCGCACAAGAAGGCGCTCGGGGCCTACCTTCGCACCGGCGATGATGATGGCTTGCGCGGCCTGGTACTGGAAGGCAAGGCGATGTCGACCGCCGTTTCGGCGGACGGCGGCTATCTGTTGAACCCGCAGATGTCCGAGCAGATCCAGTCGATGCTGTCCTCGACCGCTTCGCTGCGCTCGATCTCCAATGTGGTGCAGATTGATGCAACGTCCTATGATGTCATCGTAGACAACACCGATGTCGGGTCTGGCTGGCAGTCGGAACTGTCGGCGGCGACGGAAAGTGCGACGCCGAACATCAACCGCATCTCGATCAAGCTGAACGACCTTTCGGCGATGCCGAAGGCCAGCCAGCGGCTGCTGGACGACGCAGCGTTCGATGTGGAAAGCTGGCTGGCGGGCAAGATCGCCACGCGGTTCATCCGGGCGGAGGCTTCGGCCTTCATCAACGGCACCGGGACGGACCAACCCAAGGGGATCATGCTGCCGACGAAGATTGCGAACGCGTCCTGGGTCTGGGGGCAGTTGGGCTATATCCCGACCGGCTTTGCCACCGACTTCAACACCACCAACCCGCTGGATTGCCTGGTGACGCTGGTCTATTCGCTGGCCGCCGATTACCGCGCCAATGCGACCTTCGTGATGAACTCGAAAACTGCGGGGGCGGTGCGCAAGATCAAGGATACGGTCGGTCGGTTCATGTGGACGGACTCGGTGGCAGCGGGGCAGCCGGCCACGCTGATGGGCTACCGGGTGCTGGTATCCGAGGATATGCCGGACGTGGGCGCGAATACCTATCCGATCGCCTTCGGCGACTTCCACGCGGGCTATACGATCGCCGAACGTCCGGACCTGCGCATCCTGCGCGATCCGTTCTCGGCCAAGCCGAACGTGCTGTTCTATGCCTCAAAGCGCGTGGGCGGTGACGTGACCGACTTTGCCGCGATCAAGCTCTTGAAAGTCGCGGTGTCCTGAACCTTTGAGATCACGCCCGGCCCTTGCTAAGGGGCCGGGTTCAGCATGGGGGCAAGGAGGGTTGCGATGTTGTTGACCGAACAGACCACGGTGCCTGTGAGCGCGTTGCCGGTGCAGGGGCTGAAGGATCATTTGCGGCTGGGCACCGGGTTTTCAGATGGCGGCATGCAGGATGGGTTGATCGAAAGCTATCTGCGGGCGGCGATTGCGGCGGTCGAGGGGCGGATCGGCAAGGCGCTGATCGCGCGGCGGTTTCTGTTGCAACTGGAGGACTGGCGCGATGCGTCGGAGCAGGCGTTGCCGGTGGCACCGGTGACGGGGATCGTTTCGGTGACGCTGTTCACCGTGACCAATGTGGCGAGTGTGGTGGCCGCAGACCGTTACCGTTTGGTGCCGGACACCCATCGGCCCAAGCTGGCGGCGGGCGGTTATCTGCTGCCGATGGTGCCGAGTGATGGCCGCATCGATGTGGTGTTTGATGCAGGATTCGGGGCGACCTGGGCCTCGGTGCCGCCGGATTTGCAGCAGGCGGTCTATCTGCTGGCCTCGCACTACTACGAACATCGCAACGAGTTTGCCGAAGTGCCGCCGGGGCTGCCCTATCCGGTGCAGGCATTGATCGAGCGCTGGCGGATTGTGCGGGTGTTGGGCGGGGGGGCAGCATGAGCAATCCGCGGTTGAATCGCGCGTTGGTGCTGGAGAGCCCGACCCGGGTGGCGGATGGTGCGGGCGGCTTTGCGATGAGCTGGGTGACGGTCGGGACACTGTGGGGCGAGGTCAAGCCAGGGTTTGGAAGTGAACGGGCCGGGGTCGAGATTGGCCTTGCGACGGTGCCTTACCGGATCACGGTGCGCGGCGCGGCGGTGGGCTCGCCCGCACGACCGAAGCCGGAGCAGAGGTTGCGGGACGGCGGCCGGATATTCCTGATCCTGGCGGTGACGGAGCGTGACCCGGACGCGCTGTATCTGACCTGTTTCGCCCGTGAGGAGGTGCCGCAATGAGCTATGCAGCCGCAGCAGCGTTGCAGTCGGCGGTGTTCGCGCGACTGACCGGATTTGCCGCCCTGGCGGGGGTTTCGGTAGTGGATGCAGTCGCACCGGGGGCAGGCACGGGGAAATTCGTCCTGCTAGGACCGGAGACGGCCAGCGACCAGAGTGACAAGACCGGAGGCGGGGCCGAGCATCTGTTTCAGGTGTCGGTGATCAGCGATGATACCGGGTTTCTGAGCGCCAAGGTCATTGCGGGCAACGTGTCCGACGCGCTTGCAGGGTCGGCTCTGGTGCTTACCACCGGGCGGCTGGTGGACCTGACCTTCGTGCGGGCCGTCGCGCGCCGCCTGAGGGAAGGCGAAAGCCGCCGGATCGACCTGACGTTTCGGGCCCGCGTCGAAATCTGAGTTTTCAACCTTACCGCCGGCCGCTTGAACCGGCGGATTCCCTGAATATGGAGAGATGACATGGCTGTGCAAAGCGGCAAGGACTTGCTGATCAAGGTCGATCTGGTGGGCGACGGGCAGTTTGCCACGGTGGCGGGGTTGCGGGCCACCCGGATCAGTTTCAACGCCGAGACGGTGGACGTGACTTCGCTGGACAGCGTCGGCGGCTGGCGCGAATTGCTGGCGGGGGCCGGGATCAAATCGGCAGCGATTTCGGGGGCGGGGGTGTTTCGCGACGCCAATACCGACGAGCGGGCGCGGCAGATTTTCTTTGACGCCGAGGTGCCGAATTTTCAGGTCGTGATTCCGAGTTTCGGCATCGTGCAGGGCAAGTTCCAGATCACCGCGATAGAGTATTCCGGCAATTACAATGGCGAAACGACCTACGATATGTCGCTGGCCTCGGCCGGTGCCCTGACGTTCACGGCGATCTGATGGCAAATCCCTATGCCGGAGAAGTGGCGCTGGTTCTGGATGGCCAGCGCCGGATTGCCAAGCTGACGCTGGGGGCGCTGGCGGAGCTGGAGACGGCACTGGAGACCGGCTCGCTGGTGGAACTGGTCGAGCGGTTCGAGGCGCAGCGGTTCTCGACGCGCGATGTGCTGGCGCTGGTGGTGGCGGGACTGCGCGGTGGCGGCTGGGTGGGCACGGCGGCGGATCTGCTGATCGCGGAGATCGGCGGCGGCCCGGTCGAGGCGGCGCGGGTGGCGGCGGTGCTGCTGGCCCGCGCCTTCGCCATGCCGGACGAGGCATGAGCGGCAGCGGCCCGACCGGGATTGACTGGCCTGGGCTGATGCGGGCCGGGATGCGGGGGTTGGGGCTGTCGCCCGAGGCGTTCTGGCGGCTGACACCGTTGGAGTTGAAAATCAAGCTGGGGGCGGAAGGCACCGCCCCGGCCCTGACGCGGGCGCGGCTGGAAGAATTGGCAGCGGCCTTCCCGGACAGAAGAAAGGCGGACAAGGATGACTGATATTGCCGATCTGA
>JAYUGA010000045.1:0-6934 GCA_043738565.1 Rhodobacterales bacterium
GCTGTCCTAAATCCAGCACGACCCGCAGGGGCGATGGCCAGACTGGCTGCGCCGAGATGGGAAAACAAAAACGCTAACAACACGACAACCGGGAGAAAAACATGACCCTGATGAAACACCTGCTGGGTGCAGCAGCGACTTTGGCGCTGACGGGCGGTGCGGCACTGGCTGAACCTGCGATCATCTTCGATCTGGGCGGCAAGTTCGACAAATCCTTCAACGAGGCGGCGTTCAACGGCGCGGAGAAATGGGCGAAGGAAACTGGCGGCACCTATAAAGAGTTGGAAATGCAGTCGGAAGCCCAGCGCGAGCAGGCTCTGCGTTCGCTCGCAGAAGATGGTGCGAACCCGATCATCATGACCGGCTTTGCCTTTGGTGACGTGCTGAACACGGTGGCACCGGATTATCCGAACACCAAATTCGCCATCATCGACATGGTGGTCGATCAGCCCAACGTGAAATCGGTGGTCTTTACCGAGGATCAGGGCTCCTATCTGGCCGGGATGATGGCCGGGCTGGCGTCGAAAACCAATACGGTCGGTTTCATCGGCGGCATGGACATCCCGCTGATCCGGCGCTTTGGTTGCGGTTACGCGCAAGGCGTCAAGGCGGTCAAACCGGATGCGACGGTCATTCTGAACATGACCGGCACCGATGGTTCGGCCTGGAACAACCCGGTCAAGGGGGCCGAGATTGCGAAGTCTCAGCAATCACAGGGCGCGGACGTGATCTATGCGGCGGCAGGCGGCACCGGTGTCGGCGTGCTGCAGGCGGCGGCGGATATGGGCATCCTGTCGATCGGCGTGGACAGCAACCAGAACTACCTGCATCCCGGCCAGGTTCTGACCTCGATGGTCAAGCGGGTCGACAATGCGGTCTACGAGGCGTTCAAGGAAGGCGCTGATCTGAAGCCGGGCGTCAATGTCATGGACCTGAAGGCCGGCGGCGTGGATGTGGCGATCGACGACAACAACGCCAAGCTGGTGCCGCCGGAGATGAAGGCTGCGGTGGATGCGGCTGCCGAAAAGATCAAGTCGGGCGAACTGGTCGTGCATGACTACATGTCCGACAACACCTGCCCGGCCGCACAGTTCTGATGGCTGACAAGGCAAAGGGCGGGCGGCAGGCAACTGCCGCCCCAATTTCGCCTTATGCCATCGAGTTGAAGGGCATATCCAAGGCCTTTGGCACGGTTCAAGCGAACAAGGACATCAACATTCAGGTGCCGCGCGGCACGATTCATGGCATCATCGGTGAGAACGGTGCGGGCAAGTCGACGCTGATGTCGATCCTGTACGGGTTTTACAAGGCCGATGCGGGCGAGATTTTTGTCGGTGGTCGGCTGACCGCCATTCCTGACAGCCAGAGCGCCATTCGCGCCGGGATCGGGATGGTGTTCCAGCATTTCAAGCTGGTGCAGAATTTCACGGTTCTGGAGAATGTGATCCTGGGGGCGGAGGATGGCGCGTTGCTGTCACCCTCGCTGGCCCGGGCGCGGCGAGAACTGGATGCGTTGAGCCGGGAGTTTGATCTGGACGTGCATCCGGATGCGCTGATCGAGGATCTGTCGGTCGGGCATCAGCAGCGCGTCGAAATCCTCAAAGCCTTGTACCGGCAGGCGGAAATTCTGATCCTCGACGAACCGACCGGGGTTTTGACGCCGGAAGAGGCGGATCATCTGTTCCGGATTCTGCGCGGGCTGCGCGATCAGGGCAAGACGGTGATCCTGATCACCCACAAGTTGCGCGAGATCATGGAGGCGACGGACAGCGTCAGCGTAATGCGGCGCGGGACGATGGTGGCGACGGTGAAGACCGCCGAGACTTCGCCGGAGGCTTTGGCGGAGTTGATGGTCGGGCGGAAGGTGTTGCTGGAGGTCGAGAAGAAGCCTGCGGTGGTGGGCAAGGTGGTGTTGGCGGTTGAGGGGTTGCGGGTCAGGGACGAACATGGGGTGGAGCGGCTGAAAGGGGTTTCGTTGGAAATCCGGGCTGGCGAGATTTTGGGGATTGCCGGGGTGGCGGGGAATGGCCAGTCGGAACTGTTGCAGGCGTTGGGCGGAATATCGCGGGCGACCGGGCGAATCACGATGAACGGGGTGGAACTGCCGCTGACCGGAGTGGCGGCCAATGGCCAGACGCGGCGGGCGGCGGGGATCGCCCATGTGCCGGAGGACCGGCAGGCTTTGGGGCTGATCATGGATTTTACAGCTTGGGAGAATATGGGGCTCGGTTATCACAACGCGCCGGAATATCAGCGGAATTTCCTGCTGATGGACAATGCGGCGCTGCGGGCCGATACCGAGCGGAAGATGGTGACGTTTGACGTGCGCCCGCCGATTGTGACTTTGGCTGCGAAAAGCTTCTCGGGTGGCAATCAGCAAAAGATCGTGGTGGCGCGCGAAATGGAACGCAACCCGGATCTGCTGCTGGTCGGCCAGCCGACGCGAGGGGTGGATATTGGTGCCGTCGAATTCATCCACAAGCAGATCGTGGCGCTGCGCGATGCGGGCAAGGCGGTGTTGCTGGTGTCGGTGGAACTGGACGAGATCAGGTCGCTGTCCGACCGCATCGCGGTGATGTTCGACGGCCAGATCATGGGCGAGCGCGACCCCGACAAGACGGATGAGCGGGAACTGGGGATGATGATGGCCGGGATGGCCGGCACCAAAGGGGCGGCCTGATGGAGAAAATGCCGCGATGGGCGGATGTAGTGCTGGTGCCGCTGATCTGTCTGGCGATTGCCTTTGGGTTCTGCGGCATCCTGATCTGGGCCATCGGGCAGAACCCGGTCGAGGCGTTGCGGATCATGATCGTCGGCTCGCTCGGCTCGACCTATGGCTGGGGCTACACGCTGTATTACGCCACCAATTTCATGTTCACCGGGCTGGCGGTGTCGATTGCGTTTCAGGCCAGCCTGTTCAACATCGGCGGCGAGGGCCAGGCGACCTTGGGCGGATTGGGGGTGGCGCTAAACTGCCTGCTGATCTCGTGGCCGCATTGGACGCTGGCGCTGGCAGGGTCGATCGTGGCGGCGCTGGCGTTCGGGGCGGCCTGGGCGTTCATTCCGGCCTGGTTGCAGGCCAAACGCGGCAGCCACATTGTCATCACCACGATGATGTTCAACTTCATCTCCTATGCGCTGATGAATTATCTGCTGGTCAATGTACTGCGACCGGTCGGCAAGATGGACCCGGCCTCTGCCCGCTTCCCCGAACTGACCAACCTGCCGAAGCTGGGCGATATTCTGGGACTGGTCGGCATTCCGTTTTCGTCGAGAACCCCGGCCAATATCAGCCTGCTGATCGCCTTGGCCTGCGCGGTGCTGGTCTGGGCGCTGCTGTGGCATACCAGGCTGGGTTTCGCCTTGCGCGCCTTTGGCAAATCGGAAAAGGCGGCGGTCTATGCCGGGATCAGCCCGGTTCGGATCACGCTCTATGCGTTGATGCTGTCGGGCGGATTGTCGGGGATGATGGCTATCAATGCCGTGCAGGGCGAGGCGCACCGGTTGCTGTTGAACTCGGTGGAGGGGGCGGGCTTCATCGGGATTGCGGTGGCGCTGATGGGGCGGAACCACCCGTTTGGCATCGTGCTGGCATCGGTGCTGTTCGGGTTTCTGTATCAGGGCGGGTCGCAACTGGCACTGGGCACCACGATCCCGCGCGAGGTGATCGTGGTGTTGCAGGCGCTGGTCATCCTGTTCACCGGGGCGCTGCCCTATATGGTGCAACGGCCCCTGGAGCGGCTGTTCCAGATGCGGACCGGGGGACGAAAATGATGGAACTCGCAAGCTTCCTGCAAATTCTGGATTCGACTGTCAGGCTTTCGACGCCGCTGTTGCTGGCCTGTCTGGCCGGGCTGTTTTCCGAACGGGCGGGGGTGTTTGATATTGGCCTTGAGGGCAAGATGCTGGTGGCGGCGTTCATGTCGGCGGCGGTGTCTTACGAGACGGGCGATGTGTGGATCGGCACCTTGGCCGGGATTGGTGCATCGCTGGTGTTTGCGGCGATTCACGGTCTGGCCTCAATCACCTTTCGCGGCAATCAGTTGATTTCGGGGGTCGCGATCAACTTTCTGGCCTCGGGGCTGACGGTGGTTCTGGGGTCAAGCTGGTTCAAGATGGGCGGGCAGACCCCGGCGCTGTCGGGCGGGATGCGGTTTGCCGATATCACGCTGCCCTTTGCGATGGACAACAGCCTGGAGAATGCCGAGGCGTTGCGGAATCTGTCGCTGATCCCCGGCATTTACAGCCGGGTGATTTCGGGGCATTCGATTCTGGTCTATGTGGCGCTGCTGCTGGTGCCGGCGAGCGCCTGGTTGTTGTACCGGACGCGGTTCGGCTTGCGGCTGCGGGCGGTGGGCGAAAACCCGGCGGCGGTGGATACGGCAGGGGTTTCGGTGGTGGGCCTGCGCTATGCGGCGGTGGCGATCACCGGGGTGTTGTGCGGGCTGGCGGGGGCCTATCTGTCGATGTCGCTGGCGGCGGGGTTTGGGCGGGAGATGACGGCGGGCAAGGGCTATATTGCCCTGGCGGCGCTGATCTTTGCCAAATGGCGGCCGTGGTACGCGTTGATGGCGACGACATTGTTCGGGCTGCTGGACGCGATTGCCATCCGGTTTCAGAGCATTGATGTCGGGGTTTTCGTCATTCCAGTGCAGTTCACCCAGGCGCTGCCCTATATGCTGACGGTGATCATCCTGGCCGGGTTTGTCGGCAAGGCGATCCCGCCACGCGCCGGGGGCGAGGCCTATGTCAAAGAGCGTTGAGGTTGTGCGGGCGCGGGGGCCGGGGCGGCTCCTGTGCAACTTGGGTTGATTCTGGGGTCGCGGCTGGGGCATCTGGCGGCGGCGGTGGAGGGGGTGGCGATCCCCTATGGCGACTTGCCGGGGTTTCCACATGTCGGCGTGTCGGGGCACAATCCCAATCTGGTGGTGGGCGATCTGGAGGGCGTGCGGGTCGCGGTGTTTGGCGCGCGCGAGCATTATTACGAGAATGGCAACCCGGCGGCGATGCGGCCTGCGCTGGAATGCCTCAAGGAATTGGGGGCGGAGGCGTTGATTGCCACCAATGCGGCAGGGAGCCTGCGGCCGGATATTCGCCCCGGGGATCTGATGCTGCTGAGCGATCACATCAATTTTTCGGGGTTGAACCCGTTGATTGGCGAGAAGACCGATGCGCGGTTTGTGCCGATGACTGCGGCGCATGATGCCAGTTTGCGCGCCGGGCTCCGGGCCAGTGCCGAGGCGGCGGGGGTGGCGCTGCAGGAGGGGGTCTATGCCTGGTATTCGGGGCCGTCGTTCGAGACGCCGGCGGAGATTCGGGCGATCCGGTTCCTGGGCGGCGATGCGGTGGGGATGTCCACGGTGCCGGAGGTGATTCTGGCGCGGTTCCTGGGGCTGCGGGTGGCGGCGATTTCGACCATCACCAATATGGCGGCGGGGCTGTCGGACGAGCAGATCAGCCACGAGCATACCAAGGCGATGGCACCCTTGGGTGCGGCCAAGCTGGAGGTTGTGCTGCGACATTTTCTACGCGGGTGGCGGTAGCGGAGTTCGAGGCAGGGCGGGCAGTGGCTGACGCTGCGGCCGACCCAAAATTTTTCGACGAAAAATTTTGGGCCCCCGGCCTCACACTGGAGTATTTTTGTCAAAGTGATGCGAAATTTTGGGCAAATTCGGGGGATCGGGCCTGCGCGACGCCGCAGCGTTTGACTTGAAGGGCCAAGCGGCGCAACGCTTGGGAAAACAGGCAAATCACCCGATCCGACATGCAAATCTACCTGCCCATTGCCGAGGTATCGGTCAACGCTTTTGTCCTTTTGGGACTGGGCGGTCTGGTGGGATTTTTGTCGGGCATGTTCGGGGTGGGCGGCGGTTTTCTGATCACGCCGTTGCTGTTCTTCATCGGCATCCCGCCGGCGATTGCGGTGGCGACCGGGGCCAATCAGGTTGTGGCCTCTTCGGTATCGGGAGTTCTGGCGCAGGTCCGGCGCCGGGCGGTGGATTTTCGGATGGGGATGGTGCTGACCTCGGGCGGGTTTGCCGGGTCGGCAATTGGCGGGGTGGTTTTTGACTGGATGACCCGACTGGGGCAGGTCGATCTGTTCGTGCAACTGTCTTACGTGCTGTTTCTGGGGCTGATCGGCGGGATGATGCTGCAAGAAAGCCTGCGGGCGCTGTTGCGGGAACGCAAGGCCGGGGCAGCGCAAATCCGGCGGGCGCATGTGCATTCCTGGGTGCATGGCATGCCGCTGAAGATGAAATTCCGCGCCTCGGGACTGTATATCAGTGTCATACCGCCGGTATTGGTGGGGTCGGTGGTGGGCTTTTTGTCGGCGATCATGGGGGTTGGCGGCGGGTTCATCATGGTGCCTGCGATGATTTATCTGTTGGGCATGCCGACCAAGGTGGTGGTGGGGACATCGCTGTTTCAGATCATCTTCGTGACCGCGTTCACCACGCTGATGCACGCCCTGAACCACCATTCGGTCGATATGCTGCTGGCATTCCTGCTGATCATCGGCGGGGTTGTCGGCGCGCAGTTTGGCGCGCGGGTGGGTGTGCGCCTGAAGGCCGAGCAATTGCGGATCTTGCTGGCGCTGCTGGTGCTGGCCGTGGCGGGGAAGATTGCGCTGGACCTGCTGATCCAGCCATCGGAACTGTATTCGATTACGGCGGCGACATGATGGGTCGGCTGCTGATGCTGATGCTGCTGCTGGCGCTGCCGGTTCGGGCTGAGCAGATCGTGTCGGGCCTGAGCCAAAGCCGGGTATCAATCAACGCCAGCTTCGACGGCACTGCGATCCTGATCTATGGTGCGGCGATACGGGACGCGCCGCCGCCCTCCTGGCCACTGATGCAGGTGATTGTTTCGGTCGAGGGGCCGGTGGTGCCCATCGTGGTGCGGCACAAGGAGCGGGTGGCGGGCATCTGGATCA
>JAYUGA010000046.1:0-17651 GCA_043738565.1 Rhodobacterales bacterium
GCCCATTCAGCCGCTGGTTCCGGCTGCCGGACCCCGAAGCCGTTGGCCGCGCTTTTGCGGCATTTCTGGATGATCTGGGGGCGGATGGGGCCGGGGTCATGGCCATTGACGGCAAGACGCTCAGGCGGTCGTTCGACCAGGCGGCGGGGCGGCGGGGCGGCGGGGCGCTCGCCTCTGCAGGTCGTCACCGCCTTTGGCAGCGGCGCGCGGCTGGATTTGGGTCAATGTGCCGTGACGGGTGGCGGCAATGAGATCACGGCGGCGCCGATCCTGCACGGCACTCCCGCCGTGCCTATGCTCGCGTGCTTGTGAGGGAGAAGATTATGAAATCATCTCCCAAAGGATGGCCCCTTGACTCGTTCAAGGGGGGGGGGGGTAGGTGTGGTCGCGCGAGCCAACAGTAGGAGAGCAGTCGGTGCTTTCATTTCTTCCATTTGTTGTTATCTTTGCTATTGTATTTCCTGTTGCTCAATTCCTTAGGAAGAGGAAAACAGAAGCCACTGCCGAGCAGATACGGACCATCAAAAATTGCCGGCAATGCTGGAAGCGCGGCTCTTGGCCTCGCTGTGTATCTTGGAAGCGACAAAATCGCCTCGTTTCGGATCAACGGTGCGGCAGACGGGCGAATGAATGCTGACAAAGCAGAAAGCATTCACAATTTGCTATTTTTTGGTGGCTTGGGCGCGGCGGCTTTTTACGCAGTAAGGTTGCTTCTAATGTTTAGCAAGAATCCCAAGTAATTAGCGTAACCCTCTTCAGTACCTTGAGGTAGCCCACCGCCGTCATCGAATGTTTATCGGCAATCGGTTGGCACCAACCAACGCCCCTTGATCCCCCCCCCCAACCCCTCTATACGCCCCCGGTGGCGCCCCGCGTCACAGAATCAACACGATGCGCCGCGTTGCCCCTGTCCGTCGCAGGCAGGGGCTTTCCGGCAAAGGAGATTGCGACATGAAACTGCATGAGTTGCACGACAACGAAGGTGCCACCAAATCCAAACGTCGCAAGGCGCGCGGTCCGGGTTCAGGCAAGGGCAAGACCGCCGGCCGGGGGATCAAGGGTCAGAAATCCCGTTCGGGCGTGGCGATTGGTGGCTATGAAGGCGGCCAGATGCCGCTGTATCGCCGCCTGCCGAAGCGCGGGTTTTCGAAACCGAACCAGAAACGCTTTGCCGTCATCAACCTCGGCCTGATCGAAAAGTTCATCGCTCTGGGCAAGCTCGATGTGAAGGCGGAAATCACCGAGGACATGCTGGTCGAGGCGGGCCTGACCGGGCACAAGCGCGACGGCATCCGCATCCTGAACAAGGGCGAGATCACCTCGAAGGTCAAGCTGAGCGTCACCGGAGCTTCGGCTGCGGCGGTCGAGGCTGTTGCAGCCGCTGGTGGCACGCTGACCGTGGCTCCGGCTCTGGAACCGCACGGCCGTTCGGTGCGCAAAGCCGTGTAAGGGATTGTAGCTGTCCCCAGGACCGCTTACATCTGCTGCGAGTTTTCCCGCGCCGCCGACCGGAAGACCGGATCGGCGGCGTTATCCATTCCGCTCATGGAGCATCCGACATGGCATCTGCCGCCGAACAAATGGCCGCGAACCTTAGCTGGGGCGCATTGGGCAAGGCGACCGACCTGCGCCAACGCATCCTCTATACGGTGCTGCTGCTGATGGTTTACCGCCTTGGCACCTACATCCCGGTCCCCGGCATCGACGGCACCGCTCTTAAGAACTTCATGGAGAATCAGGGCTCTGGCCTGGGGGGCATGCTGTCCCTGTTCACCGGCGGCGCGATCAAGCGCATGGGCATCTTTGCCCTGGGCGTCATGCCCTATATCTCGTCCTCGATCATCATTCAGCTGCTGGCCTCGATGGTCCCGGCGCTGGAGCAGTTGAAGAAAGAGGGCGATCAGGGTCGCAAGAAGATGAACCAGTACACCCGCTATGCCACCGTGGCACTGGCGGGTTTCCAGGGCTGGGCGATTGCGGCCAGCATCGTGGCGGGCGGGCTGGCGCATGACCCGTCGCTGTTCTTCAAGCTCAGCACCGTGATCACGCTGGTCGGCGGCACCATGTTCCTGATGTGGCTGGGCGAGCAGATCACCGCCCGCGGCATCGGCAACGGCGTGTCCTTGATCATCTTCACCGGCATTGTCGCCGAAATTCCGAACGCGATTGCCAAGTTTCTGGTGCAGGGCCGGTCAGGGGCGGTGTCGCCCTTCGTGATCATCGGCGTGCTGATCATGGTCGTCGCAGTGATCGGCTTTGTGGTGTTCATGGAACGCGCCCTGCGCAAGATCCATATCCAGTATCCGCGTCGTCAGGTCGGCATGAAGGTTTATGACGGCGGTTCGTCGCATCTGCCGATCAAGGTCAACCCGGCGGGCGTGATTCCGGCGATCTTCGCCTCGTCGCTGTTGCTGTTGCCGACCACCATTGCCACGTTTTCGGGGTCGAATTCCGGGCCGGTCATGTCGACGATCCTCGCCTATTTCGGCCCCGGCCAGCCGCTGTATCTGCTGTTCTACGTTGCCATGATTGTGTTCTTCGCGTTTTTCTACACTGCCAACGTGTCGTTCAAGACCGATGACGTCGCCGAGAATCTGAAGAACCAGAACGGCTTCATCCCCGGCATCCGCCCCGGTAAAAAGACCCAGGACTATCTGGATTATGTGGTGACACGGGTTCTGGTGGTCGGCTCCGCCTATCTGGCGGCGGTGGCCTTGCTGCCGGAAATCCTGCGCAGCCAGTTCGCCATCCCGTTCTATTTCGGCGGCACGTCGGTTTTGATTGTCGTGTCGGTCACGATGGACACGATCAACCAGATCCAGTCGCATATGCTGGCGCATCAATACGAAGGGCTGATCGAACGCTCGCAACTTCGCGGCAAAAAACGGACGGGAACCAAGGCGCCGGCAAGGCGCTAAGCGACCAACAAACGGGGGGCGGGATGGTCAATATCATACTTCTTGGCCCTCCGGGTGCTGGCAAGGGAACGCAGGCCAAGCGGCTGGTCGATGAACGGCAGATGGTGCAGCTTTCGACTGGCGACATGCTGCGCGAGGCACGGCATTCGGGCACCGAAATGGGCCTGAAGGTGGCCGCCGTGATGGACCGTGGCGGTCTGGTGACCGACGAGATCGTGATCGGCCTGATCGAGGAAAACCTGCACCACGACGCCCCCGGCGGTTTCATCTTTGACGGCTTCCCCCGCACGCTGAAACAGGCTGACGCGCTGGCGGTGGTGCTGGAACGGGTCGGAATGACGCTGGATCGTGTCATCGAAATGGCGGTCGATGATGAGGCGCTGGTGGCCCGCATCACCGGGCGCTACACCTGCGGCAATTGCGGCGCGGTCTATCACGACGTCACCCATCCCACCGCCAGACCCGGCGTCTGCGATGTCTGCGGCTCGACCAATCTCATACGCCGCGCCGATGACAACGAAGACGCGCTGCGGGTCAGGCTGATGGAATATTACAAGAAAACCTCGCCGCTGATCGGCTATTACTATGCCAAGTGCAAGCTGGTGACGGTGGACGGTCTGGCGGAAATGGACGCGGTTGCAGCCTCCGTTGCGAAAGTTCTTGACAGAAGCTGAAATATCCCCATGCGCGGCCTTGACGCTCTGGTCAAAAGCCCATACAGCACGGCGTCCCGCTGCGGAATCACTTCGCGGCGGGCAATCGTTTCGGAATTGTGAACGCACCGTTCCGGGTTGTGAAAAAAGGTTCTGGCACCACGGAACCGCAACGAAAAGGAAGCCACGTTTGGCACGTATTGCTGGCGTCAACATCCCGACTGCAAAGCGGGTTCCCATTGCACTGACCTATATCCACGGCATCGGCCCGCATGTTGCGGACCAGATCTGCACCTCGATCGGCATCGACCAGTCGCGCCGCGTCAACCAGTTGACCGACGGCGAAGTGCTGGCGATCCGCGAATATATCGACGCGAACTTCACGGTCGAAGGCGATCTGCGCCGCGAAACCTCGATGAACATCAAGCGTCTGATGGACCTGGGCTGCTACCGCGGCCTGCGCCACCGCAAGGGTCTGCCGACCCGCGGCCAGCGCACCCATACCAACGCTCGCACCCGCAAAGGCCCCGCAAAGGCCATTGCCGGCAAGAAGAAATAAGGAGCGGACATCATGGCACGCGAAACCACCAAAGCCGCCCGCACCAAGAAGAAAGAGCGCAAGAACATCGCCGCTGGCGTTGCGCACGTCAATTCTTCGTTCAACAACACCAAGATCCTGATCTCTGACGTGCAGGGCAACGCGATCTCGTGGTCGTCCGCTGGCACGATGGGCTTCAAGGGCTCGCGCAAATCGACGCCCTATGCCGCCCAGATGGCCGCCGAAGACGCTGCCAAAAAGGCGCAGGAACACGGCATGAAAACCGTTGAGGTTGAAGTGCAGGGCCCCGGTTCGGGCCGTGAATCCGCGCTGCGGGCATTGGCGGCGACGGGCCTGAACATCACCTCGATCCGCGACGTGACGCCTTTGGCGCACAACGGCTGCCGTCCGCCAAAGCGCCGTCGCGTCTGATCTGTCACTGAATTGGTCGGGCTGTGCCACGCGGCGCGGCCCGATTTCGGCGTTTAATCCAAGACCCTCGGGCGTCCGTCGTTCTGGACATGGGCAGCGGACAAGTATGGAGGCGAAAGCATGATCCACAAGAATTGGCTCGAACTGATCAAGCCGCAACAATTGGGCGTCAAGGCCGGTCCTGACGCACAGCGCACGGCAACTCTGGTTGCCGAACCGCTGGAGCGCGGCTTTGGCCTGACGCTGGGCAACGCGCTGCGCCGCGTGCTGCTGTCGTCGCTGCAAGGTGCCGCGATCACGAGCGTCCAGATCGACAACGTGCTGCACGAGTTTTCCAGCGTGGCGGGCGTGCGTGAAGATGTCACCGACATCGTGCTGAACCTGAAAGGCGTCCGCCTGAAGATGGATGTCGAAGGCCCGAAACGGCTGTCGATTTCCGCCAAGGGTCCGGGCGTCGTCACCGCGGGCGACATTTCGGAAAGCTCGGGCATCGAGATTCTGAACCGCGATCACGTCATCTGCCACCTCGACGATGGTGCCGATGTGTTCATGGAACTGACGGTTTCGACCGGCAAGGGCTATGTCGCCGCCGACAAGAACCGCCCGGAAGATGCGCCGATCGGCCTGATCCCGATTGATGCGATCTATTCGCCGGTCAAGAAAGTCAGCTACGAAGTCACGCCGACCCGCGAAGGTCAGGTGCTGGACTATGACCGCCTGACGATGAAGCTGGAAACCGACGGCTCGCTGACCCCCGAAGACGCCGTGGCCTATGCCGCGCGGATTCTGCAAGACCAGCTTGCGGTCTTCGTCAACTTTGACGAGCCGGAAGCGGCGGGCAAGGGCATCGAGGATGCCGGGCTGGAATTCAACCCGCTGCTCCTGAAGAAAGTCGACGAGCTGGAACTCAGCGTCCGTTCGGCCAACTGCCTGAAGAACGACAACATCGTCTACATCGGCGATCTGATTCAGAAAACCGAAGCCGAAATGCTGCGCACCCCGAACTTTGGCCGCAAGTCCCTGAACGAAATCAAGGAAGTGCTGTCGGGCATGGGGCTGCATCTGGGTATGGAAGTCGAAGACTGGCCGCCGGAAAACATCGAAGACCTGGCCAAACGCTTCGAAGACCAATTCTGAACGTAGGGTGCGTCAGATGACGCACCTTACCGCCTGCAATGCCCGCATGTGCGGGGAAAACAAGGGTTGCAAAAACCCCAAGGTGAGCGGGGCCATTCGTAGGCCTCGCCGGACAAAGCAAAACAGAGGTTCAGGAGAAATATCATGCGTCACGGCAGCGGCTACCGCAAACTCAACCGGACCCACGAACACCGCAAGGCGCTGTTCGCCAACATGGCCGGTTCGCTCATCGAACACGAGCAGATCAAGACCACCTTGCCGAAAGCCAAGGAACTGCGTCCGGTCATCGAAAAGCTGATCACGCTGGCCAAGCGCGGCGATCTGCACGCCCGCCGTCAGGCTGGGGCGCAACTCAAGCAGGACCAGTATGTCGAACGCCTGTTCGCCATCCTCGGCCCGCGCTACAAGGACCGTCAGGGCGGCTATGTCCGCGTGCTGAAGGCCGGATTCCGCTATGGCGACATGGCCCCGATGGCGATCATCGAATTCGTCGACCGCGACGTGAATGCCAAGGGCGCAGGCGATAAGGCCCGGGTGGCCGCGGAAGACGCCTACGAATCCTGATCTGCCGTCAAGGCAGTGCAAGGGCTCGCACCGCAAGGTTGCGGGCCCTTTGCTTAGGGTCACAGCCAGCATAGTCTGGCACCATGGCCGACCTCTTCGACACCCCCACGACTGCGCCCAAAGCCCCGAGCCCGCTCGCCGACCGCTTGCGCCCGCGCCACATGTCCGAAGTCATCGGTCAGGCCCATATCCTGTCGGAGGGTGGCCCGCTCGGCGCGATGCTGGCCTCGCGCAGCCTGTCCTCGCTGATCCTATGGGGGCCGCCCGGCACTGGCAAGACCACCATCGCCCGGCTGCTGGCAGACGAATCCGACCTCACCTTCGTCCAGATTTCCGCGATCTTCACCGGCATCGCCGATCTGCGCAAAGTCTTCGAATCCGCGAAAATCCGCCGCCAGAACGGCCAGGGCACCTTGCTGTTCGTCGATGAAATCCACCGCTTCAACAAGGCGCAGCAAGATGGCTTCCTGCCCTATATGGAGGACGGCACGATTCTGCTGGTCGGTGCCACCACCGAAAACCCCTCGTTCGAACTGAACGCCGCCCTTCTGTCCCGCGCCCAGGTCATCATCCTGGAACGCCTGACCCCCACCGACCTCGAACGCTTGGCCCAGCGCGCCGAAAAGGAGCTGAACCGTGCCCTGCCGCTGACCGGCGATGCCCGCGAGAGCCTGGTCGAAATGGCCGACGGCGATGGCCGCGCCCTTTTGAACCTGATTGAACAGATCATGGCCTGGCGCGTCGAAAACCCCCTGACCCGCGATGACCTGTCCACCCGCCTGATGCGCCGCGCCGCGAAATACGACAAGGCCGGGGAAGAACACTACAACCTGATCTCCGCCCTGCACAAATCGGTGCGCGGCTCAGACCCTGACGCCGCACTCTATTGGTTCACCAGAATGCTCGAAGGCGGCGAAGACCCGCGCTTTCTGGCCCGCCGCATTACAAGGATGGCGGTGGAAGACATCGGCTTAGCCGATCCGCAGGCCCAGGAAATCTGCCTCGCGGGCTGGCAGACCTATGAACGACTCGGCAGCCCAGAGGGTGAACTGGCTTTGGCGCAAGCGGTGATCTACTTGGCGCTCGCCCCCAAATCCAATGCTGGCTATCTCGCCTATCATGCCGCCCGCGATGCGGCGAAACAAACCGGCAGCCATCCGCCGCCTTTGCACATCCGCAATGCCCCGACCCGGTTGATGAAAGAGATCGGCTATGGCGCGGGTTACGCCTACGACCACGACGCCGAAGACGGCTTTTCCGGGCAGGACTATTTCCCGGAAGGCATGAAACGAGGGGTCTACTACACCCCCCCAGAACGCGGCTTTGAACGCGAGTTGAAAAAGCGCATCGAGTATTTCGCCAAACTCCGCGCCAAACGGCTAGGAGGCTAAAAATTTTCGTCGAAAATTTTTAGCCAGAGATTCTTCTCAGAAAAATCTTCCTGCCGCCGCACAGTTGACAATTCCGCGCCCCGCGCCCAAGGAAACCGGATGATCTGGACCCTTTCCCAAGTTGCCATCGGCGGCGCCATCGGCTCGATGCTGCGCTATCTGACCAATGTCGGCGTGATGCACTTCATTGGCCCCGGCTTTCCCTGGGGCACGGTGATCGTCAACATCCTCGGCTCTTTTGTCATGGGCGTGCTGGTGGTGGTGCTGGCCCACCGCGGCGGCATGCGCCTGGCCCCCTTGCTGATGACCGGGGTGCTTGGCGGCTTCACCACGTTTTCGGCCTTCTCGCTGGACGCGCTGACCATCTACGAACGCGGCCAGATAGGGGTGGCGTTGGCCTATGTGGCGGGATCGGTGGGCCTCTCGCTGGCTGCCATCCTCGCGGGCGTGCTGTTGACCAGAGGAGCCTTCGCATGAGCGATGTCAAACTGCTGACCGTGTCCGAAGACGAGGGCGAACAGCGCCTTGACCGCTGGTTCAAGCGCCGTTTTCCGCAACTGACCCAAGGCGCTGTCGAAAAGCTGTGCCGCACCGGACAGGTCCGCGTCGATTCAGCCCGCGCCAAGGCGTCCGACCACGTCGTGCCCGGCCAGACCATCCGCGTGCCGCCCCTGCCCGATACCGCCGCACCCTCGCGCCCAAGGGCCGGTGGCGTCAGTCCTGCCGATGAAAAGATGATTCAGGACGCCGTGCTGTGGAAGGATGAGCATATCATCATCCTGAACAAACCCCCCGGCCTGCCGTCGCAGGGTGGCTCTGGCCAAGGCGACCGCCATGTCGACGGCCTGACCGAGGCGCTGAAATTCGGCTTCAAGGAACGGCCCAAGCTGGTGCACCGGCTGGACAAGGACACTTCCGGCCTGTTGATGCTGGCCCGCACCGACCGGATCGCCCGCGCCCTGTCCGAAGCCCTGCGCCACCGGGCGACGCGCAAGATCTACTGGGCGCTGGTGGCGGGCGTGCCAAACCCGCGCAAAGGCTCGATCAAATACGCCCTGATGAAAGCCCCCGGTCATGGTCGGGGGGGCGAGGGCGAAAAGATGATGTGCATCCACCCGGCCAAGGTTGGCGACTATCCCGATGCCAAACGGGCGCAGACCGATTATTTCGTGCTGTGGTTTCTGGGTCAGCGGATGTCGTGGATGGCGCTGGAGCCGGTGACCGGCCGCACCCATCAGTTGCGGGCGCATATGGCCGAGATGGGCCATCCGATCATCGGTGACAGCAAATACGGCGGTTCTGGCACGGAAAACGAGGGCGACGGTTGGGGGGCGCAGATCGGCGGCGACATCAGTCGCAAGATGCACCTGCATGCCCGCTCGCTCAGCTTTGAACACCCGATCACCAAGAAGCTGATGACGTTCGAGGCTCCGTTGCCCGACCACATGGCCAAGACCTGGAAAATGCTCGACTGGCATCCGAAAGACGTGCCCGCCGACCCGTTCGGCGATGCGGCATGAGCGGCTGGAAGCCGAAACGCTTCTGGAAATCCGCCACCGCCCACCCGCATGATGACGGCTTCGCGGTGCTGCTGGACGCGCGTCAGGCCCGGACGCCCGGCAAGCAGCCGCTGATCTTGCCAAGCCGCGCGATGGCACAGGCGGTGGCTGCGGAATGGGACGCGCAGCAAGGGGTGCTGAAGCCCGAAACCATGCCGTTCACCCGCAGCGCCAATTCGGCGATCGACAAGGTGGCACCGCAGTTCGACGTGATCGTGGCCGACCTGGCCTCTTATGGCGGCACCGATCTGTTGTGCTACCGCGCCACCGGGCCAGAGGGGCTGATCGCCCGGCAGAACGATGGCTGGAATCCGCTGCTCGACTGGTCCGCCGCCGCGCTGCAAGCGCCGCTGCTGGCCGTTCCGGGGGTGATGCACATCGCCCAGCCGCAATCCAGCCTGACCCGGCTGCACGGCCATGTCGCGGTGATGTCGCCCTTCCAGATCACCGGCTTTCACGACCTGGTTCAATTGTCCGGCTCGCTGATCCTGGCATTGGCCGTCACCCGCGCCCGGCTGGCCCCGGACGAGGCCTGGACCTTGAGCCGAATCGACGAGATCTGGCAGATCGAGGCATGGGGGACCGACGAAGATGCCGCTACCCTGACCGAACACAAGCGCACAGCTTTCCATCATGCGGCGACTTTTTGGTCAATCTCTACGCTAATCTGATCATATTGCGGACATTTTCGGCCAAAGTGACAGGGATTCTGCCACCACCACCGCTGATTCCACCCCGGCGACTGTGTTCCGAATGCGTTCTTGACGTAACCTGTTCATAAGTCAAAACTGGCTTCACTTTGGGGAAGCCCTGGGAAAGGGCCGGGAACAACCCGGCTGATCAAACCGCCTCACAGGGGTGGAACAATAGGATGAGGTATCCATGAAAAAATCTGTACTGCTTGGCACTCTGGCGGCTGCCGCCCTGGTGGCGGGCGCTGCCGGTGCGACCACGCTGGATGATGTCAAGGCGCGCGGCGTTCTGAACTGCGGCTCCAACACCGGCCTGACCGGCTTTGGCGCGCCGGACGCTGACGGCAACTATCAGGGCTTTGACGTCGATGTCTGCAAGGCCCTTGCTGCCGCCGTTCTGGGCGACCAGAGCAAGGTGAAATTCATCCCGACCACCGGCGAGACCCGCTTTACCTCGCTGGCTTCGGGCGAAGTTGACCTTCTGGTCCGCAACTCGACCTGGACCTTCTCGCGCGACACCGACCTGAAGTTCGACTTCGTCGCCGTCAACTATTATGACGGCCAGGGCTTCATGGTGAAGAAAGACCTCGGCGTGTCGTCGGCCAAGGAACTGAATGGTGCCACCGTCTGCATCCAGACCGGCACCACGACCGAGTTGAACCTGGCTGACTTCTTCAAGGCCAACAACATCACCTATACCCCGGTAAACGTGGCCGACGACGCCGATGCGGAACGCCAGTTCCTCGCCGGTTCCTGCGACGCCTATACCACCGACGCTTCGGGTCTGGCTTCGACCCGCGCCACCCTGCCGAATCCGGATGACTACGTGGTCCTGCCGGAAATCATCTCGAAAGAGCCGCTCGGCCCGGTCGTCCGCCATGGCGACAACCAGTGGGGCGATATCGTGCGCTGGACCTATTTCGCGCTGGTCGCGGCCGAGGAAAAGGGCATCACCAAGGCCAATATCGACGAAATGGCCACCTCGACCCAGGACCCCGAAGTGCGTCGCATGCTGGGCGTTGAAGGCGACATGGGCAAGATGCTCGGTCTGGACAACGAATGGGCCAAGCGCGCCATTGCCGCCAACGGCAACTATGGCGAGATCTTCGAGGCCAATATCGGCATGTCCACCCCCATCAAGCTGGCGCGCGGTTTGAACGCGCTGTGGACCCAGGGTGGTCTGCAATACACCCCGCCGTTCCGGTAATATCACTTGCGGGCGCACTTTAACGGTGCGCCCGTTCTTCCATGACGAACCGGACTGACCCTTTCAGCAGGGCAATAATCGGCAAAAGCCGAACCACAGTCGGACAGGGGAAACAACATGGCGATGGCCATCGAGACGCCGAAACAACGCTTTCGGCTTGGAATGCTTGTCTATGACACGCGGTATCGGTCGATCACCATTCAGGGCATCGTGCTGATCCTGTTCCTGCTGTTCGTGGCCTGGCTGGTCGACAACACCCGCAGCAACCTGGCGCTCAAGGGCAAGGACATCGACTTCAGCTTTCTGTGGCGCAGGGCCGGCTATGACATCGGCCAGCACCTGATCCCCTATACCAACGACAGCACCCATTTCACGGCGGCGGTCGTCGGGCTGATCAATACCCTGGTCGTCGCGGTTCTGGGCTGCATCTTTTCCACCGTTCTGGGCGTGATCATCGGCGTGCTGCGACTGTCGAAAAACTGGATCGTCGGTCGCCTGACTACAATCTATGTCGAAATGTTTCGCAACGTGCCGCTCTTGCTGTGGATCATTCTTGTCTATGTCATCCTGGGCGAGACCCGACCTCAGCCCAAGGATTTCAAACCTTTGGCCGATGGCACCGCCACCGCCTACATGAACCTGTGGGATTCGGTCGCCGTCACCAACCGCGGCACCAACCTTCCGCTGCCGCTGCTCGACCGCCCCTTGCCGGGCGGCTATACCTCGGCGCTGGCGATCATCGTCGTGCTGGTCGGGTCGTTCTGGGTCAACCGCATCCTGTTGAACCGCGCCAAAGCCGTGCAAGAGGCAACCGGTGTCCGCCCGGTGATGTGGTGGAAAACCCTGGCCATCCTGGTGCTGCCCACGCTGGCGCTGCTGATCGCAATGGGCTTTCGTCTGGAATACCCGGTGTTCAAAGGCTTCAACTTTCAGGGCGGCATCAATGTCGCCCATGCCTTCACCGCCATGCTGGTCGCCCTGACGCTATACTATGCCGCCGTCACCGCCGAGATTGTCCGCTCCGGCATTCAGGCCATCAACCGTGGTCAGTCCGAGGCCGCCTATGCTCTTGGCCTGCGTCCCGGCCGCACCATGAACCTTGTGATTCTGCCGCAGGCTTTGCGGGTGATCATCCCGCCGATGATCTCGAACTGGCTGTCGCTGACCAAGGACACTTCCTTGGGCATCGCGGTCAGCTACCTTGACCTGCGCGGCACTCTGGGCGGCATCACGTTGAACCAGACCGGGCGCGAGCTGGAGTGCATGATGCTGATGATGCTGATCTACCTGATCATCAGCCTGATCATTTCGGCGGTCGCGAATGCCTATAACGCCTCTGTCAAGCTGAAGGAGCGTTAAGCCATGTCCGAAGCTTATGTTCGCGGCACCATCCTGCCACCCGAAGCGCCGCCGATCACCGAGCGTGGCGCGGTCAAATGGGTGCGCGAGAACCTGTTCTCGGGCTGGTTCAACACGATCCTGACGGTGCTGGGGATTGCGACCCTGTACTACCTCGTCACCCTGTCCGCGCCTTGGCTGCTGCACGGGGTGTGGAATGCGAATTCCCTGGGGGAATGCCGCAGCATCATCGCGGCAAGCTTTGGTCCCGACGCGGGCGGTGCCTGCTGGGCGGTGATCCGGGCCCGCTGGTATCAGTTTACCTTCGGCTTCTATCCACCCGAGGCATGGTGGCGCCCGATCCTCGACTTTGCCCTGCTGTTCGTGGCCCTTGCGCCGGTGCTGTTCTCTGACAACCCGCGCAAGGCGGCGATCATGGTCGGCCTGGTGTCGGTCGTTCTGGTGCTGAGCCTGCTGCCGCTGGTGCCGTGGTGGGCGCTTGTGCTGACCATCGCCCTGATGGTCGGCCTCAGCTATCTGGCCTTCACCACGACCTCGAAACTGCTGTGGGTCGCGGCGGTCTACCCCTTTCTGTCGGTCTGGCTGCTGTGGGGCGGCTCGGTCTGGGGTCCGGTTGCGGCGATGGCCGGTTTCGGCGTCATGGTGCTGGTCTACGGTCTGATCAGCCCGCGTCTGGGCCTGATCATGGGCAGTTCGGCCGGCTTTGTCGCCGCCTGCATCTGGTGGCTGTTCCTTGGCAGCCAGGTCGCCGGGGCGATCCAGTCGGCCGTGCCCTTTGACCTGACCTATGTGGAAAGCGACCGCTTCGGCGGCTTCCTCTTGGCCTTTGTAATCGGAGTGTCGTCGATCTCGATCTCGCTGCCGATCGGGGTGATGCTGGCCTTGGGCCGTCAGTCCAACATGTTCCTGATCCGCACCCTGTCGGTCGGCTTCATCGAATTCGTCCGCGGCGTGCCCCTGATCACCATGCTGTTCACCGCCTCGCTGTTGCTGCAATACTTCCTGCCACCCGGCAACAACTTCGACCTGATCCTGCGCGTGGTGATCCTCGTCACCCTGTTCTCGGCGGCCTACAATGCCGAGGTGATCCGCGGTGGCCTCGCCGCCCTGCCCAAGGGCCAGTTCGAAGCCGCCGACGCGCTTGGCCTCGACTACTGGCAGGCGCAACGGCTGATCGTGATGCCGCAAGCGCTGAAAGTGTCGATCCCCGGCATCGTGTCCACCTTCATCGGCCTGTTCAAGGACACCACGCTGGTGTCCTTCGTCGGCCTCCAGGACCCGTTGCGCGGCATCACGGCAATCGTGCGCGCTGACATCGCCTGGAAGGGCATCTACTGGGAACCCTATATCTTCGTCGCCGTCATCTTCTTTGTCGCCTGCTTTGGCATGTCCCGCTATTCGATGTATCTTGAGGGCAAACTCAAGACCGACGACCGTTAAGGAGCCAAAAATGGCCAACGCAGCCCAAATGCCCAGCCAAATGAAAGTGACCGACGAAGTCGCTGTCCAGATCACCGCGATGAACAAATGGTACGGCACCTTCCACGTGCTGCGCGACATCAACATGACGGTGATGAAGGGCGAACGCATCGTCATCTGTGGCCCGTCCGGTTCGGGCAAATCCACCCTGATCCGCTGCATCAACCGGCTGGAGGAACATCAGCAGGGCCAGATCATCGTCGATGGCACCGAACTGACGTCGGACCTCAAAAATATCGACAAGGTGCGCTCCGAAGTTGGCATGGTGTTCCAGCACTTCAACCTGTTTCCGCACCTGACCATTCTGGAGAACCTGACGCTGGCCCCAATCTGGGTCCGCAAAGTGCCGAAGAAGGAGGCCGAGGAAACCGCGATGTACTTCCTCGGCAAGGTCAAGATCCCCGAACAGGCGCACAAATACCCCGGTCAGTTGTCTGGCGGTCAGCAGCAGCGCGTCGCCATCGCCCGTTCGCTGTGCATGCGGCCCCGGATCATGCTGTTCGACGAACCGACCTCGGCGCTTGATCCGGAAATGATCAAGGAAGTGCTGGATACCATGATCGAACTGGCGCAAGAGGGTATGACGATGCTCTGCGTCACCCACGAGATGGGCTTTGCGCAAGCCGTGGCGAACCGGGTGATCTTCATGGATCAGGGCCAGATCGTCGAACAGAACGAACCGAAAGAGTTCTTCAGCAACCCGAAATCGGATCGCACCAAACTGTTCCTCAGCCAGATTTTGGGGCACTGAACCTAAGGTGCGTCAGATGACGTACCCTACCTTTACGCCACCACCTCGCGTGGCACGATGAAATCGACCGTTGCGGCGCTGCCAAACCCGACCTCTCCCCACGAATCCGCAGTGAAATCGCACACCAAAGTCGCCCCGGTCGGATAGCGGCTGAACTCCGTCGAAACCGGCGGCCTTGCTACCAGCCGCCCGGCGAACTCGGCAATCCCCGGATTGTGACCGATCATCATCACGCAATCCGCGCTGGCGTGACGCAAAACCGCCAGCATCACGTCCGGCCCGGCATGGTAAAGCGCGGGCTTCAGGTTCAACAGCGGCGTTCCCGGCAAAGCCGGTGCCAGCCCCGACCAGGTCTTGCGGGTCCTGAGCGCATCCGAACACAACACCTCGCCCGGCACATAACCGCGCGAGGCCAGCCACACCCCCAACTCCGCCGCCGCCGCGCGGCCCCGGTCGTTCAGGGGGCGGGCATGGTCGGGCGTCGCCGGGTCGTCCCAGCTGGATTTGGCATGGCGGGTCAGGATCAGGCGCTTCATGGGTGGAACTGCCTCATGTGATAGGCCGATTGTTCCGGCATCCTTGCATAGCCAAGTGACACGGGGCAAGCCCGCCGCACCAGACAGCCACAGGTCATGCAATCCTGCCCCTCGGGGCTATCCAGAAACCCATGACAGCGCGTCACATCATAGCCCGCCCCGCTCAACGCCCCGACCGGACAGGCAGTCAGGCAAGGCTTGGCACAGCTATCGCAAGGCCGCTGCGGCGCAGGCGGCAGGTCCAGTCCCGCTTTCAGCGCCAATGCGCCGCGAAAGCTGACCAGCAAGCCCTGGGTTTCATGCACCAGAAGCCGCACCGGGCTGTCCCAGAGCCGCCCGGTCCGCAACGCCCAGGCATGAAACGGCTGATAGGGCGGTCCGCCAAACGGAAACAGCGCCTTGGCCCCCAGATCACAGGCCAGCGTCCCCACCACCCGCCGCGACCAGCGATCGACCGGGTCGGGCCCGCCCCATTCCTCTGACGCCTGCACCGCCGCCCAGAACCCCGGCTCACGCGGCCCCAGCAGCAGCACGGTCCGCGTCCCCGGCGGCAGGGTCGGTTCCGCCGCGCAGGCAAAGCCGCCCAGCACCTCCAGCTGCACCGCCGCCGCCCGCGCCGCGACCTCCGCGTAAGTCATCTGCGATTCCTCGCCTTGAATATTGGCAAAAATATCCCCGCCGGAGGCCTTCGACCCCGACAAAAGCGCCGCCGTGGCAGGTTTTGCGACAGATCTAGCGCCGCACACTCGGCTTGACCCGTGGCACGGTGGACCTGATCTGGCTGCCCGCACCATGATCGGTGAACAGCTCCAGCAAACAGGCGTTGGGAATCCGCCCATCCAGGATCGTCACGGCCCGCACCCCTTGCTCCAGTGCCAGCAGCGCCGTCTCGGTCTTGGGGATCATGCCGCCGGAAATTGCGCCATCGGCGATCATCTGGCGCACTTCCTCGGGGGTGATCTGGGTCATCACCTGACCCGAGGCATCCTTGACCCCCGGCACGTCGGTCAACAGCAGCAAACGGTCGGCCTGCAACGCCCCGGCAATCGCCCCCGCCGCAGTGTCGCCATTGACGTTGAAGGTCTCGTTATCCGCCATGCCCGTCGCAACCGGAGCAACCACCGGAATGATCCCGGCCTTGTACAGATCGCGCAGCACCTGCACGTTCATCTCGACCGGGCGGCCGACGAAGCCCAGTTCCGGGTCATCGGCCTCACACACCATCAAATCGTCATCCTTGCCGGAAATCCCGACCGCGCGGCCACCCGCATCCATGATCGCCTGCACGATGCGCTTGTTGACCAGACCGGACAGCACCATCTCGACCACCTGCACCGTCGCCTTGTCCGTCACCCGCTTGCCGCGCACGAACGCGCTCTTGATCCCCAGCTTGTCCAGCATCTCGTTGATCATCGGCCCGCCGCCATGCACCACGACCGGGTTGACGCCAACCTGCCGCATCAGCACCACGTCGCGGGCAAATTCGGCCATCGCGGCATCGTTGCCCATCGCATTGCCGCCGAATTTGACCACCACCACCGCGCCGGAATAGCGTTGCAGATAGGGCAGGGCTTCGGACAGCATCTTGGCGGTGATCGCGGCGTCGGACATGGTCAGCGTCTGCTTTTTCATGGGGGCCTCCGGGAAGAGCTGTTTCCTATCGCCTTTGTCCCCCCCTGCCAACGGAAAAATTGGGCGGGGTTTTGGTTAACCAGATGTGAACAAGAAATTGCAAGCTATTGAAATCATTATAGTCAGGCAGGTGTCCACATGTGGACAGCCACAATCGCCTTGCCTTCCGCCCGCCATCCCCTACCTTGACCCGCAATCCAAAGGTGCCTCATGTCCGATCCCAAGACCATCGTCCTGACTGGCGCCAGCCGCGGCATCGGCCATGCCACCGTCAAGCGCTTCTCTGCTGAAGGCTGGCGCGTGCTGACCTGCTCGCGCCATGCCTTCGATCCCCGTTGCCCCTGGCCGGGTGGCGAGGACAATCACATCCAGATCGACCTTGCCGACCCCAACAAGACCATCGCCGCGCTGGAGGTGATCAAGGCCAAGCTGAACGGCCGCCTCGATGCGCTCGTGAACAACGCCGGGATCAGCCCGAAAGGTCCGAACGGTTCGCGGCTGGATATGCTGTCCACCGACCTGCGCACCTGGGGGCAGGTCTTTCACGTCAACTTCTTCGCCCCGGTGATCCTCGCCCGTGGCCTGCGCGACGAACTGACTGCCGCCAAAGGCTCGGTCGTCAACGTCACCTCGATCGCAGGTTCCCGCGTCCACCCCTTTGCCGGCGCCGCCTATTCCACCTCCAAGGCGGCGCTTGCCGCCCTGACCCGCGAGATGGCCTACGATTTCGGCCCATTGGGCGTGCGGGTCAACGCGATTGCGCCCGGAGAAGTGGAAACCGCCATCCTGTCGCCCGGCACCGA
>JAYUGA010000047.1:0-6854 GCA_043738565.1 Rhodobacterales bacterium
CCTGGGCAGCAAGACCCCCTTGCAGGCGATGAAGGACTGGCACAAACTCAAACCGGAGTTGTTCAGAAAACAGCCATACTTCCTGCCGGGATGTGACACATAGGGCAGGGCACTGCCAGTGCCCATTGGCTTGCCGCCCGCATCCACCGCAATCCCCGCCGCCTTGATCCAGGGCTTCGACATCTCATGTACCAGGCCGCCCCAAACGCATAGGCCGCCAGTGCCGCGACCAGAACCTTGATGATTTCCATTGCCATCCCCTTTGCTTCCCGATGCTTGACCGTTCGCCGTGTCAATTTTGCCAGACGCCAGCAAATGCATATACGGATAGCATACAGCGTGAATACGCATTGAATGCGCAAAACTTACCAGCCAAATTCGCGGTTTCCCCAGCGTTAACCCGGAGTTTCGCGGAGATTCTCCGCCCACCCAAGGCCCGGCCTTTGCGCTGCCTTGACCCCGCCAATATCGCAGATGATCCGCCATTCGCCCGCCGTCACCGGCTGCACCGACAGGCGGGAATTGTTGATCAACACCATCTTCTCCAACCCCGGAATGACCTTGCAATCCTGCAGCGTCACCGGCCTTGTCAACACCGCCACCGGGCGGAAGCAGACGCAATCCCAGCGCGGGTCGTCGGTATGGCTGTCCTGCTGCGACAGCCGCGTCACCTCGACAATTCCCACGATTTCCTTGCCGATGTTGGAGTGGTAAAAGAACCCATGCTCCCCCGGTTTCATCAGCCGCATGTTGTTGCGCGCACCGTAGTTGCGGATGCCGTGCCACTCTTCATCGGCTGGCAGCTTGTCCACGAGGCTCTGGAAACTGATCGCATCCGGTTCCGATTTGAACAGCCAATACGCCATCAGCCCACCACCTTCTTCCATTCGGTGATCGCAACACTTGCAAAAAGACCAGCCTTTTCATAGGGATCAGCCGCCGCCCACTGGCGCGCCGCCTGCAAATCGGCGACCTCCAGAATGATCAGCGACCCGCACATCTGCCCCGCCTCATCCAGAAACGGCCCTGCCATCTCGACCACAGCGCTGGCCTGAATATGGCCCAGATGGGCGCTGCGATTGTCCAGCCGAATCTGCAAGGCACCGGGCCTGTCACGGCATACCAAGGCTACACGCATCCTCTACTCCTGCTTCAAGGGCCGCGACATCAGACTGGCAACAGCCTGATCCAGCGCGATTTTCTTGTCAATCAAGGCGGCAACCATCTGGGCAACCGGCATGTCCACCGCCATATCCCTGGCCATCCGCACTACCGCTTTGGCCGTCGCCGCACCTTCCACGGTAGCGCCGGGATCAAACGCCTGACCCGCCGCCAGCGCCATCCCAAACCGCAAATTCCGCGACTGCTGCGAGGTGCAGGTCAGCACCAGATCACCAAACCCCGACAGCCCCGCCAAAGTCTCGGCCCTGGCCCCCAACCGCATGGAAAACCGCACCATTTCCGCGTAGCCGCGCGTCATCAGCGCCGCCCGCGCCGAGTCGCCAAGACCCGCGCCGATGACCACGCCCGCCGCAATCGCAATGACGTTTTTCAAGGCCCCACCCAGTTCCGCACCAATAATATCCGTGCTGCGATACAGCCTTAGCGTCGGCGTTGACAGCAGATGTTGCAGCATTTCCAACCGGTTATCCGCACAAGCCAGCGTAAGGGCGGTCGGCAAGCCCTTGGCAATGTCGGCGGCAAAACTGGGCCCGGTCAGCACGGCGGCAACCGAAGTTGGGCAGGCTGTCGCGATCAGTGCCGAAGCCCCCTGCAACGTCGTCAGATCAACCCCTTTGCAGCACGCAACCAGCGGCAAACCATCCAACACCTTGCCATGTACCGCCAGAAACCCGCGCAGCGCCTGCATCGGCAAGGACAACAGAACGACCTCTGCCCCAAGCAAATCAACAACTCGCGCCGTCACGGCGATCGTTTCCGGCAAGCCAATCCCCGGCAGCCGTGCCACATTGCAGCGCTCCCGCGCCATCGCATCGACATGCCCGGAAGCCCGCGCCCAAAGCCGCACGTCATGGCCATCGCGCGCCAAGGCAATCGCCAAAGCCGTCCCGAACGCCCCGGCCCCCACGACCCCGATCACGCCTTGGCCCCCTTCTTGCCCGACCCGATCATCGGCGCGGCGGCGGCATCCAACGGCCAGCGCGGTCGTGCCACCAGCCCCATCCCATCTTGTCCGCCGTTGCGATATCGCTCAATCCCGGCCCAGGCAATCATCGCGGCATTATCGGTGCACAGCGCCAGCGGCGGCGCGGTGAACCGAACGCCAACCGCCCGGCAAACGGCATCCAAAGCGGCCCGAATAGCGCCATTCGCCGCCACACCCCCCGCCACGGCCAGCGTCGGATTGGCAGCGTTATCAGATAGATAGACCGCCAATGCCCGCCGGGTCTTTTCCGCCAGAACGTCTGCCACTGCCACCTGAAACCCTGCACAAATATCGCGCCGATCCTGCACCGTAATCCCGCCCTGCGCCGCGGCCAAGGCATCCCTCGCCCGCAAAACCGCCGTTTTCAGCCCCGAAAAGCTCAGATCGCAGCCCGGTCTGTCCAGCAGGGGTCGCGGAAACCGAAACCGCCGCGCATCCCCCGACCGCGCTTCGACCTCGACCAGCGGCCCCCCCGGCTGGGCCAGACCTAAGAGTTTGGCCACCTTGTCAAACGCCTCGCCCGGTGCATCGTCAATCGTGCCGCCAAGTCGTTGAAATGCCTCGGGTCCACGCGCGATCAGAAACTGGCAATGCCCACCTGACACCAACAGCATCAGATAGGGAAAGCTCAGCCCATCGGTCAACCGGGGCGTCAGTGCATGCCCCGCCAGATGGTTCACCCCCACCAGCGGCAAGCCGGTGGCGCTGCAAATCCCCTTGGCCAGCATCACCCCCGACAACACACCGCCAATCAACCCCGGCCCCGCCGTCACCGCCACCCCATCCAGATCGCCCAAACCCAAACCGGCCTGCGCCAAAGCCCGCTCGATGCAATGATCCAGCCGCTCCACATGCGCCCGCGCCGCGATTTCCGGCACGACGCCGCCGAAATCGGCATGCAGCGCCGATTGACCCTCCACCTCTGACGACAGGATTTGCGCAGGGCCACCGGGCACAAAGCGCACCACCGCCGCCGCCGTATCGTCGCAGCTGCTTTCGATCCCCAGAAAGGTCAGAACCCGGTTCTGCAAGTTACTGCCCATCAGCCGCCTGTTGCCCAGTGTTCCTCTCGCAGGTAACACCAAGGTCATGGCCCCGCAATCCCGCCCTCCCACGATCCTGCTGACCCGCCCCGCCGCGCAATCGGCCCGGTTCGCGGCGGCGCTGCGCCTGCGCTTTGCGGGGATTCGCATCCTGTGCTCCGCCCTGATCGCGCCGCGCCATCTGTCGCCAACCCTGGCGGACCGGAAGTGGACCGCCTTGATCCTGACCTCTGAAACCGCCGTCCTGGCAGCGCGGCGGATTATCGCCGACGGGGCGACCCTGCCGCGCTTGGGCTTTTGCGTCGGCACCCGCACCGCCGAAGCCGCCCGCGCCGCAGGGTTTGAACCGCTGTCCGCCCAAGGCGATGCCGATGCGCTTGTGGATCTGATTCTGTCGCATAATCCCTCCGGCCCGCTGCTGCATCTGCAGGGCCGGCACAGCCGTGGCGACATCGCAAAAAAGCTGATTTCTGCCGGAATAGAGACGTATGAGGCAATTGCCTATGCGCAGGAAAGCCAAAGCCTGACCCCAGAGGCCACCGCATTTCTGACCAGTGCTGCCCCGGTCATAGCCCCGCTGTTTTCCCCCCGCACCGCCCAGATCCTTGTGGCGGAATGTGCCCGGATTAACCGGACCGCTCCGCTGACAATCGTCGCCCTCAGCAGTGCCGTCGCCATCGCTGCCGCCCCCTTGGCTGCCCAAACCACCTGCGCCGCCCGCCCGGATGCCGAGGCTATGGTGGATGCCATCGCAACCTTGCTCGCCGCTCGGCGTTAACCTTGAACCAACCCCCGGTCGCGCATTAGGTTGGGGGCAAGCGTCAGGAAGGACCCGTCATGCCAGAACCGGAAGACCCCATTGCCGAACCGGTTGAGCCGCAACCTGCGCCCGGTCCGCCAGCCCCAGAGACCGCAGCCAGCGCCGCCCCGCGCCGATCGTCACCGATTGGCCCGGTGATCGGGGGCGTTCTGGCCGCCGCCCTTGGCTTTGGCCTGGCGCAATACGTGCCGAACGGCTGGCCGATCACCGACACCGCTGCGCTGGAGGCCAAGCTCGCCGCCCAGGCCGATGACAGCAGGGCGCTTGCCGCCAAAATCGCCGAGCTTCCCAAAACGCCAGTTCCGGATCAGTCTTTGACCGCCCGCATCGACGCCCTGGAATCCACCACCGCTCCTGACCTGACCGGCCTGGACCAACGCCTGACCGCTTTGGAACAACGCCTGACCGCCATCGAAGCACTGCCCAAGGACGGCACCGCTGCCTCCACCGCCGTCCTTGCCCAGTTGCAGTCCGACATGGCCGCCTTGAAATCCGGCGGCCCAAGCGGTGATGTGGTGCAACAAGCCGGCAGCGCCATTGACGCCAAGCTGGCCGAAGCGGATGCCAAGATCGCCGCGATCAAGACCGAAGCCGAGGCGACCGCCAAAGCCGCCGCCGCCCGTGCCGCCATGCAGCAGATCGCCGCCGCATTGGACAGCGGTGCGCCCTTTGCTGCTGCCCTCACCGCACTGCCCGACCTGCCGCCAATCCTGACCGACAATGCCAAAACCGGCCTGCCGACCCAGCAAGGCCTGAGCGCCAGCTTCCCGGATGCTGCACGTGCCGCGCTAGAGGCTTCGCTGCGTGCCAATATGGGTGAAACCTGGACCGCCCGTGTCAGCGCCTTCCTGCGCAATCAGACCGGCGCCCGCAGTCTGACCCCGCGCGACGGCACTGATCCCGATGCCGTCCTGTCGCGCGCCGAGGCTGCGTTGAATGCCGGCGATCTGGCCACGGTCCTCAAGGAACTTGCGGCTCTGCCGCCCGCGGGGAAGACCGCAATGGCCACCTGGCAAGCCCTCTGCGCCAAGCGTCAGGCCGCTATTTCAGCCGTGCAGAGCCTTTCTGCCACTTTGGGCGGGTGAAGCAGCGATGATCTGGTCCCTGTTCAAAATCCTGCTGTTCGTCCTGTTCGTCGTCGCCGCCACTTTTGGCGCGGGTCTGCTGATGGACAGCGGCGGAGCGGTTCGCGTGGCGCTGGCGGGATGGGAGTTTTCGCTTGGCCCGCTGCAAACCGTCATCGCAGTTCTGCTTCTGGTGCTGACCGTCTGGCTTGTGCTGAAAGCCCTTGGCTTGCTGGTCGCCGTGCTGCGCTTCCTGAACGGGGACGAAACTGCGGTGTCGCGCTATTTCGACCGCAACCGCGAAGGGCGTGGCTATCAGGCGCTGGCGGATGGCATGCTGGCCTTGGCCGCGGGCGAGGGCCGTCTGGCCCTGATCAAGGCTGGGCGCGCCGCCAGTTACCTTGACCGGCCCGAATTGACCAACCTGCTGACGGCCCAGGCCGCCGAAGCCGCCGGTGACGGCAACCGGGCGAGTGAGGCTTACAAAGCCCTGCTTGCCGACCCGCGCACCCGGTTTGTCGGCATTCGCGGTCTGCTGAAACAAAAACTGGCCGAGGGCGACACCGAAACCGCGCTGAAACTCGCCGAAAAGGCCTTCGAGATGAAGCCGCGCCATGCGGATTCGCAGGACATCCTGCTGAAACTGCAATCCGAAAGCGCCGACTGGAAAGGTGCCCGAACGACCCTCGGCGCCCAGTTGAAATCCGGTGCCCTGCCGCGCGAGGTTTACCGCCGCCGCGATGCCGTTCTGGCCCTGCAAGAGGCCAGCGTGGTCGTCGACGAAAACGCCAGCATCGAGGCGCGCGAGGCCGCGATTGCCGCCAACAGACTGTCGCCAGACCTGATCCCCGCCGCGTCGATGGCCGCCCGCAGCTACATCGCCAAGGGCGACAAGAAGAACGCCACCCGCGTGCTGAAAAAGGCTTGGGAGGCCAAACCCCACCCCGACCTCGCCGCCGCTTTTGCCGAGATCGAGCCAGAGGAAACCCCGGCGCAGCGCGTCAAACGCTTCAAGACCCTGACCGCGATTCACCCCGAGGATTCGGAAACCAAACTGCTTCTTGCCGAACTCAACATCGCCGCCGAAGATTTCCCCGCCGCCCGCCGTGCGCTTGGTGACCTGCCGACCAGCCGCCCGACCCAACGCTCGCTGGCCATCATGGCGGCGGTCGAGCGCGGTGAAGGCGCGGATGATGCGACGGTCCGCGCCTGGCTGTCCAAGGCGCTGACCGCCCCGCGCGGCCCGCAATGGTGCTGCGACAAATGCCAGGCGATCCATGCCGACTGGCAGCCGATCTGCGAAAACTGCGGCGGCTTTGATACCTTGTCGTGGCGCGATCCCGTTGAGACCAGCGGCAGCAGCACCACCGGCGCCGAACTCCTTCCCCTGCTGGTCGCCGCCCCGAAACCGCAGCCCAAGCCGCCAGAACCCGGACCACCCATCGACCTGGAAGCCGTGGTGCGCGGCGCAAATTAGGGCTGCCCGCCACCGCTCCCAATGCCAATAGCCCGCCACAAGGCCGCTGTAACTCGGTCGGCAGAGCACCTATTCGCAATCGTTGGGTCCGCCCCGGAATGATACGCGAAGGCAATCACCTGCTGAACTTGACAGGGGAATCGCTTGAAGGTGATTTCTTCGCCTGAGTTATGATGGTTTTGAGGCTCTGTTGCACAAATCTGTTGATGGTGGGACCTGCCCCTCCGCTAGACAGACTTCCCCCACAGCCTTGGTTTCGGGTATGCCGAGAGCGGTGAAGCCG
>JAYUGA010000048.1:0-17499 GCA_043738565.1 Rhodobacterales bacterium
GTCGAGCGATGAGTTTAGCAAAATCGTCAGCGAGGCAGGCTCGTGCCATCTCGCCATCGGCCTGATTGCGGACCGGGGGCGCGCTCAGCACATGGGGGCGGGCCATCAGCGCGTCAAGGTCGGGGCGATGGCTTTCTGCAAGGCGCGGCTGCACGGTTTCGGGCGGGCCCGACAGCATGGCATCGCGCAGGCGGCGGTGGGCGGCGGTGGTCGGCTCCATCCGGTCGAGGTCGCCGTCAAAGCGGGCGATCAGGGCGGGATGGGTGATCAGGGTGGCGAGGATCACCGCTTCGCGCAACACTTCGTCGATCCGGCCCGCGGCGGTGGCGAGAACTGAATGCCTCGTGCCGACCACTGGCCCGGCGGGTTCTTCCCAGTCGCGATGTTGCTTCGAACCTTTCCTGCCGGACTTGCGCCTGCCAAGGGACCAAAAGAGATCGTTCGTCCTTTGAACCAGGACTTTGGAGTAGCGATCTCGCACGGATTTGTCCGGGATTCGCTGCGCGAGTTCCTCAAGACGAACTTTCAGACCCGCCTGACGTTCTGGTGTTTTGAAGTCCTGCGAAGTTGTCTCACGTTGCCATAACATTTCGATCATCGGTTGGGCGGCGTCGATGACCTTTTGCATCGCCCCGGCACCCTGCGCCTTGATCAGGTCGTCGGGGTCCAACCCGTCGGGTAGAACGGCGAAACGCAGGCCCTTGCCCGCCTCCAGCAGTGGCAAGGCGAGGTCGACGAGGCGCCGGGCAGCACTGTTCCCGGCCTTGTCGCCATCGAGCGCGATGATCGGCTCGTCGTGGATGCGCCACATCAGACGCAATTGGTCTTCAGTGACGGCGGTGCCGAGGGGGGCGACGGCGGATTTGAACCCTGCTTCGACCAAGGCGATCACATCCATATAGCCTTCGGCGACGATCAGCGGCTGACCCTTGCCAGCGGCCTCACGCGCCGGGGCGTGGTTGTAAAGGTTGCGGCCCTTGTCGAACAGATCGGTCTCTGGCCCGTTCAGGTATTTGGCGCGGGCATTGGGGTCGAGCGCGCGGCCGCCAAGGCTGATCGCCCTGCGCCGGCCATCGCGGATCGGGAAAATGATGCGGCCGCGGAAGCGGTCATAGGGCGGGCCACCGTCGTCAGGTTTGGCGCAGAGGCCGGCGTCGATGATCAGGTGCGGGACGATGCCCTTTTGAGTCAGGGCGTTGAACAGCATCTGGCGCTGATCCGGGGCATAGCCGATTTCCCAGCGGTCCTGCGCCGCTTCAGACAGGCCGCGTCGCGCCAGATAGGCCCGGGCTTCGGCGGCGGCGGAGGTTTTGAGTTGCAGGCGGAACCATTTGACCGCCTCTTCCATCACCTTGCTCAGTTCGCTGCGGTGATCGGCATTTTGCGCGGCAACGGGATCGCGTTCCGGCATCTTCATGCCCGCTTCACGGGCAAGCAGTTCGACCGCCCCCATGAAATCGAGGTTCTCGGTTTCCTTGACGAAGGTGACGGCATCGCCTTTGGCGTGGCAGCCGAAGCAATAGTAATAGCCCTTGCGATCATCGACGTGAAAGCTCGGGGATTTTTCCTGATGGAACGGGCATGGCGCCCAAAGGTCGCCTTTGCCCGGATTGGACTTGCGCACGTCCCACGTGACCTTGCGGCCCACCACCTGCGACAGCGAGGTGCGGGTGCGAAGCTCGTCCAAGAATCCCGGTGGCAGGTTCATGGCGGCAATATCGGCGCTGACGGCGCGGCTGTCCAGCAAGAGCGGGGGCCAGCCCCCACACCCCCGGGATATTTGTGGACAGATAATATCGGGGTTAGCCGAGAAGGTCGGTCATCACCCTGTGGAACAGACGTGCCCCCAGCGGGATCAGGGCGTCGAGGAAGTCGTAATCGGGGTTGTGCAGGGCCGGGTGTTTCTCGCCTGACCCCAGAAACATCATCGCCATGCGGGTGCCGGACTGGCCAAATCGTGCGAAATCCTCGGAGGCGAGTTGTGGCAGATTGCGGTCGTCACGCAGGATATTCAGGGTGTCAAGGGCGAGGGTCAACCGGGCAATGGCAGCTTCGTCATTCACCGTGGCGGCGAAATCGTCCTGGGTGCCGAAATCTGTCCGCAGTCGGTCTTTTGCAGCCTCCGTCCGAACCAAATCTACGGCGTCGGCCCGCTAATCAGCCATCGCTTCATCGCCAAAGGTGCGCAATGTGACCCACAATTCGGTGACACCGGGGGCCACGCCATAAGTTGGCTCGCCGATACGGACATGGGTGATTGTGACCATGCGGAAATCCCTGGTCAGCGCACCGCCGGGGCCAAGCGCCCGCAGCGCCGCGATCAGAGGGGCCACCGCACCCGTCGGTGCTACCCCGGTTTCGGGCATCGACGCAGGGGCGGTTTTGCCGGTCAGGTCGATGCGCAGACCCTGAGAGGCGCACATCATGGTGCCCGGGCGCAGGGTGGCATGGCCGAACGGCAGGCCGGGCATGTTGTGCAGGGCAAAGGCCCAGTCAGGCTTGATCGCGAGGTAGCGCGGGTCGGCGATGACGCGGGCGGCCCCCTCGCCGTTCTCCTCGGCCGGTTGGAACAGCAGGATCACGCGACCTGTGGCAGGGCGGTTGCGGCTGACCAGGCGGGCGAGCGCCATCAGGATGGTCATATGGCCGTCGTGGCCGCACATATGGCCCGTGCCCTGGATGGTCGAGCGGTAGGCGGGTTGGGCCAGTTCCTCGATCGGCAGGGCGTCGAGTTCGGCGCGGAACAGCACGGTTTCACCGGGGGCCTTGCCGCTGTTAGATCGCCGCGACGCCGTGGCCGCCGAGTTGAGTGAGGATCTGGTCGGGCTTGCTGAACGTCAGCGCTTCGGTGACGCGGGCGGCAGTTTCACGTTCCTCACCAGACACTTCCGGGAAGCTGTGCAATTCGTGGTGCCAGTCGGTCAGCTCGGCGAAGTCGGCGTTGGTCAGCATCATAGCGCTGCCCGGGCGGCAAGGGATTTCAGGGCGGTTTCAATCTCGGCCCAGGCGGTGCGGGCCATCGAGCGGAAGACCAGCAGCAGAAAGCCATCCTTTTCGCGCAGAAGGACCATGTTCATGTGACCCAAGGGGGCGCGGGCGGATTGGCCCTTGCTAAAGTGCTGCAAATCGAGCGGGACAAGGCGCATCAGGGCGGCGGCGGCGTTTGGTCCGCTCAGCCGCAGGGCGGCCCAGCCGCCGCTTTGGTCGGTAGTGGCGGCGATGCCGGTCAGGTCGGGGATCGGCGTGCCGATCAGAAAGGCCTGATCGGGCCCGGTCCAGCACAGGATGCCGCTTTTGGTGGAAAAGCTGTTGGGCTTGGGGAAAGGCTGGCCCAAGGCCGCGGCCGCCGCCTTTTGCTTGCCGGCAAAGACGGCGATCGAGGTGATCTGGCCCAGCTCGGCTTCCGCCAATATGGTGCCGTCCAAGGTGATGGTTTGGCCCGCAAGTGCGGTCTTGGCGATGAGTTCAGGCACGCGGTTTCGCTCCTTCCGCATCGTGGAACACGGGGTCGCAGACCTCGCAGATCACGTCATTTTCGCGCATGTGATCGACCAGACGGATGCGCTGGCCGTGCCGGGCGCGGCCGTCTTTCAGGAAGGCGAGGCCGAGCCAGCCCTTCAGCGTCGGCGAATAGCAGACCGAAGTGACATAGCCCTGGTCCTGAGCGCGGATCACCGCATCGCCGGGGTTGAACAGATGCGCCCCGGCGCCGATCTGCTTGTCGGTGACGGGACGCAGGCCGACCAGTTGCTCACGTTCCGGCCCGTTCAAGCCGGTGCGCTGGCTGCCGGCCTTGCCGATGCAATCTTTCTTGCCGACCATCTTTTGCGCACCGATGTCGAAGGCCGTGACCCGGCCGTGAATCTCCGCATGGGTGATCAGACCCTTTTCGATGCGCAGGACGTTCAGCGCCTCCATCCCATAAGGCCCGCCGCCCAGGGTTTCGGCGCGGGCCAAGAGGTCGCGGAACAGGCTTTCACCGTAAGCGGTGGGGACGGCGAGTTCGTAACCTTCCTCGCCGGAGAACGAAATGCGGAACAGGCGGGCTTTGACGCCTTCGACGACGACTTCCATGCAGGACATGAAGGGGAAGTCGGCCAGCGGCCGGTCCAGAATGGAATTCAACAGGGCGCGGGCTTTGGGTCCGGCGACGGCGAATTGCACCCAGCTTTCGGTGACGGAGATGAAGCGCAGGTCATAGGCCGGGCAATAGGCCTGATGGAGGAAATCCAGATGGCGCATCACCTGACCGGCGGCGGCGGTGGTGGTGGTCATCAGGTAGTGGGTGTCACCCAGCCGCGCCGTGGTGCCGTCGTCCATCACAAAGCCATCCTCGCGCAGCATCAGGCCGTAACGGACCCGGCCCACCGGCAGCGTCGAGAAGGTGCCGGTGTAGACGAGGTCGAGGAAACGGGCGGCGTCCTTGCCCTGAATGTCGATCTTGCCGAGGGTGGATACGTCCGCGATGCCGACGGTCTGGCGGACCATGTTCACTTCGCGGTCACACGCCTCGCGCCAGGTCGCCTCGCCTGGGCGCGGGAAATAGCTCGGGCGATACCACAGCCCCGCCTCGACCATCGGCGCGCCCCGGTCGCGGCTGGCTTGGTCGGAGGTGAGGAAGCGCTGCGGCGCAAAGCCGTGGCCTCGGGCGCCGGCACCCAAAGCAGCAATCGAAACAGGGACATAGGGCGCACGAAAGGTGGTGGTGCCGGTTTCGGGAATGCCGCGCCCGGTCGCGTCGGCCAGCACCGCCAAGGCCCCGACGTTGGAATTCTTGCCCTGATCGGGGGCCATGCCTTGCGTCGTATAGCGCTTCATATGCTCGACCGAGGCATAGCCTTCCTGCGCGGAAAGCTGCACGTCCTTGACCGTCACATCATTGGCAAAGTCGAGCCAGGCGCGGCCCTTGCCCGGCACATTCCACAGGGCCGCAAGTTTGTAGGGCGTGTCTTCGGCTTGCGGCAGGGCCATGTCGGCGGTTTTGCCCAAGGCGGTCAGGGCGGCGTCGCGGCCCGCTTTCAGGCAGGCGGCGGTGGAGAACTCGCCCATCGCGCTACCTGCGGCGGTCAGGCCGGGGATCATGCCGGGTTTGGGGACAAAGGCCGCAATATCCTCGCGCCACAGGGGCCGACCGTTCTGGTGGCAGGTCAGGTGCAGCAAGGGGTTCCAGCCGCCCGACATCAGCAGGCAATCGGTGTCAATCTGGAAATCGCCGCCGGCATGGGTGCCCGTGATGCCGGTTACGCCGAAGCGGCCCCTGGTGTCGGTAACGGCAGCGCCCAGATAGACCGGGCAATCCTCCAGCACCGAGGCATCGGGGCGGCTATCCAGAATGGCCACGACCTTGACCCCGGCGGCGATCAACTGACGGGCGACAAGGCGGGCGTTGTCGTTGTTGGCGAACAGGGTGACGCGGTGGCCGGTGGTGACACCGTAGCGGTTGAGATAGGTCTGCGCCGCCGAGGCCAGCAGGATGCCGGGGCGGTCGTTGTTCCGGAACGCAATCGGCCGTTCCAGGGCCCCGGAGGCCAGCACGGCCTGCCCCGCCACAATGCGCCAGAAACATTCGCGCGGCAGGTCGGGTCGCTGCGGCAGGTGCAGGCCGACCCGCTCCAGCGCACCATAGGTGCCCTGATCGTAAGCGCCGACGACCGTGGTGCGGGTCATCAGGTGGGCGTTGGGCAGGGATTGCAACTCCTGCAAGGTGGCCGCGACCCAGTCCATTGCGGGTGTGCCATTGATCTGCCCGTCATCGGACAGCAGGCGCCCCCCCATCAGATGGTCTTCCTCTGCCAGGATCACCGAGGCACCGCTGCGGGCGGCGGTCAGTGCGGCCATCAAGCCAGTGGGACCGGAGCCGATCACCAGGAGGTCGCAGAAGGCAAAGGCCTTTTCGTAGGGGGCTTCGTCATGCTTGGGCAGAAGTTTGCCCAGACCTGCGGCGTGGCGGATGATCGGTTCGTAAAGCCCCTCCCAAAAGGCACGCGGCCACATGAAGGTTTTGTAGTAGAATCCGGCACCAAGGAAGGGCGCGGCCAAGTCGTTGACCGCCATCACATCCCAGCGCAGGCTGGGCCAGCGATTCTGGCTTTTCGCGGCAAGACCGTCAAAGATTTCCTGCGTGGTGGCGCGGGTGTTGGGGGTCTGCTGCCCCTCGTCCAGGACCTCTACCAGCGCATTCGGTTCTGCGGAGCCTGCGGTCAGAACGCCACGCGGGCGGTGGTATTTGAAGCTGCGGCCCATCAGTTTGACGCCATTGGCAAGAAGCGCAGAAGCAAGGCTGTCACCGGCGAAACCGCTGTAGGCTTTGCCGTCAAAGCGAAAGGTGACCGGGCGGGAGCGGTCGATCAGACCTTTTTCGGGCAGTCTCATTTGGCACCTTTGCGGTCGGCGATGCGCTCGACATGGGTGACCTCATGGGTGGTGGTGCTGCGGGTGACCAGCAGCCAGGAACCGCAGCCGGTTTCGTGATACCACAGGTCTTTCGTCACTCCCGCCGGGTTGGTGCGCAGGTACAGCATGGCGTCCCAAGCCTCGGCGGGCGCATCCGGGGCGGGGCGGTTCAGATAGTCCTCCGACCCCGAATAATAGAATTCTCGCCGGTCGCGGGGGCCACAAAGGGGGCAGGTCAAGCGCATGATGTTCTCTTAGTGCAAGTTGTGCTGTGAGCCGGTGCCTTCTTCATCCATCACATGACCAGTGCGGAACCGGTCCAGACGGAAGCGGCGGGCGACGTCGTGACTTTCTCCGGTGGCCATCAGATGGGCCATGCACCAGCCAGAGGCGGGCGTGGCTTTGAAGCCGCCGTAGTTCCAGCCGGCATCGACGTAGAGGCCGTCGATCGGCGTCTTGTCGATGATCGGCGAGCCGTCCGGCGTCATGTCCATGATCCCACCCCACGACCGCAGCACCTTGGCGCGACCGATCATCGGCATCAGGGTCATGCCCGCCTCCATCACATGTTCGACCATCGGCAGGTTGCCCCGCGCGGCGTAGCTCGCATACATGTCGATGTCGCCGCCAAACACCAGACCGCCCTTGTCGGACTGGCTGATGTAGAAATGGCCCATGCCGAAGCTGATCACGCTGTCGATGACCGGCTTCAGCCCCTCGGTCACGAAGGCCTGCAACACATGGCTTTCGACCGGCAGGCGCAGACCGGCCAAGGCCGCAACCTGACCGGAGCGGCCAGCGGCGAGCATACCCACTTTTTTGGCGCGGATCGGCCCTCGGCTGGTCTGCACGCCCTGCACGACGCCGCCTTCAATGTCGATCCCGGTGACTTCACAGTTCTGGATCAGATCGACGCCCCTTGCATCGGCGCCCCGTGCGTAACCCCAGGCCACCGCATCATGGCGGGCGGTGCCGGCGCGGCGCTGCATCAGGCCGCCGTAGATCGGGAAGCGGGTCTGTTCATAGTCGAGATACGGAAACTCGGCGCGCAACTGGTCGACCGACAGGATCTCTGCATCGTCGCCCTGGTTGACGATGGCATTGCCGCGCCGCACCGCCGTGTCGCGCTGGCCATCGGAATGGAACAGCACGACCTGGCCGCGCTGCGAATGCATGACGTTGTAGTTGAGTTCGGACTCCAGACTTTCCCACAGCTTCAGGGAATGCGAGTAGAATTCGGAATTGCCCGGCATGAAGTAGTTGGCCCGCACGATGGTGGTGTTGCGGCCGATGTTGCCGCCGCCAAGATCGCCCTTTTCCAGCACCGCCACATTGGTCAGCCCGTGATTTTTCGCCAGATAATAGGCGGTGGCCAGCCCGTGTCCGCCGCCGCCGATGATCACCGCGTCATATTCGGCCTTGGGTTCGGGCGAGCGCCAGGCCGGTTGCCAGCCCTTGTTGCCGAACAGGCCCTGCGTGATGACGTTGAAGCCGGAATAGCGCATCTGCCGCCCCAACGTGCACGGGCCCTAACGGCGCGGCTTTGTTGTATTGATCAGCGGCGGGCCGATGAATTCCCGCCCATTCGCGACGTTCGTGTCGCGGATGAACCGCGCCGGGCCTATTCGACCATCTGAAAATAATCCGCCGTGAATTCGTCCATGCCGCCATTGCAGTAGGACATCGACATGTTGGACGTGCCGGAAATCATACGGTTCGAGATGATCGACGCGCCTTCGATCCCGTCCGCCCGCGCCGCGAACTCGACGTTGCCCATCGCGAGCAACTGGCTGCCGTAGATTTCGAGGTTGGCGGCAAATTTCATGCCGCCCATGGAGACGATTCTGCCGCCGCCACCCTTCGCGCACTGGTCATCCTTGCCCAGACGAAACCCGTTGGGCGAATTGATCGAGGTGGCGGAGGTCGATGTGGTCAAGAGTATCCCGTCCTCCATCGCGGCGCCATTGCCCAACTTCACGTCACAATCCGCGATGATCACAACGCCGCGTACCAGCGTTCCATTGGCGATGGTGCCACCATTGCCCGATTTGCAACTCCAGCGATAAATACGTCCGCTGATCAGGTCCGTGGCGCTGATCGTCGATTTGGACAAGGCGATCGGCGTCGGGTTGGTCAGGAAAGTCGGGTAGTATGGCGAGGACGGATCCGAAACCTCGTTGATAATCCGCTGGATCCGTTTGAGCACCCTTATGTTGATCGCGCCCTCACGCAACGCTTCCGTCAGGCCGGTATTGGTTTTGTAACCGGACGTCGGTAGGTCGAGCAGCGCCAGATTGGGCATGGACACGACGGTTCCCGGTTCAAAGAAGTTGTTCGAGTTCAGCGACACATAGGTGTTCGAATGGATGCAAAACCCGTTGAAGTAGCCGTTGTTCGACTGCAAATCGACGACACCTTCCGCAACGAAGCCTTCCTTGAGACACTGGGGTTGATAGGTTGAGAAAGTCGAGGTCAGCACGACGTCCCAATGCCACACTCCAACCAGCTTCATAAGGAAGGTCTCAACCGGGTTTCCGTTCACCGCCGTGCGGCGCAATGTCACCTGGACGGCACTACGGGAACCGAGAACCGGCGTGAAGACCCGCTTGGTCTTGTCCCAGGTGCCGAAAACTACGTTCTTTGGTTCGAGCGTTTTTCCATATTTATTGGTCGGCATGCTTTTTTCACTGCGCAGGACTGCCGCTGTGATGGCCTCTCCTTCGGTCTGCAACTCGCGCGTTACAAGCGCGTCATGGGCGGCGGAGTCTGCCGTGACCTGGAGCAGTGTCATTTGGGACTCGAGGTTTGACACATCGATCGCATAGCTGCTCATCAAGAGCCCAGCTCCGAAAATGACCAGACCAAAGGCAGTCATGCCGCCGACTTCCGTGCGCAAAAACTTTCGAACCGCTGAACTGAGCATCTGTTAGACCTCCGACATCTGCGATGCCGAAACGGCAATCGTCACGCCCGAAAAGGCATCAAGGAGGCCGGTGATTGTCAGGTCGGTCGCCGGCAACGACACGGTTGTCGAAATGATGCCTTGGTCGATGGAGACATTGACGATTGAACGGGGCGAGAATTTGGCAACCTTGTCGTTGACATAGGTCTGTGCCTCTTTGATCGTTTGAAAGCGGCCCACTGCCAGCGACCGATTTGCGTCCTGGACGATGCGCAAAATTTCGGACTCGCGGCCAAAGATCAACGAAGTGTCGGTCAGCAGACTGAAGAAAAGCAGAAACATCGGTATCCAGAGGACCGCTTCTATCGAAGCGGAACCTTGTTCCCTTCGGGCGAAAGCGCGAAGTTTCTGGTTTATTCCGCGTCGCGTCATGGCCTTCTCCCCATTTCATCCTACCGTCTCAACCAAGGAAGCGGAGCACTCCCGCTGCAAGAGCACGGTTATCAATTGAGATTGGCGAAATTACGGCCGAATTGTGTCACTTTGCACAAGTTGAGATGGAACTTTGGGTGCATTCTTTTCTACATATTGCGATCGGGCTCCGCCCCTTGCAGCGGCGCTGTTTGTCCATTGATTTATCGGGCCAGCCAACGGATCCTGTGCAACCCCTCTACAACCCCTTCGACCGATAGGCCGCGGCGATGCGGCTGATCGAGACGATATAGGCCGCGACGCGCAGGTCTTCGACATCCTGCCGCCCGTGCCAGACCTCGCGCATCGCCTGATAGGCGGCGCGCATCGTGTCATCGAGGCCAGAGCGCACCAGTTCCAATTCTCCCGCCCCGCGCAGGTATTTGGTCTTGAAACCGGGCGACAGGGTCCAGCCAAGCTGCTTGTCGTTCGACAATCGCTCCAATTCCTTGATCAGCAGTTCGTGGCGACCCTCTTCCTGACGGCGCTGCATCCGGCCAAAGCGGATGTGCGACAGGTTCTTGACCCATTCGAAATAGCTGACCGTCACGCCCCCGGCATTGGCGAACATGTCGGGGATGATCACCGCGCCCTTGCGGCGCAGGATTTCGTCGGCGCCAAAGGTGATCGGGCCATTCGCCGCCTCGATGATCAGTGGCGCCTTGATCCGTTCGGCATTGCCCTGGTGGATCACCGCTTCCATCGCTGCCGGGATCAGGATGTCGCAGGCCAGTTCCAACGCAGCGGCGCCGTCGGCGACAAACCGGCCCTTGGGATAGCCCGCCAGCAGGCCCTTCGACCCGGCCATCCATTGTTTGATGCTTTCGATCTCAAGGCCGCCCTCGTCGATCAGCGCCCCGTCGCGTTCGATCACCGCGATGATCCTGGCACCATCCTCTTCCGACAGGAATTTTGCGGCATAATAGCCGACGTTGCCCAAGCCCTGCACCACGATGCGCTTGCCATCCAGCCCGCCCGACAACCCGGCCTTCATCGCGTCTTCGGGATGGCGGAAAAACTCGCGCAGGGCAAATTGCACGCCGCGGCCGGTCGCCTCGGTCCGGCCCTGGATGCCGCCGGAATTGACCGGCTTGCCGGTGACACAGGCGTTACCGTTGATGTCGGTGGTGTTCATCCGTTTGTACTGATCGGCGATCCAGGCCATCTCACGTTCGCCGGTACCCATGTCGGGGGCGGGGACGTTCTGCGCCGGGTTGATCAGGTCGCGCTTGATCAGCTCATAGGCAAAGCGCCGGGTAATCTGTTCCAGTTCGTATTCGTCCCAGACGCGGGGGTCGATGCACAGCCCGCCCTTCGACCCACCAAACGGGGTTTCGACCAGCGCACATTTGTAGGTCATCAGGGCGGCCAGAGCCTCGACCTCGTCCTGATTGACCGACAGCGCATAGCGGATGCCGCCCTTGACCGGTTCCATATGTTCGGAATGGACTGAGCGGTAGCCGGTGAAGGTCTTGATCTCGCCCCGCAGCCGCACGCCGAAGCGCACGGTGTAGGTCGAGTTGCAGACCCGGATCTTTTCCTGCAACCCCGGGCTCAGATCCAACAGCGCGGCTGCCCGCTGGAACATCAGATCAACCGACTCGCGAAAGCTTGGCTCGCCTGCCATAATCATCCCGTCTTCCTCCCTTGAACGCAGACGACCCTCCCGCCGCCAGCGCCCTGACTATACAGATATGGTTAATTTTTACCCCGCCAATTCCGTCGCTTTCGTGACGTCCTTATCGAAAAGTGATTCGGTTTTAGCCAATTTGGGCAACAGGATGGCGGCGCGACGGAGTTCTGCCGCAATCCACTGTCGCGACATCAGGGACAGTGCCCCGGCACAAACCCGCATCGTTTCCAGCCCGGCCCGGAATGCCCGCCCCTTGCCGCTTCTGCCTTAGTTTCGCCTTAACTTCTGGGCTTATCGAAGGCGGTGGGGCGACATATTGCGGGCGTTGGTTTTGGGGTCCGTGCGGATTGGGATGTGCTGCCATGTTTAATGATCAAACAATTTTCTCCGGATTTCGGTCGATGCTGCGGCAGTTTCGCCGCGCCGAAGACGGGGCCTTGATCATTTTTACCCTGGTGCTGTTCATGCTGATGGTGATGATGGGCGGTCTGGCGGTCGATCTGATGCGCTATGAAAACACCCGCACCACGCTGCAAAACACGCTCGACCGTTCGACCCTTGCGGCGGCCGCGCTGAGCCAGATGCAGGATCCGACCGCGGTGGTGGCGGATTACATGCTGAAAGCCGGCCTTTCCGACCAGTTGACCAGCGTCACCGTGACCGATGTGCTGAATTCGCGCACCGTGCGGTCAACCGGCCGCGCCGCTACCAACCCCTTGTTCCTGCACCTTCTGGGGATCGAGAAACTGGATGCCATTGGCGGCAGTCAGGCCGAGCAGGCGATCACCAATGTCGAGATTGCGCTGGTGCTGGATGTCACCGGCTCGATGACCCAGAACAACAAGATCGGCAACCTCAAGATCGCCGCGTCCGAGTTCGTGGACACGATCCTGGCCAATGATCCGAACAAGCGGGTCTCGATCTCGATCGTGCCGTACAATGCCCAGGTCAATGTCGGGCCGGATCTGGCGGCGAAATTCAACTTTACCCGGGTCAACGGCGTGGCCAATGACAATTGCGTCGAATTGCCGCCCACGGCCTTTGACAGTCTGGCGCTGTCGCAGACCGATCCCCTGCCGATGATGGCCTATGCCGACATTGCCTATGGCACCAACAAGATCAATGGTTTCGTGGCACCGAACAATGCGACCTATGCCAAGCCGAACTACAGCAACGCCAGTTGCAAGCCGAGCACGGTCAACGTGCTGCGGCTGCCCAGCAACGACGCCACCGTGCTGAAAGCCGAGATCAACGCGCTGCAGGCGGCGGGCAACACCTCGATCACCCTTGGCATGAAATGGGGCATGACGCTGCTCGATCCGTCGATGCGCCCAGTCTACACCGACCTGATTGCCGCTGGAAAAATGCGGGCGTCGATGCCGGACCGGCCCTTCGAATACACTGACCCGAGTGCCATGAAGATCATCGTGCTGATGACCGATGGCGAGCATGTGGTCCACGACCGCATCGTGGACGACTACAAGACCGGAGCCTCGCCGATCTTCAAAAACAGCGGCGATGGCAATTATTCGGTGTTTTATGGCAGCAAAGTCAATAAAACCAGCGGCACGACGATCTGCGACAGCCGCCCCTACTGGCTGCCGCAACTGGGCGTGTGGCAATCGCGCCCGTGGAATGGCACGGCACCGGCCGGAACCGATTGCTACAGCCAGACCGCTGTCACCGTGGGCGTGGCGCAGCAGGACTGGCGGGACATCTGGGCCAATCTGAAGCTGTCCTATGTCGCCTGGCAGTTCTATGCCCGCGCCCTGGGCACCGACACCACCAGCCGCAACACGGTCTACAATACCACGATCTCGGCGATGAAGGCATCCTATGCCTCGATCCCGGCGATGGATGGCACGCTGCAACAATCCTGCACCGCCGCCAAGGGCAAGGGCGTCATCGTCTACAGCATCGCCTTCGAAGCGCCGCAACATGGTCAGCAGGTGCTGGCGTCCTGTGCCACGTCGGCCGCGCATTACTTCGCGGCGGACGGGCTGCAAATTCAGACGGCGTTCCGCACCATTGCCAGCAACATTACCATGCTGAAGCTGACCCAGTAAGACCCCGGTTTCCCGCCCTTTGCCATTTGGGCTCGGGCGGGCCAACCGATTGCCCTGCGCCCCCAATACCCAGATTTGCCGCTTTTTGCAGGAACCATCAAATTGCGCGCACAAAGTCGACATAATTTCGCCTCAGCTCTGAAGGTAGATCACTCTCGGAGAACTGTGTGGAGGCCTTCCCTGTCCCTGGCGAAGGCACCTTTTGCAGGGGACGATTGTGATGGCAAAATTCCGGATTGGAAACGGCGCGCGTCAAAGCCGCGATGCATTGGCCATCTTGCGGCGGTTTGGTCGCAACGAGGATGGCACGCTGGTGATTTTCGCGCTGATGCTGACGCTCTTGATGATGATGATGGGCGGCATTGCGGTTGACGTCATGCGCTATGAAACCGTCCGCACCTCGTTGCAAAACACGCTGGACCGCTCGACCCTGGCCGCAGCGGCGCTGACACAGGGCCTTCACCCGGAGGCGGTCGTCAACGACTATTTCTTGCGGGCAGGTCTGGCGGACGAGCTGAAATCGGTGACCGTCACCGAGGGTCTGAACTTCCGCAACGTCGCCGCCACTGCGTTGGCCACCACCAATCCGCTGTTCATGCAGATGCTCGGCATTGACCAACTGGACGCGGGCGGCGCTTCGACCGCCGAACAGCGCATCAGCAACGTCGAAATCATGCTTGTCCTCGACGTGTCCGGCTCAATGGCATCGAACAGCAAGATTCAGAACCTGAAATCGGCGGCAAACCAGTTCATCTCGACCGTGCTGGGCAAGGACACCGACCACCGGATCTCGATCGGGCTGGTGCCGTTCAACGGCCAGATCAACCTCGGCACCACACTGTTGTCGCAATACAATGCGACCATGCCCAATGCAGCCACCGTGGCGCTACCGAACCTCAAGGCGACCGATGTGAACTGTGTCGATCTGCCGGTCGGCGTTTACGATTACACCGCGATGAGCAGCTCGCTGGCCCTGCCGATGACGGCGAATGCCGATACCTATTCGGGGACCAATCAGACCACATCCTACGTCACCTATACCGACACCAGCTATGCCACGCCGTCGGTTGCCAACGAATGGTGCCCGGCCAAGCCCGGCAACATCGTGCGGATGCCGCAACAGGATATTGCGACGCTGCAAGGCTATATCAACGGTCTGACCGCCATCGGCGCGACCTCGATCAACGCCGGGCTGAAATGGGGCGTGACCCTGATGGACCCGGATTCGCGCAGCATGTTCACCACGCTGATCGGTGCCAATGCGATGCCCGCCTCGATGGCGGGCCGCCCGTTCGCCTATCAGGACAGCGAGGCGATGAAGGTGATCGTGCTGATGACCGACGGCACCAACTTTCCCGAAGACCGGGTAAATCCCGGCTACAAGGCCGGCCTGTCAAAGATTTACCGGGGCACCAGCGACAACAACTATTCAATTTACCAGGATAGCAAGGTTGTCACCACCAGTGCCGCGACGATTGCCGCCAGCCGCCCCTATTATGTGCCGCATCTGGGCGCCTGGCACTCGCGTCCGTGGAATGGCACGGTGCCGGTTGTCACCGATCCCTATGTTCCGACGGCGACCATCACCGGCGCGAATGAGCAAACCTGGCCGCAGGTCTGGGGCAACCTGCGCCTGAGCTATGTCGCCTGGCAGTTCTACGCCCGCCCGCTCGGAGCCACCTCGGCAGCGCGGACGTCACTTTACAGCACCTGGATGAACAACTTCCGCACCAAGACCGACGCGGTGGACAATACCCCGACGATGGACGCCCAGTTGCAAAGCATGTGCACGCTGGCCAAGAACCAGAACGTGATCATCTATGGCATCGCGTTCGAGGCACCGTCCAACGGCCAGACCCAGATCCGCAACTGTTCGACCTCGCCCGCGCATTACTTCAACGCGCAAGGCTTGCAGATTGCGACCGCCTTTACCGCCATCGCCAACAACATCAGTCAACTGAGGCTGACCCAATGACACGGCTTCTCCGCAGGCTGGCAGACCGCCTGTATCGGCTGATCCCTGCTGCCCTGCGCCAGGAAGACGGCACGGCGACGATGGAATTCGTGCTGGTGATTCCGGTGATCATGGCGATTTTCATGGCCTCGTTCGAAAGCGGGCTGTTGATGACCCGCTCGATCATGCTGGAACGCGCCGTCGACATGACGATACGCGAGTTGCGGCTTGGGCATTATCCCAACGCCACCAACGCCACCCTGAAACAGGAAATCTGTTCGCGCACCGTGATTTTCAGCGATTGCGTCAGCAACATGAAAATCGAGCTGGAAAGGGTCAGCACGACGACATGGTCGATGCCGGCGACACCGACGCAATGCATCAATCGTGCGGCCAATATCGACCCGGTGATTTCGATGGGTGCCGGAACTGCGAACGATCTGATGCTGGTCCGGGTCTGCGTCGTGTTGCAGGCGATGTTTCCCACCACGGGCCTCGGGCTGGAACTGCCGTTGGACCCAAGTGGCGGCTATGGCCTGATTGCAAAGTCGGCTTTCGTGGTGGAACCGAGTTGAGGGCACGGGCATGAAAAATCTATCTTCTCTGCTGCGTCTGCCGAAGGGTCGCTTGTCGCTCGGGCGCTTTGCCCGCGACGAAGGCGGCACCGTCATCGCCGAGGCGGTCATCGTGCTGCCGCTGTTCGTATGGGCCTATATCGCGCTGTTCGTCTATTGGGACGTGTTCCGCTCGATGAACACGGTGCAGAAAGCCGCCTATACCGTGTCCGACATGATCTCGCGCGAGAAGAACAAACTTGGCATCACGACGGCCTATGTCACCGGCATGAAGCAAGTGATGGAATATCTGATCGACGCCGATCAGAACGTGCGGATGCGCGTGACTTCGGTCAGTTGGAGCGATCCGAACCAGCGGTTCGAAGTGCACTGGTCGCGTTCGCCCGGAAATACCATGACGCCGCTGACCACGACGACGCTGCAGGGCTATGCCTACGAGATTCCGAAGATGCTGGCGGGCGATTATGTGGTGGTGGTCGAGGTCGAGGTGGATTTCCAGCCGGCCTTCGATGTCGGCCTGGCGCCGCAGACCTTTCGTCAGTTCATCGTGACCCGGCCGCGCTTTCTGCCCTGCATCGCGCTGGACAACATTCCTTGCCCCATTACCTGATCAATCTGATCGGATTATTCAATCAAATGTGCTGATCGCCAGATGCGATCAGCACATTTGTGCATTTTCGCGCAGAGACAGGGCCGGGATCGGCTATGGTGCGGCTCTGGCCAAGCGGGCCGTGCCATCCTAGATCAAGTGTCACCGCACAGGAGCCCAGCCCGATGTCGATCCGACCGATTGCCCAGACCAACCTCGCCCAGCCGACGATGGAAGGCGCCGGGGTGCATCTGCACCGCGCCTTCGGCTTTGGCGACCCCAAACGGATGGACCCGTTCCTGTTGTTTGACGATTTCCGCAACGAAAACCCGCGCGATTTCGCCCGTGGCTTCCCCTGGCACCCCCATCGCGGGATCGAGACGATCACCTATGTGCTGTCGGGTTCGGTCGATCATGGCGACAGTCTGGGTAATCGCGGCACCCTGAAGGGCGGCGATGTGCAATGGATGACGGCGGGGTCGGGGATTCTGCATCAGGAAATGCCCAAGGGCAACGCGCGGGGCCAGATGCACGGCTTTCAGTTGTGGGCCAACCTGCCGCAGGCCTTGAAGATGACCGCGCCGCGCTATCAGGACGTCAAGGGCAGCGACATTCCCGAAGTGATGGAGGATGATGGCACATTGGTGAAGGTGGTCGTGGGCTCGTTCTGGGGCAAGACCGGGCCGGTCGGTGGCATCGCGGCGGATCCGCAATATCTGGATATCTTCGTCCCCTCTGGATGCCGCAAGGTGTTCAAGGTCGACACCCACCGCCACGCCTTTGCCTATGTCTTTGAAGGCGCGGGCAATTTCCGTGACGCCAGCCGCCCGCGCGGCGTGTTGCTGGAAAAGGAAGTCAAGGGCCAGGAGGTCAACATCCGCGACATGTCCGGCAACCGCACCTTGATCGAATTCGG
>JAYUGA010000049.1:0-6800 GCA_043738565.1 Rhodobacterales bacterium
GACACCGCTGCCAGCGGCCTATGCCAATGCTACGCTGATCGGATCGGCGGTGATCGCGCTTGCCGTGCTGATCCCGATGATGCCGGGGATGAGCATGGAAGGCATGATGGGCAAGCCCGACATTCCGCCCGAATGGGGCTACAACCCGGCAAGCTGGCTGCAGCGGGTGCCGATCGCGGCGCTGGCGCTGTTCGGGTTGCTGATCTCGCGCTACATGGCCACCTATCAGATGGGCCATATCGACACGGCATGGGAGCCGTTCTTTGCAGGAACAGGTGGTCTGAACGGCACCGAGACGGTCATCACCTCGCCGATGTCGAAAGCCTGGCCGGTGCCGGATGCAGGTTTGGGTGCCGTGGTTTACGCGCTGGAAATCGTGATGACCTTCATGGGCGGCCGCGACCGCTGGCGGACCATGCCGTGGATGGTGCTGGCGCTGACATTCCTGATCCTGCCCCTGGGCGTGGTCAGCATCTATTTCGTGATCATCCAGCCGATTGTGATTGGCACCTGGTGCAGCCTGTGCCTGATCGCGGCCCTGGCGATGGCGCTGATGATCCCGTTGTCACTGGATGAATTCGTGGCGATGGGACAGTTCCTGACCGCCTCGCGCCGGGCGGGCAAGCCGTTCTGGCGCACCTTCTGGACCGGCGGCGCGATGGAGGGCGGCAGCGACGATCACGCCAAGGGCGTGCTGGCTTCAAAGCCGCAGATGATCGCGCAATCCGGCCGGGGCGTCACTTTGCCGCCTGCCTTGCTGGCCAGCGTTGCCATTGGCATCTGGCTGACCTTCACCCGGCTGACCTATGGCAATACCGGGGCGATGACCAACAGCGACCATCTGACCGGGTTGCTGATCGTGACCTTCTCGATCATCGCCTTCGCCGAGGTGGCCCGTGCGGTGCGGCTTTTGAACGTGCCCGCCGGGCTGTGGCTGATCGCAGCACCGTGGCTGCTGAACGGGGCAGCCACGCCTCTGGCACAATGGGGCAGCGTGGCGGCCGGTTTGCTGATTGTCGGCCTCGCCATCCCGCGCGGCTCGATCCGCAATTCATATGGAGGGTGGAATGTCTTCGTGGTCTGAAACTTGTGTCCATTGGCTGCGCCATACGCTTGTGGTCGTCGTCGTGCTTGGGGTTCTTGGCGGCGCGGCGGCGCTGGCGATCATGTACTCCGGCGTGTTCAACATCGCGGCCACGGTGGCCGATTCCCCGCCGGTGGTCTGGGCGCTGGTGACAGTGCGTGAGGCGTCAATCGCCCAACATGCGCGAGACGTTCCCGATCCGCCCGCCGGCATGGTGGCCGACCGCGACCGCGGTTTCCAGATTTACCGGGCGAACTGCGTGATGTGCCATACCCCGGTCGGGCGCAAGCCGCATATGATGTCGATCGGCTTCAACCCGCAAGCCCCCGGCTTCGGGCCGGATTCCGACAACATGACCGCGAAAGAACTGTTCTGGGTCACGAAGAACGGCATCCGCTTTACCGGCATGCCGGCCTGGGGCCCGTCAATGGCAGATGCAGAGATCTGGGATGTCACCGCCTTCTTGATGACCTTGCCCGAAATGACCGCAGCCGAGTACGACGCCATCGACCAGCGCATCCCGGAAACGAATGCAGTGCCGTGACCGTCTTTACGCCGCGAGGTGGCCCGGCCAACCAAGGGTTGCCGAGGACAAGGCCAACGCGGCGCGCGTCATGTGTCCGGCACACGGGACGCGAAGTTCGCATTAGCCCCAGTGTTGCCAGGCGACGACGATCAGGGCATAGCGCAGCACTTTGCCAATCGTCACGAGCAGCACAAAGCGTCCGAAAGACACCCGAAGCATCCCCGCCACCACGGTCAGCGGATCGCCGATCACCGGCACCCAGGACAGCAGCAGCGACCAGACCCCATAGCGGGCGAACCACGCCTGCGCCCGGTTGTTGGTCGCATCCTGCAACGGAAACCACGGCCGGTTCTTGAAGTGCTGGAAAGAGCGGCCCATGCCCCAGTTGACCACTGCCCCCGCAACATTGCCAAGCGATGCGACCGCAACCAGCGCAAGCGGCGTTCCGGTCGCGGACGCCAGCAAAGCCACCAGCGCCGCTTCGGACGATCCGGGCAGCAGGGTCGCCGAAAGGAAGGCTGACAGAAACAGCAGCGCATAGGCGGTCAGCATAGTTCCAGCCCCACCTATGCCAGATCGACGGCAACCTGCCGCCCCTCGGCCCGCCATTCCGGCAGGCCACCTTCCATCCGCACGGCGTCCAGCCCCAGTTGGCGCAGGTGGGCGACCGCCTGATGGGCGTAGACGCAATAGGGGCCACGGCAATACGCGACGATCTGGGGGGCCGATTTCAACGCCGCTGCCATGACGTCCAGCCGGGCCAGATCGACCTGCATGGCACCGGGGATGTGGCCAAGTGCGAATTCGTCTTGCGGCCTGATGTCCAGCACGGTGACAGAGCCTTCCGCGATCCGCGCCGCCAGATCGGCGCGGGTAATCGGTTCGGCTGCCGTCTCGCCGGTCAGGCCTTGCAAAATCTCCTCGACCACAGACAGGTTCCGTCGCGCGATCCGGCCCAGAAGGTCCATCAGGATCAGCACCTTGTCGTCTGTCAGGCGGTAGATCACCGACTTGCCTGCCCGCCGGCTGGTGACAAGCCCGGCACGGCGCAGTTGTTGCAGGTGTTGCGATCCGTTGGCGACGGTCACGCCGGTCTTGGCCGCCAGAACCTCGACCCCGCGCTCGCCCTGCGCCAGTTGTTCCAGCAGCATCATCCGGTGCGGCGCGCCAAGGGCACGGGCGATCAGGGCGTATTCTTCCAGAAGGGCGAGTTTCGGCGTCATTGACAGCGGGGATCCTTCGGGTCTAATTCATTCAAGTTAATGCTTGAATGTAGCGAGTCGCGGCACCGGGGGCAAGCCCGCCCAGGGCCGAATTCCGGAGAGAAAGTCGATGATCCTGCGCCAGTTCCTGCATTCCGACCCGGTGGCCGCCTCTTGTCTGTTCGGCTGCGGCGGCAAATCCGTCGGGGCCGTGGTTGACCCGGTGGGCGACATTGCCCCCCAACTTCAGGCCGCGCAAGCCACCGGGATGCGGATTCTTTACGTGATCGACACCCATCCGCACGCCGATCACATCTCGACCGGGCGGGCGCTGGCGCGGACTGCGGGGGCGGAATATGTGCTGCACGCCGATGCCGATGCCAGCTTTGCCTTCAAGGGCGTGCGGCAGGGCGACGTGCTGGAACTTGGCAATGTCGCAGCCAAAGTCCTGCAAATGCCGGGGCACACGCCCGAGCATGTCGCACAGGTTGTGACCGACCGCACAAGGTCGGCCGAGCCGTGGTTCGTGCTGACCGGCCATACGCTGATGGTGGGCGATCTGGGCCGCACCGAACTTGCCAGCAGTGCGGAAGACGGGGCGCGGGCGCTGTTCCGGTCGGTGCAGGGGCTGAGGGCGCTGCCGGACTATCTGGAGGTGCTGCCGGGTACCTATTCCGGCTCGGTTTGCGGGCGCAAGCTGAGCGGCAAGCCAAGTTCCACCATCGGGTTCGAGAAGCGCAACAATGCGGCGTTCCGCATCGAAGACGAGGCCGAGTTTGTGCGGATGATGGGTGCCGACATCCCGCCAGCGCCACCCGGGGCGGCGCGGACGGGCGCGATCAATGCCGGGAAGGTGGTTCCGGCATGACTGAAAGCCCGGAACTGACCCTTGGCATTGCCGAGAACCGGGGGCAGTTCGTACATCAGCTGATCCAGGTGCTACTGGTCGGCTTCACCATCGGCATGATGCGCACCGTGGTTCCGGCGCTGGCGGAAACCGAGTTCGGCGTCGCCAAAGGGTCATTCCTGCTGCTGACCGCCTTCGTGGTGGCCTTTGGCGTGGTCAAGGGGGCACTGAACTTTGTCGCGGGGAGGCTGTCGGAACGCTTTGGGCGCAAACGGGTGCTGCTGCTGGGCTGGATAGTGGCGATGCCGATCCCGGTGCTGATCTATCTCGCGCCCAACTGGGGCTGGATCGTCGCGGCCACGGTGCTTTTGGGCGTCAATCAGGGGCTGTGCTGGTCGATGACGCAGACCTCGAAACTGGATTTCACCAGGGCAGATCAGCGTGGCCTGACGCTGGGGTTGAACGAATTTTCGGGCTATGTCGGCGTGGCTTTGGCCGGGATCATCACCGCCTATGCCGCCAGTGCCTTTGGCGCTCGGCTGGGATTGCTGATCTTCGGCGGGGTGGTGATCGGGCTGGCGCTGATCCTGACGCTGGTCTGGGTGCAGGACACGCTGCCGTTTGCCAAGGCGGAGGCCGCGCGACATCGCGCCAAGGCCGCGACTGCCTTTCGCCCGCGCTTTCCGCAAGGTGTCTCGGAACACCCCGGCACCTGGGAGATTTTCGCGCTGATGTCGTGGCGCGACCGGCGACTGGCAGCGGTGGTGCAGGCCGGGCTGGTCGAGAAATTCGTCGATGCGCTGGTCTGGGTGATGGTCCCGGTGTTCCTGCGCGACCGCAGCGTCAGCCTGCCCGATATCGGCTGGATCGTCGGGATCTATGGCTTGGTCTGGGGCGGCTCACAGTTGTTCACCGGCCGGCTGTCCGATCGGGTCGGGCGGTTCTGGCCCAATGTGCTCGGCATGTGGATTTGCGGCGCGGGGATCGCACTGATGGTGATGGGCAATGGTTTTGTCTGGTGGTCAGCCTCCGCCGCCATCGCCGGTTTTGGCATGGCGTTGCTGTATCCGAACCTGTCGGCAGCGGTGGCCGACATCACCCCGCCGACCTGGCGCGGCTCGGCCATCGGCATCTACCGGTTCTGGCGCGACCTTGGCTACGGCATCGGCGCACTTGGTCTCGGGCTGGCCGCGCATTTCAGCGGGTCAACCGTGGCGGCGTTCTGGTTCGTCGCCGCCGCAATGGCACTGTCAGGTGCGGTCCTGTGGCTGTGGGGCGAGGAAACCCATCCGCGCCGGAACCCGGCCGATTGAGCGCCTAAGCCTGCTTTTCCGGGTTGAACCTGAGCAGTCTCAGCGCGTTGAGCGTGACCAGAACCGTGGCGCCGGTATCGGCCAGGATGGCGATCCACAGCCCGGTCAGGCCGAGGACGGTTGTCACCAGGAACACCGCTTTCAGGCCCAGGGCGATGGTCACGTTCTGGCGGATGTTGCCCATTGCGGCGCGGGCAAGGCGGATCATCGCCGCCACGTCGGTCACGCGGTTGCGCAGCAGGGCGGCTGATGCGGTTTCCAGCGCCACATCGGTGCCGGACCCCATCGCCACGCCGACCGTGGCGGCGGCAAGGGCGGGGGCGTCATTGATCCCGTCGCCGACCATGATCACCCCGCCGGATTTCACCATGTCCTTGATCACCGCCACCTTGTCGTCCGGCATAAGTTCGGCACGGTGCAGCAGGCCCAGGTCCCCGGCAATCGCCGCCCCGGTGCGGGCGTTGTCGCCGGTCAGCATGACCGAAGCAATCCCCATGTCCGTCAGCTCTGCCACGGCGCGTTTGGCGTCTTCGCGCGGCTCGTCGCGGATGGCGATCAGGCCAAGCGACCTGACACCTTCACGGAACACCACGACGACGGTTTTGCCCTCGGATTCCAGCACCGCCGCACGGGCGACGCCACCTGCATCCAGCGCACCGCTGTCAGCGGCAAAGCGCGGCGAGCCGACCCAGGCGGTCTGTCCTGCCACAACAGCCTCGGCTCCCTTTCCAATCAGCGCCTTGGCCCCGGTCGCGGGCAAAGCCGCCACGCCAGCCGCTGCGGCGCGGCGCAGGATCGCCTCGGCCAGAGGATGACTGGAACCGCTCTCGACCCCGGCGGCAACCGCCAGCAAGTCGGATTCCGTGCCGTCCAGCACCACCAGATCAGTGACGGCGGGCTGCCCCGCCGTCAGGGTTCCGGTCTTGTCAAAGGCGACCTGCGTCACCCGCGCAACCGCCTCGATCACCGAACCGCCCTTCAGCAACATGCCGCGCCTGGCTCCGGTTGACAACGCCGACGCGATCGAGGCAGGGACCGAGATCACCAGCGCACAGGGGCAGCCGATCAGCAAAAGCGCCAGTCCCCGATAGATCCATGTGTCCCAGACCTGGCCAAACAGCAGCGGTGGCACCACCGCGACCAGCACGGCAAGGCCGGTGATCGCGGGCATGTAATAACGGCTGAAACGGTCAATGAAACGCTCGGTCGGGGCGCGGGCGCTCTCGGCTTCCTCGACCAGGGCGATGATGCGCGAGATCGTGTTGTCCTCGGCGGATTTGGTCACGGTGACGCGCAAGACCGCTTCGGCATTGATCGAACCGGCAAAGACCGCCTCACCCGGGCCTTTGGTCCTGGGCATGGATTCGCCCGTTACCGGGCTTTCGTCGATGCCGGAAATGCCTTCGGCAATCACGCCATCCGCCGGAATCCGGCTCCCCGGCCGGACCAGCACAAGCTGGCCGATGTCCAACGCTGCGGCGTCCACTTCGCGCGTAGTGCCGTTCTCCTCCACAAGCGCGGTCTTCGGCACCAGATCGGCCAGGGCCCGGATCGAGGCGCGGGCACGGTCGGCGGCCACCCCTTCCAGCACCTCGCCCACCGCGAACAGGAACACCACCAGTGCGGCTTCTTGCGCCGCGCCGATGAACAGCGCCCCGATCGCCGCAATCGTCATCAGCATCTCGATGGTAAACGGAATGCCCGCCCGCAGCGCGGCGAAAGCCCGCTGCGCCACCGGGGCCACGCCGATCACGCAGGCCGCGACAAAGGCCCAGAGCGCCACCTGTTCCGAGGCGAACGGCTTGACCAGGGTGGCCGCCGCCAGCAA
>JAYUGA010000050.1:0-6766 GCA_043738565.1 Rhodobacterales bacterium
ACTCCCAGCGCGACCTCAGCCACATCGCCAGGCTCTTGAACGAACGACCGCGCAAAACCCTCGGCTGGAAAACCCCAGCCGAAGCCATCGCCGAAGAACTCGCCACCTTCGCCTCAAACGTTGCGGTTGGCCCTTGAATCCGCCGAGTGTTAAATTTTGAAAACCAAGCCATTGATTTTGCTTGATTTTGCAAAGCGTCCAGAACTGGACACTGCGGATCAGCCCCGCAACAGCGCCTCGATCTCGGCACGGGCAGGCATCGACGGCGCCGTGCCTGCGCGGGTGACGGAAATCCCGGCGGTGGCAGAGCCAAAGCGCACAGCCTCTGCCGGGTCCATGCCCCCCGCCAGCGCCGCTGCAAAGCCACCGTTGAACGCATCGCCCGCCCCAGTGGTTTCCACAACGGGGCCAGCCTTGAACGGCGGCACATGAACGGTACGGCTGCCGTCATGGAACAGCGCCCCCTTGTCGCCCAGAGTGATGATCGCCGCCCCCGCCCCCCTGGCCCGTAAAGCCTTGGCGGCAGCGATGGCATCCTCGACCGTAGTGACGGGCAAACCGGTCAGCGCCTCTGCCTCGGATTCGTTGGGGGTGACGTAATCGCACAGCGCCAGCATGCCGTCCGGCAGGCTGGCGGCGGGGGCCGGGTTCAGGATGGTGGTGATCCCCGCCGCACGGGCCAGTTGCAAGGCATGATGGGCCACCGGGATCGGCTGTTCCAGTTGCGTGATGAAAACGCGGGCAGATCGGATCAGGGCGGCATTGGCGTCGATGTCGGCATTAGAGATTTCGGCGGCCGCACCCGGCGAGATGATGATCGCATTGTTGCCGGTGCCGTCCTCGATGAAGATAAAGGCGGCCCCCGTGTAGCTGTCGGCATGCCGGGTGACGGCGGGACGCACGCCCGCTTTTGCCCAGGTCGCCAGCGCCATATCGGCGAAAGGGTCTTGGCCGAGGCGAGAGATGAAGTGGGTTTCCGCCCCCGCCATCGCAGCGGCGACAGCCTGATTGGAACCTTTGCCGCCGGGGCCAAGGACGAAGCTGTTGCCCAGGATCGTCTCGCCCATCCTGGGCAGACGCGCGGCGCGGTAGGCGGTATCGGCGACGAATACACCGAGGATGACGACCTTACCCATTTAAGCCGACCCCGGCTCATCGGGAGCGATTACGCCCTTGCGCAGGATGAAACAGCCGTAGAAGCGACGTTCACCGGTCTGGATCACGGCATAGGCGTCTTTGGCGCGGTCGTAGAAATCAAAGCGTTCGATGCTGATCATTGGGCGTGGACGCCCCTCTGCCGCGTCGAGTTCGACCTGCACTTCGGCCTGCACGGGCGGGATCGTGGCGGGTTCGCCGACAACCTCCATCCGTCCGGCAAAGTCATCGACAAACGTGTCCAGCGGCAGGACCGACAGGATGGATTTCATCGCCTGCGCACAGGTCAGATTGTCCATCCGCAACAGGTCGCCATAGACGGTTTGCCGCGCGATGCTGTCGGCCGGAAAGTTGGTGTCGCAGATGACCAGCGTATCGCCGTGGCCCATCGCCCGCAGCACGAACAGCACCTCGGCACTCAGCCGGTTGTCGATCCCTTTGAGCATTCTATCCCCCCTCGGTCGCGGAAATGGTCGCGCAGCACGTCGGCAATGGCAAGCCCCAGCCTGATCTGGGCCGGGGCCTCGTAATGAATGCCGTCGATGGGGCTGACCTGAATGATCCGCCCGGCGTCGAAGAACTTGGCACCCATGCGGCTGGCCATGTCACCAATCGCGGCGGCGAGGCCACGGGATTTGACGGCACCACCGGCAAATATCTCGGCCAGACAGCCAACCTCCCGAATCGGTGGCGGGGCGATCACCAGAACGGCGGGGGCCGCGCCGTCTGGCCCCGCGCCAAAGCCGCGGATCAGGCGGATCAGACGGTCAAGGCAGAAGGCAATGTCGGTGGCGCTGGCGTGAAAGCAGCTTTTCAGATCATTGGTGCCGAGTTTCAGGATCACCATGTCGAGTGGTTTGTGGCTTTCCAGCAGCGCGGGCAGGACCGTGACACCATTGCGCCACGGCCCTTCCATCGGGTCGTCGTGGACGGTCGTGCGACCTGGATGACCCTCGGCCATCACCTCGAACCCGTGGCCCAGACTGCGGCCCATGACGGAAGGCCAGCGGGCGTCGTGGCCGAAGCGACCAGCGCCGTCGAGTGTGGCCATCGGTTTGGTGCCATGGGTATTGCTGTCGCCAAAGCACAGAATGGTCCGGGTCATCCGATACGCTCGCCGGTTTCGGTATCGAACAGATGGACCATGCCGGGTTGCGGGGTCAGGTGCAGTTGCTGGCCGGGCTGGAAGATCTGGCGTTCGCGGATCACCACGGTCAGTTCCTGCTCACCCGCCCGCAGGACCAGGTGAATTTCAGCGCCGGTGGGTTCGACGACGACCAGCGTGGCGGCAAGACCAGTCTCGGTCAGCGACAGATGTTCGGGACGGACGCCGTAGGTGATCTTGCGACCCGTGGTCAGGTTGGCGGGCAAGGGCAGGGAAATGCCGTCGGCTTGGAAAATGCCATTCGCGCCAACCGTGCCCTGGATCAAATTCATCGCCGGCGAGCCGATAAAGCCCGCGACAAAGATATTGGCGGGGCCGTCGTAGAGTTCCAGCGGCGCACCGATCTGGCTGACCCGGCCATCGCGCATCACGACGATGCGGTCGGCCATCGTCATCGCCTCGATCTGGTCATGGGTCACATAGACGGTGGTGGTGCCAAGCCGCTGATGCAGCTCGCGAATTTCCGAACGCATCTGGACCCGCAGCTTGGCGTCAAGGTTGGACAGCGGTTCATCGAACAAAAAGACCTGCGGATCGCGGACGATGGCGCGGCCCATTGCCACGCGCTGGCGCTGGCCACCCGACAGGCTGCGCGGAAAACGGCCAAGATACGGGGTCAGGCCCAGGATATCGGCGGCGCGGTTGACCCGTTTGTCGATCTCGTCCTTGGACATCTTGGCCATTTTCAGCGCGAAGGACATGTTGGCGGCGACGGTCTTGTGCGGGTAAAGCGCGTAGTTCTGGAACACCATGGCAATATCGCGTTCAGCAGGCGGCAGATTGTTCACGACCCGGTCGCCGATGGAAATGGTGCCCGACGATATCCCCTCCAGCCCCGCGATCATGCGCAGAAGCGTGGATTTGCCACAGCCCGACGGCCCGACCAGAACCACGAATTGCCCATCGGCAATATCGACGCTGACGCCATGAACGACCTGCATCGCGCCATAGGATTTCTGCAAATTCCGGATCTTGACCTCGGCCATCTTACCCCCCGCATTCCCGACCCAAAGGCCCCGTTGCCAAAAGTCGTAACCCAGCCAAACCGCTGTGTCCATCATCTAGGCATACTAACATGTTAGATGCTTGACAGGTTGGGGCTTCACTGAAAAGGTAACCTAGGTTCGGTCAAAGCCGGACGGGGTTGGGGACGCTTTCCGCAAAATGACGCCCAGACGGGCGCGGGTGCCCTGCCCTATTTGCGCTGCTGCACCGGCAAAACCATCTTGGGAGGTCACAGATGAAAATTGAGCTGTACGACTATGCAGTCCGCGCGGGTCTGACCCGGCGGGGCGTGCTGAAAGGGGCAGCCGCTGCGGGCGGCCTTTCGGTTTTCGGGGGGCTGAGCTTTGGCACCCCGGTGATGGCGCAGGACGATGTGCGCGCGGCCATCCTGAAGGTTCCCGGCGTGGGTGCCGGATCGCCAACCGATGCCGATTGGCAAAAAGTCGGCGAGATGACGCTGGGTGCCACCAAGGCCAGCGTCAAGGAGGGTGAATTTGCCGGGGTCGAGCTGACCTTCATGGGTCTGAACAACCAGAACCAGCACAACTTCCTGTTCCGTGGCTTCCTCAAGTCATGGGAGGCCTACACGGGGGCCAAGATCAACTGGATCGACCTGGCCCAGGCCGATTACAACCCGCGCTTGCAACAGGCGATTGCCACCGGCACCGTCGATTTCGACATCATCGAGATGGGCGCACCGTTTGAGGGCGACACGGCGGGCAAAGGCTTGCTGGACGAGATGCCGGACTGGGTCAAGACCCAGATCGACATGGCAGACTACGTGAACTACCTCAAGGCGCCGGTGGGCACCTGGGGCGGCAAGACCTACCGGGTCAGCATCGACGGCGACAGCCACACCTTCGCCTATCGCAAGGACTATTTCGGCGACGGTGCGATATCCGGCATGAAGGAGGCACCGACGACCTGGGCGCAGGTTGCCGCAGTTTCCAAGGCAGTGAAGGGCCAGAAAGACCCGCTGACCGGGCTGGATGCCTACGGCTTCCTTGATCCGTTGAAGGGCTGGGGCGGCTTTGGTTTCTATTTCCTGGAAGACCACGCCACACCTTACGTCAAATATCCCGGCGATCCGGCATGGCTGTTTGATCCGGACACAATGAAGCCCCTGGTCAACAATCCGGGCTGGGTGCAGGCGATCCAGGACGTGATGGACAACATCCCGAACCTGCCCGCCGACCAGATCAACGCCGACCCCGGCACCACGGCATTCCAGCAGTTCCTCGCCGGCACCGGGTCGATGCTGACCTGGTGGGGTGACGTGGGCTCGAACGCCAAGACCTCTGATACCTCGGTGGTCGGCAATGTCGTCGGCTTCTCGATCAACCCCGGCACCGACAAGGTCTACAACCGCAAGACCAGTGCCTGGGAAACCCCGGACGGCGGCAACTTTGCGCCAAACATGGCCTATCTGGGCTGGGGCATCTATGTGACCAGCCGGGTTTCGGGCGACGAGAAGAAGCGCAAGGCCGCGTGGTCGGCGGCGGCACATCTGGGCGGCAAGGATCTGTCGCTGTGGACAACCGCCTATCCGTCGGGCTTCCAGCCTTACCGCAACAGCCATTTCAACTATGACGAATGGGCGGCTGCGGGCTATGACAAGGCGTTCATCGAAGACTATCTCGGCTCACAGGGCGATAGCTACAACCATCCCAACGCCGCGATCGAGCCGCGAATTCCCGGCATCTTCCAGTACTATTCGGTAGCCGAGGATGAATTGGCCAAGGGCTATGCCGGCAAATACAAATCGGCGCAGGAAACTGCCGATGCGATTGCGACGGCCTGGGAGAAGATCACCGACCAGATCGGACGTGACAGCCAGATCAAGCTGTACAAAGCCTCGCTGGGGATGTGACGGGGGGGGTGCTGAGACGCACCCCTCCGCAGGACAAAAGGGTGCGCCCGTGATGGCGCACCCCCGTTTTTCCAGACAATCCGGGGCCGGAAATTGAGCGAAGGCGACCTTCTTCACATTGTAACCAGCGACAATATCGGCCCCGGGCGCATCAGGTTTGGCCGGGCGATCATCTGGGGATCGGTGGGCCTGCTGGCGCTGGTGGCGGTTTTGCAAAGTCTGCAATCGCTGGGCAATGCCGATTTTGGCTTCCAAAGCTGGCGACCGACCTTGTACGCCTATATTCTGTTCGCGGCCTGCCTGAGCTGGGCGCAGGTGCTGATCAAAGGCGAGCATGGCAAACGCATCCTGTTCGTGCTGCCCGCTGCCTTGTTCGTCGTCTCTCTGGTCGTGTTCCCGCTGCTGTTCGGCCTGATCATCGCGTTTTCCAGCTGGAACCTGTCCAGCCCGGACGGGCGGCAGTTCAATGGCGCCGACAACGTGGTTCAGATGTGGAACGACCCGTTCTACTGGAATGCCCTTTCGAACATGGTCTGGTATGTGCTGGCGATCCTACCGGAATATGTCGTGGCCTTTGGTCTTGCGCTGATGCTGAACAGCGAAATCCGGGCGAGAAAATTCTTTCGGGTGGCGTTCCTCTTGCCCTTGATGCTGTCGCCGGTGGCGGTCAGCTGGATGATCGGCAAGTCGATGATGGAGACGCGGTTCGGCCCCCTCGCGTCGCTGGCGCGCCTTCTTGGCTGGGACAATCCGTCGTTCTTCGGGTCCAGCTGGATGGCCAAGCTGACCATCATGCTGATGGACGCCTGGACCTTCATTCCGTTCATGATGATCATGATCCTGGCCGGGTTGCAGGCGATTCCGAAGGAATTGCAGGAAGCCGCCAAGGTTGACGGCGCCAGCCCGTGGCGGGCGTTCTGGGAGGTGACGTTTCCGCTGATGCTGCCGGTGTCGGTGACGGCGGTGCTGATCCGGCTGATTTTCAAGCTGAAGCTGGCCGATATCATCATCAGTGTGACCTCGGGCGGGCCGGGCGGGGCTACGGACAGCGTCACCAGCTTCATCTTCCGCGAATACCGCGACCGCTCGAACGTTGGCTATGGCACCCTGCTGGCCATGGTCTATCTGGTGATCATCATCATCGTGATGACCGTGCTGATGAAATTCGCCGATCGCTGGATGAAGTCGAGGTATTGAGATGACCACCCAGATATTCCGCGACAGCGAGGCAGACCTTGGCCACAACGCCAAATGGTGGACGGCGCGGGTGTTCATTTATGGGATGCTGGCACTGTGGGCCTTTATCTCGTTGTTTCCGATCTATTGGACCATCACCACCTCGTTCAAGATGGCGCCGGATGTGATGCAGGGGCGGCTGGTGCCCTGGGTCGATTTCACCCCGAAATGGCTGGGCTGGAAATCGCTGGGTCTGAGCCCGGAAACCATCGGAAACTCTTCGACGGTGCGCGATGAATTCATGCGGCGATTTCTGAACTCGACGATCATTTCGCTAACGTCTTCGGTGCTGGCGGTGGCGTTGGGCAGTCTGGCGGCGTACGGGCTCAGCCGGT
>JAYUGA010000051.1:0-6766 GCA_043738565.1 Rhodobacterales bacterium
CCCGCCTATCTCCGGTGACGCCGGACATTTCGGGTTTCAGTTGCAGAACCTGCTGGACCGACCGGATACTCTGGTCCAGATGAAGCTGCATCCGGGCCGTGCTTTCTACCGGCTCACCTAACCTTGAGGCTGCAAGAATGGCCCGGTGTTCGGCGATCATCTCGCGCGACCGTCCCGGCAGTTTGATCGACAGGTGCCGGGCGCGCAGTACCTCGCGCATCACCTTTTGCAACAGCGCTTCCACGACACCATAGCCGCTGAGTTGCACGATCTGGCGATGAAATTCGCTGTCGAGTGCCATGTTCCGCATCGTATCGCCGGTGTCGATCATGTGTTCCTGTTCGACAATCAGCGTCTCCAACTGGCGCCCGGCGGCTTCGGTAAAAGCCGGAACCGCCTTGGCAAAGGCCACCATTTCCAGATTGATCCGGATGATGCAGCATTCGATGACCCGGGCCGGATCGGTCAGCGCCCGCTCGTTGATTTTTTCCCCCGACGGCAGGTCCGAAGACTGGATGCGGTTGCGCAGAAGGTCGTGGACCCGTGGCGGCGTCGACAGTCGGCGGTCAATCAGTTGTGTCCCGCCGCCGCTAATGCCGCCGGGATTGTCTGCATCTTTCAGGAACTGTCGCTGATCCCTGATCTGTCGGTCGCCGACAATATCGTCATCAGCAACCCGCCCCGGCGGTGGGGCCCGATCGACCGGCGGGCGCAGCATGCCATCGCGGCAGAGGCGCTGGCCCGTGCGGGTGGCGGCGACATTGACCCGCGCGAGATTGTGAAAAACCTGCCGCAGTCACGGCGGCAGATTGTCGAGATCGCCAAGGCACTGGCGCGGAAACCCAGGGTTCTGATCCTCGACGAGGCAATGTCGGCACTGACGGCGGCGGATGTGACCACGGTGTTTGCCATGCTGCGGCGGCTGCGCGATGAGGGGCTAGCACTTTTGTATATTTCGCACCGGATGCACGAGATTGCCCCCGAACTGGCCGATGATGGCACGGCGTTCCGCAATGGCCGCAACGTGGCGACCTACAAGGCGGGCGAGCGAACCGACAGCGCCGTGGTCGAGTTGATGATTGGCCGCGAATACAGCCATAAATTCCCGCCAAGGCCAGCGCCGCTGCCTGCGACCGCGCCGCCGGTGCGGGAGGTGCGCAATCTTGCCTGGGCACCGCGCCTGAACGGCATTTCGCTGATCGCAACGGCGGGCGAAGTAGTGGGGCTGGGGGGCCTCGACGGGCAGGGCCAGCGCGAATTGCTGCTGGCGTTGTTCGGGGTGTTGCGCGGTGTCACGGGCGAGGTGCTGATGGACGGTGCGCCGTGCGCCATTGGCAGTCCGCGCATGGCCAAGTCGCCCGCCGTTGGCATGGCGCTGATCCCGCAAGACCGCAAGACCGCAAGACCGAGGGGCTGGTGCTGCCGATGTCGGTGCGCAACAACCTCAGCTTCGCCTCGCTGGGCCGGTTTTCCAAGGCCGGGATAATTACCGGGCCAGAGAAAGCCGCGCGGTGGATGACGTGTTCAGGCTCTTGGACATCAAGACCGATGGCACGTCGGCGCTGGCCGGGTCGCTGTCGGGCGGCAATCAGCAGAAGGTGGTGATTGCCAAATGGCTGATGACCGCGCCACGCATCATCCTTTTGAACGACCCGACCTTTTGAACGACCCGACGCGCGGGATTGATGTCGGCACCAGGCAGAAGATTTACCGGCGGCTTTTCACCGCAGGATACCGGCTCGCCCGCGATGAAGTATCTGGCGGCAGGCACTTTGGTCTTCGGTGTGCTCAACGCAGTGCTGGTCTGGATCGAGGTGGGTGCGCTGGCGGTGATCTTGCTGAACCGCACCAGCTTTGGCCGGGCGGTCTATGGCATCGGCAACCGGGAAAGTGCGGCCTATCTGTCGACCATTGCGACCCGGCGCGTCGTGATGGCGGCATTTGCGCTGGCGGCGGGCTGGCGGCATTTGCCGGGATGCTGCCGGCGGGCTATGCCCTCAAGGCGGCGCAGGCGATGGGCGACGCCCATCTTTTGCCCGCCAGCGCCGCCGTGGTGTTGGGCGGCACATCGATCCTCGGTGGGCGCGGCAGCTATGTCGGCACGATTGCCGGGGTGAGCCTGATCCCCCTGCTGCAATTCATCCTGTCGCTGATGCAGATGGCCGAATTCGGGCGGCAGATCATCTACGGCGTGGGTATCCTCGCCATGCTGCTGCTCTATGGCCGCGAAAAGCGGGCGGACCAAAGCCGGGCGTGGAACCCGAGCGCCCGCCCGCCGCAGACCGCCCCACCAGTCGGAAGCTGGCGCAGATCCCCCCCGGCTTCCAGCGCCACCTTGGCACCACTTGGTGCCCTGCCGCCGCAAACTCCGCCCGACCGACCGGAATCCCGATCCGCCGCTTGCCAGACCCGCCTTGCAGATTGGCGCAAATATCCCACTGGGGTGGGTTCATCGCTGCGCCATCGGTCCGCGCAAAGCTGGACGCGGGGGGATGTGAAATCCCCCGGCCCTTGCCCCAGGCGCAAGCCTCTGCCTGCATTTGTGGTTGCCCTGCGCCCGCACAACGGTGCATGTAACGCCGCAGACAGCGCATAGCGGAAAGCAGCAGCATGGACCTCCAGCTTCAGGCCAGAAACATCATCGTCACCGGCGGCGGCGCGGGCATCGGTGCAGCCATCTCGCTGACATTGGCCGAAGAAGGTGCCACGCCCATCATCTTCGCCCGCAGCACGCCCGACCCGGCTTTCCTCACCCAACTGACCGCCCGCAATCCCAAGGCGGGCTGGGTCCGGACCAACCTCGCCCAGGACGCCGACTGTCGCCGCGCGGTGGCAGAGGCGCAGTCGAAATGGGGCCGCATCTACGGCCTCGTCAACAACGCCGGCACCAATGACAATCTCGGCCTTGACGCCGGGCCGGACAAATTCCGCGCCTCGCTCGATCAGAACCTCCTGCACTACTACACGCTCGCCCACCTGCTGCAAGACGACCTCAAGGCGCTCAAAGGCGCCATCGTCAACATCTCGTCCAAAACCGCCGTCACCGGTCAGGGCCAGACCTCGGCCTATGTCGCCGCCAAAGCCGCTCAACTGGGTCTGACCCGCGAATGGGCGGCGGCGCTGGCCCCCTGGGGCGTCCGCGTCAACGCCGTGATCCCGGCCGAAGTCCTGACCCCGATGTATGAAACCTGGCTCCAGAGCTTTCCCGATCCGGCCGCCCAACTGGCCACGATCACCGCCCGCATCCCCTTGGGCCACCGCATGACCACCGCGCAAGAAATCGCCACCGCTGCCGTCATGGCCCTTTCGCCCCTAAGCGCCCACACCACCGGCCAATGGCTCTTCGTCGATGGCGGCTACACCCATCTCGACCGTGCCCTCGGCACCTAAACCGTCCACGCTCAATTGTTCTGGTCATAGATCTCCGGGGCAAGGCGCAGGTTAGGTTCCACCGCCGTTGCGCGGCAGCCATCGGGTTACTAGACGTAGTACTTCACAAGGAGGTTTCGATGAAATTTTTGGTTCTGATTGCGGCAATGTCGGCGTCACCCGGAGAAGCGGAGGTCATAACTTACCCTCAGTGCATTGACATGTTGCAGGCTATGCTTCGAAATGATCAGGCATTATATGACGCAATGACGGATCAGTTGGACGCGATGCCAAATACTGATCCGGGCGGCCCCCTTGAGGCAGCGAGGGTCGCTAATATCCGAGCCAGAAGTGACGTCGATGCCGCAATAAAGCCCTATGTTAAGGCGCTGGCCGATGGGTGCGAGGCGATAAGGGCTAAACTTCAGTAGTCGTGAAAACTCAACCTTAGGATATAGACACGGGCTACAAGTCTACCTGACTCTGTCCCCTCAACCCTCAACCCTCAACCCTCACCCCGTCCGCCAGTCCGTCCGCCCAGACACCCGGTATGAGACGGATCAGCAAGGCGCCAGTGGCGCGTTCTCCGTCGATCGGGTGGCCCCCCAAGTCCGGCCCCTTGCCGCCGTCAGCCCCCTAGACACCGCCCCCCCCGCCTGTCAAAACCCCTCGCATGGCCACCGCGACCCTCACCATCGACCTTGACGCCCTGGCCACCAACTGGCGTGCGCTCGACCGGGCCTCGGCCTCCGGCGTGCAAACCGCAGGCGTGGTCAAGGCCGACGCTTACGGCCTCGGCCTCGGTCCGGTCGTGCAAACCCTCGCGCAAGCCGGAGCGCGTCGCTTCTTCGTCGCCGCCAGCGAAGAAGGCGCCCAGGCCCGCGCCGCCCTCGGCCCCGGTCCGCAGATCAACATCCTGTCCGGCCATATGGCGGGCGACACCGCCATGTTGCGCGACCACGACCTGACCCCGATGCTCAACTCGCTCGATCAGGTTACAAGACACCTCGAATCGCTGCCCGGCCACGGCTTCGGCGTGCAACTCGACACCGGCATGAACCGGCTTGGCATGGAAGAGCAGGAATGGGAGGCCGTCGCCCCCTTCGTCCTCGACGCCGGCCCCGAACTGCTGATGTCGCATCTCGCCTGCGCCGACGATCCCGACCATGCATTGAACGAGGTGCAACTGGCCAATTTCCACGCCATGACCGACGGCACCGGCCTGCCCCGCAGCCTTGCTGCGACCGGCGGCATCCTGCTCGGCCCCAAATACCACTTCGACCTGACCCGCCCCGGCATCGGCCTCTACGGTGCCAAGCCTTACGAAGGCGCCGCCCGCGTCGTCAGCCTTTCCCTGCCCGTCATCCAGACCCGCATGGTCGCGGCGGGCGAGCCGGTCGGCTATGCCTGCACCTGGACCGCCGCGAAACCCGCCCTGATCGCCACCGTCCAGGGCGGCTATGCCGATGGCATCCTGCGCACCCTGTCCAACCGCGCCCTGCTGTGGGCGGGTGAAGTGCCCTGCCCGGTGGTCGGTCGCGTCTCGATGGACCTGATCACTGTCGATGTCTCCCATCTGCCCTCGATCCCCGACGCGCTCGACCTCCTGGGGCCGATGCAGACCGTCGACCAACTTGCCGACACCGCAGGCACCATTGCTTACGAAGTCATGACCCGGCTTGCCCCCCGCCTGCACCGCCGCTACCTCGAGTCCCGCCGGTGACGAGGTTCCTCGCCGCCATCGGCCGCCCGACCCTCGCCGCCCTCGCCGCCCTCGGCCGCATCGTGCTGTTCGCCGCCGCGACGCTCCGCCACCTCGTCACCCCGCCGTTCTACCTGCGCGAGTTCGGCCAATCCCTCCTGCAAATCGGCTGGTTCTCGCTGCCGGTCGTCGGCCTCACCGCCTTCTTCACCGGCGGCGCGCTGGCGTTGCAAATCTTCTCCGGCGGCTCCCGCTTCTCCGCCGAAGCGGTGGTCCCGCAGATCGTCGCCATCGGCATGGCCCGCGAACTTGGCCCCGTCCTCGGCGGCCTGATGGTGGCAGCCCGCGTCGCCTCCTCGATCGCCGCCGAAATCGGCACCATGAAAGTCACCGAACAGGTTGACGCCCTCGTCACCCTGTCTACCCATCCGATGAAATACCTCACTCTCCCCCGCGTCCTCGCCGCCACCCTCGCCGTCCCCGTCCTCGTCGCAGTTGGCGACAGCATCGGCATCGCCGGCGGCTGGCTGATCGGCATCAGCAAACTCGGTTTCAACTCGACCACCTACCTGAAAAACACCAGTGATTTCCTGCAATTCTGGGACGTGGGCTCCGGCCTCGTAAAAGGAGCCGTCTTCGGCTTCATCGTGGCATTGATGGGCTGCTACTACGGCCTCAACTCCGGTCGCGGCGCGCAAGGTGTCGGTGCCGCCACCAAATCCGCCGTCGTCGCCGCCTCGGTGATGATCCTCGCCGCCAATTACGTCCTCACCGGCCTGTTCTTCACGACATGATCAGCCTCACGCAAGTCCGCAAGACCTTCGGCCCCAACCGCGTGTTGCGCGGCGTGAACCTGACCATCCCGAATGCCTCCAGCATGGTGATCATCGGCGGCTCCGGCACCGGCAAATCGGTGCTGCTGAAGTGTATCCTCGGCCTCGTCACCCCCGACAGCGGCACCATCACCCTCGACGGCGTGGATGTGACGCAAACCGAGCGCGACGCCTTCCTCGCCCGCTTCGGCATGCTGTTTCAGGGCGGCGCCCTGTTCGACAGCATGCGGGTCTGGGAAAACGTCGCCTTCCGCCTGATGCGCGGCCCCAAAGCCCTGCCCAAGGCCGAGGCGCGGACCATCGCCCTTGAAAAACTCCGCCGCGTCGGCCTGACCCCCGACAAAGCCGACCTCTTCCCCGCCGAACTGTCGGGCGGAATGCAGAAACGCGTCGGCCTCGCCCGCGCCATCGCGGCAGAGCCAGAGATCATCTTCTTCGACGAACCCACCACCGGCCTTGACCCGATCATGGCGGGCGTGATCAATTCGCTGATCCGCGAGATCGTCACCGAAATGGGCGTCACCGCCATGACGATCACCCATGATATGACGAGCGTTCGCGCCATCGCCGACCACGTCGCCATGCTGCACGACGGGTTGATCCGCTGGACCGGGGCCATCGCCGACATGGACACCAGCCCCGACCCGTATCTGCAGCAGTTCATCCATGGCCGGGCCGAGGGGCCGATTGAGGCGGTGCGATGATCCTCTATCGTCCAACTGGGCGCAAAGAACTGGACCTGTTGAAAGCCTCCGGTTCCACAAAATGGCCACCTCGCCTACCGGAACAGCCAATATTCTACCCCGTTACAACCTTCGCATATGCCGAAAAGATCGCCCGCGACTGGAATTCCCGTCAGCCA
>JAYUGA010000052.1:0-6764 GCA_043738565.1 Rhodobacterales bacterium
GGATTCCGCCGCTTTCGCCTGCATCTCTGATCCTGTAGGACAGCGCCATTGCGGGAGAATGCGATGTATGACGCCTTGCTGTTCGACCTTGACGGCACCCTGATCGACACCGAAAGCCTTGCCCTGACCTCGGGCATGGTGGCCTTTGCCGCCGCAGGGTTTCCGGTTGAGCATGACTTCCTGCACAGCCTGATCGGGGTCGACCAGCCAACCGCCGGGCAGATCATCCGGGTGCGGCATCCGGGGCTGGATCTCGACCGCTTGAACCAGTTGTGGAACGCCGGGTTCCGGGCCGAGGTGGATCGTGGGCTGGCGTTGAAACCCGGCGCGGCAGAGGTTCTGGCACTGGCACCGCATCTGCCGCGCGCCCTGGTCACATCGTCCGGTCGGCACGAGGCGCATCGCAAACTGGGCATCGCCGGGCTGGATCAGATCTTTGTCGAGGTTGTGGTGCTGGAAGACGTGACCAACCCCAAACCTGCCCCCGACCCCTACCTGCTGGCCGCGCAAAAGCTGGGCGTGTCGCCCGCGCGCTGTCTGGAGTTCGAGGACAGCGAGACCGGCGCAGAGGCCGCCCACCGCGCCGGTTGCGTGGTGGTGCAGGTGCCGGACGTGGTGCCGTCACAGGGCCGGTGGGCGCATCATCTGGCGGCGGATTTACTGAGCGGCGCCCGGCTGGCGGGGCTGATCTGACCTCCCGATCCGGGCGTTCTTTTCCCATATGGCGCGTGATGCGGAAACCCGGATTCCCGTTTTCCGCACCAAGCCCTGAATTCAGGTGATGGCGATGCGGCGCGTCACCTGACCGTTGCTTTCCCAATAGGTGTGCTTCCTGGCGATCCACGGATCATCCATCGCGGGCTGGACCTGCCCGGATTGCGCGATCGCCCGCGACGTCACCTGATGTTCACCGGGCTTCGGGCTGGCCCAGTCAAGATACCAGATCCGCCAGGAAAAATCGGCGGTTTCGCTGTCATCAAAGGTGGCGGGCTGCCAGTCGCCATCGTCGATCCTGACCTCGACCCGGTCAATCGGCGCACCCCAGGCCGCGCCGGCAATCCGGTAGCCGGCATCGCTTTGGGTGACCCGGGCCGGGGCAGATTTCAGCCGGGCCCGGCCAACCGAGGTTTCGGCCCAGACGGTTTCGCCATTGTGATCCTCTTCGCGGATTGTCACATAATTGCGGCCCATCAGCAGGCTCATAAAGCGCCGGTCGCGGATTTCGATGCGCTTGAGCCATTTGACATTGGCGATGCCGTACCAGCCGGGCGCAATCAGCCGCAACGGGAAGCCATGCTTTTGCGGCAGCGCCGCGCCGTTCATTTCATAGCCCAGGAAATTGTTCGGGTTCATCGCGTCCGCCAGCGACATGCTGCGGGCAAAATTCTGATGCATTTTCACGTCGCGGATATCATCCTTCAGCGCGATATCGCCCGCATCGGTGCCCCAGAACACGACTTCGATGCCGTCATCCTTGACCCCGGCCTCGGTCAGCAGGCTGGCCAGCGAGGTGCCCGCCCATTTGGCATTGCCCACCGCGCCGGTGAAATTCGGGAAGCCGTGATTGCCCGAGCATTCAATGGTGAAGAAGTTTTCCTGCCGCGGCCGCGCCTTGAGATCGGCCAGTGTCAGGCTGAGCGGATTTGTCACCAGCCCGTCGATTTCCAGCTTCCAGCTGGCCTCGTCGATCACCGGCAGGTTGAAATGTGACACGAAGAAGAATTTGTCATTCGGCGTGATCCAGCTATCCAGATCCTCCCACACCAATTGAGTGTCGCAGCACGGGTCGCCAAAGGCAGGCGGCTGGTCCAGCCAGCGCAGCACGGTCTCGCCGCTGCGGCTGGGAAAGGCCTGGGCAAAGCGGGCCTGAAAGGTTGCGAGTGCGGCAAGCGCCGCGCCGCCTGTGGCAATGAACTCCCGACGAGGCAAGGCTGTCATAATGCAATCCCCCTGATTGGTGTGATGTTGCATCGGCCATTTGAGACTTGTCGAAACGCAATCCCCCGGCGCATCCGGCGTCGGTCTGGTTGCATCAATTCGATTGGCGGACAAAGCTCCGCCTGCGCCGCGACTGTCACGGTGGTTTATTCAAAGCAATTAGCTCGGGCTGCGCTCAATAACGCCAAACCTTACAGAACCGCAATTGGTTGGCGCATTCAGGCAACACGATTGCAAGTGACCGATTTGCGGTCCCCGGATTGGATGGGCCCGATTAACCGCGCCGCTTTCATATTGCATTTTGGGCAATTCGTCAATCAATCGATTCGGCACTGCGGCAAGAGATGCTTGTCAAGATGAGGAACCTGCCTGCCTGACACCCTGCCGCTTGCGCAGCATCACAGACGGGACAAGGCTGGTCCTGGACGCAAAACCGGCCCGAAAAAGAGACGGCCCCATGCTTGACCATGTCTTCATCACCGTCGCCGATCTCGCGCGTTCCATCGCCTTCCACGAGGCGGCGCTGCGCCCGCTCGGCATTCCCCATCTTGTGGATTTCGATGGCAAAGACGGCCCCGAAGGCCACCCCGATCTGAAGGGTTTCGGCAAGAACGGTCGGATCTTCTTCTGGCTCCGCGCCGGCAAGGCCGATGCAAGGGCCGCGCATATCGGCGTTGTCGCCAGCAGCGCAGCGGAAGTAAACGCCTTCTACGCAGCCGCGATGGCGGCAGGCGCCACAGACAACGGCAAGCCCAGCGCACGCTTCTACTACGACCCGCGCTATTACGTCGCCAATGTCTTCGATCCGGACGGCTACAGCCGCGAAGCCATCTACAAAAGCTGGCAGCACGCGCCGGTCAAATCAGGTTCAGGCGCGTAGGGTGGGGTTCCACCCCACCACTTCCTTAACAGATCGTAAATTTAGGGAATCCAACCCCTTGATTTAATTGCATTCCCAAAAGCGTCCAGAACCGGACGCCCCGATCAATCCGCGATCACATCCTGCCGCTGCTGGCCCAGACCTGCAATCCCCAGTTCCACCACATCGCCGGACTTCAAATAGCGCGGCGGTTTCTTGCCCATGCCCACACCCGGCGGCGTCCCGGTCGAAATCACGTCGCCCGGATGCAGGGTCATGAACTGGCTCAGATAGCTGACCAGAAACCTGACCCCGTAAACCATCGTCCTAGTGGACCCGTCCTGTTGCGTAGCGCCGTTGACCTTCAGCCACATCGACAGGTTCTGCGGGTCCGGCACCTCATCCCGCGTCACCAGCCACGGCCCGATCTGGCCGAAGTTGTCGCAGGATTTGCCCTTGGTCCACTGCCCCGAACGCTCGGTCTGGAACGCCCGCTCGGACACGTCATTGGTGATCGCAAAGCCCGCGACATGATCCATCGCATCGGCTTCCGAGACATATTTGGCTTTCGTCCCGATGATCACCGCAAGTTCCACTTCCCAGTCGGTCTTGACCGAGGTGCGCGGAATGATGATCGGGTCGTTCGGGCCGACGATGGCAGAGGTCGCCTTCATGAAGATCACCGGCTCTGGCGGCACCTGCATCCCTGACTCCGCCGCATGGTCGGCGTAGTTGAGGCCGATGCAGATGAATTTGCCGGTGCCGGTGACGCAGGGGCCAAGGCGGGTATCAGCGGCCACGACCGGCAGCTTTGAAACATCCGCCGCGCGAATGGCCGCCAATCCCGCATCCGACAGCACGGTGCCACCGATATCGGCCACCACGGCGGACAGGTCACGCAGGGTGCCGTCGGAATGCAGCAACCCGGGTTTCTCGGACCCCGAAGGCCCATGACGCAGAAGTTTCATCTCATCTCCTCAGATATTGGCCCAGCCGCCGTCGATCACGTGCGCGACCCCGGTGGTGTAGCTTGATTCGTCACTGGCCAGATAGACCACCAGCGCCGCGATTTCTTCGGGCTGCCCGATCCGGCCAATCGGCTGGCGGGCGATGAACGCCTTTTTCGCGGCGTCATAATCGCCGGTATCGCGCAACCGCTGATCCAGCGAGGGGCTTTCCACCGTGCCCGGACAGATCGCATTGGCCCGGATGCCCGAGCCGATGAAATCCGCAGCGATGCTTTTGGTCAGCCCGATCACGCCAGCCTTGGTCGCGCCATAGACAAACCGGTTGGGTGCCGCGATCACCGACCCCGCGACCGAGGGCATGTTGACGATGCTGCCGCCGCCGCCCGCAATCATCCCCGGCAGGAACGATCTGCACATCCGGTACATGGCGGTCATGTTCAGATCCATCGAGAACGCCCATTGATCCTCGTCACAATCCAGGATCGTACCCGCCGCCACAAACCCCGCACAGTTGAACAGCACGTTGACCCCAGCCGCCGCTGCCACAGCCGCCGCGATGGAAGCCGGATCGCGCACGTTCAACACCCGCGTCTCCAGCCCCGCCGCCGCCAGTTCCGCCAGCGCCACCTCGTTCACATCGGTCGCCAGAACCGATGCCCCCTCGCGCACCATCATCAGAGCGGCTGCCCGGCCAATGCCCTGCCCCGCCGCCGTGACCAGTGCCCGTTTGCCGTCCAGCCGCCCCATCTCAATTCCCCTCATGCTGCGGCACACGGCCCGATGGCGCCCTGTAAGGCCGCGAAACGTCGCGCAAGGTGGCATCGAGCGCCTCGACCTGCAAGGCGATTGCCCCATCTCCCGCCAGAACCAGTTCGATCCGGCCCGTGCCATCCGCGCCGGGCACAAACCTCAACTCAAGCAGCGACAGCACCGTCTCCGCCTCGCCCCGGTCAATCCCCTGCGACTGCACCGACAGCACATCCTCGAACACCAGCAGGCTCTGCACCCGCTCATAGCGCCGCTGCGCCCGTTCCGCCGCATCACGGTCTTCCCAGCGGAACCGGTTCAAGAGCAGGGCAAACCGCCGACGTTTTACCGCGAAACGCATCTCGGTGATCGGAAACACCGCGTCCTGCAACAGGGCCGACAGCACCGACAGCCCCTCGGCATCCTGCGCCACCAGCCGCAGCGGACCTTCGGCACTGTCCTCGAACCGGGCGTCATTCATGCCTTGATCCGTTCAATCTGCGCCCCGCAGGCCCGCAGTTTTTCTTCAACCCGCTCATAGCCGCGGTCGAGATGGTAAACCCGGCTGACCACGGTTTCCCCCTCGGCCGCCAACCCCGCGAGGATCAGCGAAACCGAGGCCCTCAGGTCCGTCGCCATCACCCTTGCGCCGCGCAGCTTGTCCACCCCCGTCACCCGCGCCGTGCCGCCATGCACCTCGATATGCGCCCCCATCCGGATCAGTTCCGGGGCGTGCATGAAGCGGTTCTCGAAAATCTTCTCGTCCAGCACCGACACGCCATCCGCCGTACACAGCAAGGCCATCATCTGCGCCTGCAAATCGGTCGGAAAACCCGGGAACGGCGCCGTCGTCACATCCACCGCCGTCACCCGCCCGTTCTTGCGCGACACCTTCAACCCGCGCGGCGTTTCGCTGACCGAAACCCCCGCCGCATCCAGCCGCTCCGCAAATGCGCCCACCAGATCCAGCCGTCCGCCAATGCACTCAATCTCGCCACCACAGATCGCCGGAACCAGCATGTAGGTGCCCAGTTCAATCCGGTCCGTCACCACCGGATGGGTGGCACCATGCAGCCGGTCCACACCCTGAATGGTGATGGTGCTGGTGCCTTCACCGTCAATCTCTGCCCCCATCTTGCGCAGGCAGCGCGCCAGATCGACGATCTCGGGCTCCCGCGCCGCATTGCGGATCACCGTCGTGCCCTTGGCCAAAGTCGCCGCCATCAGCGCGTTTTCCGTAGCGCCAACCGAGACGAACGGAAACTCCACCACCGCACCCTTCAGCCGCCCGCCAATGGCCTTGGCATGGACATAGCCATCGCGCAGGTCGAGCTCCGCCCCCATCGCCTCCAGCGCCTTCAGGTGCAGATCGACCGGCCGCGCCCCGATGGCACAGCCGCCGGGCAGCGAGACAACCGCATGGCCATCCCGCGCCAGCATCGGCCCCAGCACCAGGATCGAGGCGCGCATCTTGCGGACGATGTCGTAATCGGCGGTATGGTTGGCGATGTTGTGCGATGACATTGCCAGCACCAGCCCATCCTGCAACGACGCCACCTCTGCCCCCAGGGACTGTAAAAGCTGGGTCATTGTCGCAATATCCGACAGCCGTGGCGCATTGGTCAGCGTTAGTGGCTCGTCCGACAGCAGTGTCGCGGGCATCAGCGTCAGACAGGCATTCTTCGCCCCGGCAATCGGAATAGCCCCCGACAAAGCCCCATTGCCCCTCACCAGTATCGAATCCATGCCTCAGTCCTTGTTATCTTCGGGGCTGGTTACGCCAGCCGCTCCTGTGCCCGCCCGTGCCCGCACCTGGGCTTTCCGCTTGGCCATATTCGCTTTCAGCGCAACCTTGAGCCTGCCCTCTCGGTGCTTGGCCCGCGTGACTTTTTGCGGCTTGCTTGGTTCTGAAACAGGCTCCCGGTCCATGCCGCCCTCCATAGCCCAACCCTCTGCAAGGGTCCAGTTCGGATGGTCAATTTACCCTTGCAAGGCGTCCGCTTTGCGTCTAAATCACCTGCCACGCCCGAAGGTAAGCCCCTTCGAAGCCCCCGGCGCTGCAGTAGCTCGGTGGGAGAGCACTCCCTTGGTAAGGGGCGGAGCCGAAGACGGAAGTGGTTGTTCAGCTGGGGGATTTCCGAACCCTGCCGCCTCCGGGGTAACGCCCGGGGTTACGTTTCGGAAAAAGGCGGCTGTGGTAGCTCAGTGGTAGAGCACACCCTTGGTAAGGGTGAGGTCGAGAGTTCAATCCT
>JAYUGA010000053.1:0-17406 GCA_043738565.1 Rhodobacterales bacterium
GTAATGGCGGCATATGGAACTTTCTAAACTGTTGAATCCCGGTGCTGTCCGGGTCGTCGGTCAATTGGCCAGCAAAAAGCGTCTCTTCCAGGAACTGGGTGAGATTGCAGCGCAATTCTACGGGCTGAACGCTTCCGTTGCCACCGACGGCCTGCAGGAACGCGAAAGCCTTGGCCCCACCGGTGTCGGCCACGGCATCGCCTTGCCGCATGCCCGGCTCGATGACCTCGACCAGATCGTCGCGGTCTTCCTGCGGATGGAACGCTCGCTGGACTACGATTCCGTCGATCGCCAGCCGGTCGATCTGGTGTTCGGCCTGTTCGCGCCCAAGGAATCCGGCGTCGATCACCTGAAAGCGCTGGCTCTGGTCTCGCGCACCATGCGCGACCCCGGCATCTGTGCCAAACTGCGCGCCAACACCGATCCGGCGAAACTGCACGCCATCCTGACCGAGTCGCGGGCTATTCAGGCGGCGTAGCCCGCCAGCTGCCAAAGCCATAGGCCACATAGTCGCGCGCATAAGTCTCCCGCGCCGCAGCTTCCAGATCGGCACCGTAAATCGCTGCCAGATCATAGGGATAGACCTCCGCCTCCGGCGGCAGCGCCTGCATCGCCACCCCCGCCTCGCCGGTCAGAAACGCCAACCCCTCGGCCAGCCGATCCTCACGCAGCAAAAGGTCGGGCGCCTGCAACTGGCCAAATCCGACCAATGTCGCGAATTGGGTGGCAAACTGCGGCGGCGTCTTCAACTCGGTCCGCCCGGCGAGGATATGCTTGATCAGTTCTAGAAACACCATGAACCCGACGCGATGTTCCTCGGCCGTGGCAAACCCCTTCCTCGCCTTGGGCGGCAGTTCGAACTTGTGCACCCGCTTCAAGTAAGGCCGCAGCTCCGGCATCCATTCGCGGTCGAGAAAGTCGCAATAACCGGCGTAGGCCCGCGCGATCGGATGGCGCAACACCGTGAAACTGCGCTGCCGCGGATGCGCCTCGCGCCACTTGCGCAGGCCGGGCCGGTCAAAGCTGGTCAGAACCCCGCCATAGCCTTGCAACCACTGGCGAATCCGCTGATCCGGCCCCGATTTGATCGGCTGAAACAGCAGCCCCGCTACCTCTGACGCCACATACGTCCCGATCGCCCCCTGCCGGCGCGGTTCGAAATTTGGGGTATGGGTCAGGCCATACCAGTCCATCTTCGCCAGCCCCTGCTGCATTTCCTTCGGGTTGGAAACCTTGCTGAGGATCGGCTCCGGGTTCTGCTTCTTGAACCGGAACACCAGATCCTCCAGCCGCGCCTCCACCCCCAGAAACGCCGCCAAGCCATTGATAACCTTCAGGTTCAGCACGTCATCATAGTCGATGTAATAGGCCGCCTGCCCAGAGATCTGCAACCGGTTGACCAGCCCTTTCTGAAACGCCTGCAACCCGTCCAGCCGGGCCTGAAACTCCTCCAGTTCAAAGCGCGGTTGCACGGTTTTCAGGTGCTTGGTATTGGCCAGCCACCACTGATCCGAGGCTTTGGCGATCTTCCAGCTTATATAGCTTTCCAACTGGTTGCGGGTCAGGATGATCTTGGCCACGCCCGGATCATCCGTTACCAGACCCAACACCCGCGGGTCATGGTCGTGGAAATAGCGGAACCCTGACAGCCCTTCGGTCTTGGCCCGCATCACTTTCAGCAAACTCGCCGGGTCCGCATTGCGCTGCTCGATGCTGACGCCCAGGAGTTCGCTCTTGTTCTCGCCGCCCAAGAAAAACGGGTTGAACGCCTCGCCATGACAGGTGATGCCCGCAATCGCGTTCAGGTTCGATTCCAGGAAATTCGACCCGGTGCGCATCTCGGCAAAGATCACGAAGGACTGAAACCGCGCCTTGGCCATCCGTCATTTCACCAGATAGGGTCGGCCATGGCGCGAGGCAGCGGGCGTCGGGTCTTCCCCGGTCGGGAAATCGCCCATCAGCACCGGCTGCATACCCTGATTGCGCAGGTTTTGCAGGAACTGGCCAAAACCTTTCAGATCGGCCAGCCGCGGTGCCTCGGTCAGCCGCCGCATCGCGCGCGGGCTGATCTCGTCAATGAGGCTCTGCAAGGGCTCCATCGGGTTTTCGACAAACTCCGCCAGCGTCCAGATCCGCACCCGCGCCTTGGTCCAGGGCGAGCGCAACACCTCCAGATGCTCCGCTTCGATCTTCTGCAACCGCGCCGCCTCGCGCCGGATGTCCGAGAAATTCTGGTTGGAATGGAACAGCGGAATCGCCCAGGCCCCTGAAATAACAGAAATCTGCGCATTGGGGTCGCCAGTGAAGAACCAGCTGACCTCTTGCTGATCACCGGGGCCAAACTGGAAGCACTGGCGTTCGCCCCGCGTGTTCCAGATCAGGTTGGACAGAAAATTCTTCGGCGCATAGTCCCGTATCGCCGCCGAGTCCGACATGGCACCGCTGAACACCACCTCGCCCCCGGCAAATTCGGCACGCTGCGGCGCGAACAGATGGCCATGCGCCCGGGTGCCCGCGACCTTGCCCAGCCAGGCCTCGAAATTCTCGAACAGTTCCGAAAAGCCTTCGAACACCGAATAGGCCGCCGCCGTCCTTCCGTTTTCCCAGTTTTCATTGGGCATCCGGCTTTGCATGTACAGGCCGGGCCGCCCCTTGACCCGGCGCTCTACCGCCTTGGCGAACAGCCGGTCGATCTTGCCCGGATTGGGTTCCGCCGCCGCTTGCCCGGCAGAATCACCATGCAGGAAAGTCTGGTAGAGCTTACCCGCCTGCGGCCAGATTTTCCGCGCGACAAAGCAGTCGGACCGCCGCAGCAGTTGCAGGTGGTCGTCATAGAAAATATGCGGCTTGCCCTGAAAATCGAACTTCGACAGGGTCAGCGACCGGCTTTCGACATTGCTGGAAAACCGCCGCACCATCGTCTGGAAATAGCTTTCATCGGGGATCCAGACCCGGCGGAAATAGCGGTCGGTCGCGGCGCGGGCGGGGTCTTCCAAGATCGCCGACAGGGTCTGCCGGGTCAGGCACCACCACTGGCTGCCCAGATGCGGCGCCAGCCCCGGCGGCACCTTGCGCCGAAATCCCATCCGGCGTTGCAGCCTCACATAGGCATCGAACAGCGGCCGCTGCCTGCGCCAACTGAACGGAAACCGCAGCGTAAAGCGTTCGACATTCAGCCCGCCAATCGTCCAGCCGACATCCTCGGTCGTGACGCTTTCGATGAAATCGACCCGCGGGCGGCTGTCGAGATAGGCTTTCAGCTCCGCCAAAGGCCGCAGCGGCAGACACGACCCCGAGGCCAGATAGACATGCCGCACCTGGGGAAAATCGCGCAGCATGATCGTCGATGCCGCCTGGGTTGCCGCCACAATCCCCCAGGTGCCCCATTCGCAGGCATAACGGCCCGAAAACCGTACATTGCCCAGATCGGCCAGCGTCGCAATCAGCTCGTCATGGGCGGGTCGCGTCACCCGTTTGTCGACATGGATGACCACCGGGCAACCCCGTTCCGCCCAGTGCCGCGCCACTTCGGCGGCCCGTTCCAGCGCGGTATGGCACAGCATGACGAAACCGATGCTCACCTATGCCGCCCTCATGCCCAGTTGCCCTTTGACATCAGCCCCAAAATCTCCAACTGCCGCCAATTGATATACTTCTCGCTGAACTTGCACCACATATCCGGTTGGGTAGAAAGCGCCGCCTGATAGGCGATGTATTCCTGGCTGTCGGCATAATGCTGACCCCGCGTCATCTCCTCCGCCGCCTTGGCCGCGAATGTATCCAGAAACTTGGCATGCAGAAGGCAGCCCGACGCCTTTTCGCCACCCCACTCGTCGAACACCAGGTTCAGCCCGCGCGGCAGCAGCATATGGGTCGAGCTGATATAGGCATAGCTGCGATGCCAGTTCACCAGCGGAATCTTGTTCAATGCCGGGGCGCTGGCGGGCGCATGGGCGAAAAACATCCGCGCCCGTGGCCCGCCCTGAATCCACAGGTTGCCGTTGCCGGGGTTGCGGTGGATCGTGTAATTGCCGCTGTCGAACCACTGGGCAATCTCGAACGGGTTCTGCCCCTCGTGATAGGGCCGCGCCTGCACCGGGCCTTTGGGATACATGTCCAGCAGCATCGCCGAGAATGACCGCACCGCCGAGGCATCCAGCCAATCGGTCAGCGCCCGCAAAGGCCGGGTCTCGCAGAACGGATAGACCAGAAACTCATCGACATCGACGGTCAGGCACCAATGGCCGTCGGCAAAGCGCCGTTGCAGATGGGTCAGCCAATCGACCCCGAAATGCGCCGCCTTATAGCTGGCAGGCGTGGTCCAGATCGACACATCGGGTTGCTCCGCCAGATATTCGCGGGTGCCATCCTCCGAGGCATTGTCGACGAACAGAAAGTGGTCAACCCCCAGATCGCGGTAATAGCGCAGGAAAAACGGCAGCCGGACCCGTTCGTTGCGCACGGTCGAGAGCAACAGAATGGCCCCCGGCGTGATCGCCCTGCTGCGGTCGGCGACCACGGCCATATCCCGGCCATGCAGATAGGCCCGCAGATGGCCGCGCCGTCGCTGTGCGCGCAATCGGATGGCCCCCGCTACGCTCACCCTCTGCTCTCCGTCCTGGCCAGCAAGCTCCGCATTCCCCTCAAATACGGCCTAGACATTGATGAAGCCTTGATGCGTCCCTGCCATTGCTGCGAAAACCCTCGGATCGGCGGCCACGGTTCGTAAATCGCACCCAGCATACCGGCAATTCTAGGGATTACATCAGGTTAAGTAAACAATCAGGTCACTAACCTTATAAGTAGAGCGCCACAGTCACACCCAGCCTCCGCGCGACATCAGGCCCATCGCCTCCAGTTGCCGCCAGCCGGTATAGCGGCTCGACCCGGCGCACCACAGCTCGGGGCTGGCGCTGACCACAGCGTAATAGCCGTCATACAGCGCCGAGTTGGCAAAATGCTGACGGCGCTTTTGTTCCTCGCGCGCTTTCTCGACCACTTCGGGCAGGAATTTGGTGTGCAGCAACACACCCGACAGCCATTCGCCGCCCTGCTCGTCAAACACCGCATTCAGCCGCCGTGGCAGCAGGGCGTGGGTCGAGTTGACATAGGCATAGCTGCGGTCCCAACGCACCAGCGGCACCTTGTTCAGCGTCGGCGCCCGCCGCGGTTCGGCACCAAAGAACACCCGCGCCCGCACCCCGCCCTGAATCCACAGGTTGCGCAGCAGGGGCTGGACCTGCACCACGTAATTGCCGCCATCAAACCACGGCAGCACCTGCAACGGGTCTTGCCCCGCCACATAATCCTGCCCGGCCAGCGGCCCTTGGGGATACATGTCCAGCAGCATCGCGCCAAAACTGCGCCGCCGCTCCGCCTCCAGCCTGCCGGTCAGCGCGTGCAGGTTGCGCGTCTCCCAATGGGGATAGACCAGAATTTCATCGGCATCCAGGGTCAGGCACCAATGGCCATGCCCATGCCGCCGTTGCAGCCAGGTCAGCCAGTCGAGCCCAAAGCGCGACTGCTTGTAGCCCGCCTTGGTGGCCCACAGCGACACATCCGGCTGCGCCGCCAGCCACTCGCGCGAGCCGTCCAGCGAATGATTGTCCACCACCAGAAAGTGATCGACGCCCAGCTTGCGGTGATGCGCCAGAAAATGCGGCAGCCGCAGGCCTTCGTTCCGAACCGTCACGAAGGCGAGGATCGCAGCCGTGCCAATCGTCGCGGTGCGATCCTTGACGACCCTGACCTGCCGCCGCTTGCGAAACGCCCGCACCAGCAACCGCCGCCGCCGCCAGCGCAACCGATAGGCCCGCCACGCTTCGTTCACCGAGGGCAGCACCGGGGCCAAAGCCCCGATCGACACCGCATGCGGCAGCTTCTTCGGCCCCAGAACGCGCCGCATCAGATCATGCAGGCGCTGCCAAGGCCCAATCACGGATTTACTGCCACGCGGTTACTGCGCCGCCTTCTGCAACGCCACCATGTCGTTGAGATAGGCCGAGAATTCTTCGCGCAGATCAGGCCGCGACAGACCGAACGCCACCGTGGCCTGCAAGAACCCGGCCTTGCTGCCGCAGTCATAGCGCTGACCCCGGAAGCGGTAGCCATAGACGCCACCCGGCGTTGCGCATTCCTCGGCGATGGCGTCGGTCAACTGAATTTCGCCGCCGGCGCCCTGCTTCATCCGGTTCAGGTTCACCATCACCTTGGGCGTCAGGATATAGCGCCCGATCACCGCCAGATTCGACGGCGCATCCTCGGCCTTGGGCTTTTCGACCATGCCCCTGACATGCAGGATCGAGCCCATATCCTCGGCCACATCCAGAATCCCGTAACTGGAGGTCTTGTTGGGCGGCACTTCCATCGCGGCGACCATGCAGCCGCCGGTCTGTTCATAGGCTTCCATCATCTGTTGCAGGCAGGGCTTTTCGGCGGCGATCACGTCATCGGGCAGCAGCACCGCGAAAGGTTCGTTGCCGACCAGCCGTTTGGCGCACCAGACCGCGTGGCCCAGACCCAGCGCCCGGTTCTGCCGGACATAGGCGATGGCCCCCGAATCCATGTTGGTGTCGCGCAGGATTTCCAGCAGGTCGTCCTTGCCCGCTCGCCGCAGGGCAGTTTCCAGTTCCGGCGAGTGGTCAAAGTAATCCTCCAGCGCCGATTTGCCGCGCGCGGTGACAAAGATGAACTCCTTGATCCCCGCCGCCCGCGCCTCGTCAATCGCATACTGGATCAGCGGCCGGTCCACCAAGGTCAGGATTTCCTTGGGAATTACCTTGGTCGCCGGCAGAAAACGGGTTCCCATCCCGGCGACCGGAAAGACCGCCTTGGTGACACGCCGGATCTTGATTTTGTTAATATTGGCCATTCACCCCACTCGTTTTTTGAAAAACATATACCCGGACGTTCAAAGTTTGACACTTAAATCTGACAACTCCGTGATTTCCTGCGCTTCGGTGCGGTGCAGATGCGCACTTGTTACCCTCTCGCTGAAAGCGTGTGCCCGGTTTGTGTCCCGGTCAAGACGATTCGCGGCAGGCAGTCTGTCCGTCAGCCAGTCGCCGCCATCATCGCCTCTATGACAGCAACGTCTGACGGATTGTTTAGTTCCCAGAATTGCCGCCCCCGCGCCGCAACCTCGACGCACAGCACCTGTCGGCCGTTTTCCAGAAAGCGCAGCTGCTCCAGCCCTTCCAGCGTCTCCAGGGGGCCGATGGACCAGCCGGGATAGGCCAGCAGCGCCGCAGGGCGGTAGGCATAGACCCCGACATGGTGAAACACCGGGCTGGGTTGATCATCGCCATAGCCCTGCCCGGTGAACGGGATCACTTCCTTGCTGAAATACAGGCCCCGCATGCCTGCGCCAAACACCACCGTCGTGCCGCCCACCCGCCCCGCCCGCCGGTCCGCCAAAAGCCCCGCCAGCATCCGGCCATCACAGCGCAGCACCGGCGTCGCAATATCCGCCGCAGCGTCGCCCAGGAGACCCGTCACCAGATCCTCGACAAACCAAGCCGGCGTCAGCGGCGCATCGCCTTGCAGGTTCACCACCACCTCATAGCCCGGCAAATGCCGCGCCACCTCGGCACAGCGCTCGGTGCCGTTGCGGGCACCAGCGGAGGTCATCACCACCTCGGCGCCAAAGCCCTTGGCATGGCTACGGATGCGGTCATCATCGGTGGCCACCACCACCCGGTCGACCCCCCCGACCTGCATCGCCGCTTCCCAGGACCGCTGGATCAGGGTCTTGGCCCCATCCGGCCCTTGCAGCATCACCAAGGGCTTGCCGGGATACCTGGTCGAGGCATACCGTGCCGGAATGGCAATCAACACGCTCATTTCTGCAACACGACGCCCGGCGCATAGGCGATGAAGAACGGGTTGTCCCAGCCCTTCTTGCCATAGGCCAAGGGCGTATGGTCGTCAAACCGCACGACTTTCCCCCCCGCCCCGCGCAAAACCGCATCGCCCGCCGCCGTATCCCATTCCATCGTCCGCCCCAGCCGCGGATAGAGGTCGGCCTCTCCGGTCGCCACCAGACAGAATTTCAGGCTCGACCCCGCGCTTTTCATGTCCTTGACCGCGTATTTGGCGATATAGGCATCCGTCGCCACATCGCGGTGGCTTTTGGACGCCACCACCATCAGCGCCGCGTTGTCCGACTTGGCCACCGCCATCACCGTCAACGGGCCGGCCACCTCCTTGTCAAACGCCCCGGTTTCCTCCACCGCCACCCCATCCGCCCGCGTGTAAAACAGCCGCCGCTGCGCCGGGGCATAGACCACCCCGCGCAGCGGCACGCCATTTTCCACATAGGCGATATTCACCGTGAAATCGCCGCGGCGCTGCACGAATTCCTTGGTGCCATCCAGCGGATCGACAATCAGAAACGTTGAGGCGCTTATCGCATGGCTCGCCGCCTGCTCCTCGGTGATCAGCACCAGATCCGGAAACGCCGCCCGCAACCCTTCCGAGATCAGCGCATCTGCCGCCTCATCGGCTTCCGTCACCGGGCTGGCATCGCTTTTCGCCTTCACCGTGAAATCGGGGCCGTTGTAGACCACCATGATGCGGTCGCCCGCCTGCAATGCCAGACGGCGGATGATCGGGATCAAGCGGTCGAAATCCATCTGCGCTCCTTGCCGGAACAGCGCCCAAGCCCCGGCCCGTCCCGATCATTGAATTCATTTCGCTTTGGCCATATCATTGCCACTAAGGGAACGGCAAGATTTCCCGCGTAGAACGGGGCCAGTCCCCAAGAGGCGTTGCAGATGTTTCAGCCGATCAGCCCCCGTTCCCACGTTGGCAGCCTGCTTTCAACGCTGGAACTGATTTTCCATGTCGCCGTCCGCGACATCCGCAAGTCGCATGGCAACGCCATCGTCGGGCTGCTGGTCAGCATCATGCAATCGGTGATCATGGTGCTGATCTTCTGGTTCACGTTCACCATTCTGAAGATGAAAGGTTCGGCGGTGCGGGGCGATTTCATGCTGTATTCGATGTCCGGCATTTTCATGTACATGACCCATATCCGCACCATCAAAGCCGTGTCCAAGGCCGAGGGTTCGACCTCGTCCATGATGAAACACGCGCCGATGAACACCATCGTCGCCATCGCCGGGCAGGCGCTGGCGGCGCTGTATCAGCAGGTTCTGGCAATCGTGGTGATCCTGTTCTTCTACAATACCCTGTTCAACCGCATCACCATCGAACAACCGATCCCGGCCTTTGGCATGCTGCTTTTGGCCTGGGGCTCCGGTGTCGGCATCGGCATGGTGTTCAAGGCGGCCACGCCCTGGGCCCCGGATTTCTTCGGCATCCTGACCTCGCTCTATACCCGCGCCAACATGATCGCCTCGGGCAAGATGTTTCTGGCCAATTCGATGCGCACCTCGCTTCTGGCCTGGTTCACCTGGAACCCGCTGTTCCACATCATCGACCAGTCGCGCGGTTTCATCTTCCTGAACTACAACCCGCATTATTCCAACCTGACCTACCCGATCGCCGCGACCTTCGTGTTGATCACCCTCGGCCTGATGGGCGACACGTTCACCCGCCACTACGCCTCCGCCAGCTGGAGCGCGGGAAAATAGCCGCTCTCCGGCCGCCGTTCTCACACCCCGGCCACCACCCGCAGCGTCAGGTTGATCCGCCCCGCCTGCGGCAGCAGCGTCGATGACCCATGCCGCACCCGGTCCACCCCATGCCAGGCCAGCCGCGCCGCACCGCCCATCACCACGACATCGCCCGATCGCAGCCAGACACTTTCCGTGCCTTCCGCCTTGTCCACCCCACCCATCCGGAACAGCGCCTCGTCCCCCAGCGAAATCGACACCACCGGATAGCTGAAATCGCCCTCGTCGCGGTCCTGATGCAGCCCCATCCGCGCCCCTTCGCCGTAAAAATTGATCAGACAGCAATCCGGCCCCCGCGCCACCCCCGACACCGCCCGCCACACCGCCATGACCTGCTCCGGGATCGCAGGCCACGCCACGCCCGACGGATGCAAAGCCTCATAGCGATAGCCCTTCCGGTCCGTGACCCAGCCCAGCCGCCCCGCCGCGGTCATCCGCACCGACATCCGCCGCCCACCGGGTGTTGTCGGCTGATACAGCGGCGCCGCCGCCACCACCCGGCGCAAAGCCGCCACCATCGCCCCCTGCGCCGGGTGATCCATCAGCCCCGCAAACAGCCGAAACCCGCGTATATCCCGCCACAATGCCCCCAATTCGGCACTCCCGTCATTTTTCATCAACTTCCCCCGCCTTTCCCCTGCCTCTGGCGCTTGCAGCACCGCGAACCCCTCCTTATATACGCCCGGAAGCCGAACACGGGTGTCCCAATTGGCGGCACCCGACGGTTCTCACCGGGATCGGGGTTGGCTGCCTGAAGGGGTCCGCTCCACAACATCGCCTAAGAAAAGGTAGCACAGCATGGCCAAAATCATCGGGATTGACCTGGGAACCACCAACTCCTGCGTCGCCATCATGGATGGCGCAGCCCCGCGCATCATTGAAAACTCGGAAGGCGCGCGCACCACGCCCTCCATCGTCGCCTTCACCGAAAACGAACGTCTGGTCGGGCAGGCCGCCAAACGGCAGGCCGTCACCAACGCGCAGAACACCATCTTCGCCGTCAAGCGCCTGATCGGCCGCCGCTTTGACGATCCGATGATCGTCAAGGATCAGAAACACCTGTCCTACAAGGTCGTCAACGGCGGCAACGGCGACGCCTGGGTCGAAGCCCGGCACGAAAAATACTCGCCCGCCCAGGTCTCCGCCATCGTCCTGCAAAAGATGAAGGAAACCGCCGAATCCTATCTGGGTGAAACCGTGACGCAAGCCGTCATCACCGTCCCGGCCTATTTCAACGACGCCCAGCGTCAGGCCACCAAGGACGCGGGCAAGATCGCCGGTCTGGAAGTGCTGCGCATCATCAATGAACCGACCGCCGCGGCTTTGGCTTACGGGCTCGACAAGAAAGAAGCCAAAACCATCGCGGTCTATGACCTTGGCGGCGGCACCTTCGACATCACCATTCTGGAGATCGACGACGGTCTTTTCGAAGTCAAATCCACCAACGGCGACACCTTCCTCGGTGGCGAAGACTTTGACATGCGCATCGTCACCTATCTGGCCGACGAGTTCAAAAAAGAACACGGCGTTGACCTGACGCTGGACAAGATGGCCTTGCAGCGTCTGAAAGAGGCTGCGGAAAAGGCCAAGATCGAACTGTCGAACTCGACCCAGACCGAGATCAACCAGCCGTTCATCTCGATGGACCGCAACACCGGGCAGCCTTTGCACCTCGTGGTCAAACTGACCCGCGCCAAGCTGGAATCTTTGGTCGAAGACCTGATCAAACGCTCGATCAAGCCCTGCACCGCCGCGCTGAAAGATGCTGGCATGTCGATCACCGACATCGACGAAGTCGTCTTGGTCGGCGGCATGACCCGGATGCCCCGCGTGATCGAGGAAGTCACCAAGCTGTTCGGCAAAGACCCCCACAAGGGCGTCAACCCCGATGAAGTCGTCGCCGCCGGTGCCGCCATTCAGGCCGGCGTTCTGCAAGGCGACGTCAAGGACGTGGTCCTCTTGGACGTGACGCCGCTGTCTCTGGGCATCGAAACCCTCGGCGGCGTGTTCACCCGCCTGATCGACCGCAACACCACGATCCCGACCAAGAAGTCGCAAATCTTCTCGACCGCCGAAGACAACCAGAACGCCGTCACCCTGCGCGTCTTTCAGGGCGAACGGGAAATGGCCGCCGACAACAAGATGCTGGGCCAGTTCAATCTGGAACACATCCCGCCGTCACCGCGCGGCATGCCGAAGATCGAGGTTACCTTCGACATCGACGCCAACGGCATCGTGACCGTCAAGGCCAAGGACAAGGGCACCAACAAGGAACAGGCGATCACCATTCAGGCCTCGGGTGGTCTGTCGGAGGAAGACATCGACAAGATGGTCAAGGACGCCGAGGCCAACGCCGACGCCGACCGCGCCCGCCGCGAACTGGTGGAAACCAAGAACCAGGCCGAAAGCCTGCTGCATTCCACCAAGAAATCGCTGGCTGAACATTCCGACAAGGTGGACCCCTCCACGGTCGAGATGATCGAACTGGCGATGTCTGCACTGGAAGACACGGTCAAGTCCGAAGACGCCGGCAAGATCAAGGGCGGCATCCAGAACCTGACCGACGCCGCGATGAAACTCGGCGAGGCGATCTACAAAGCCTCCGCCGCTGCGGAAGAAGGCAAAGACCCCGACGGCCCCCGCGATGTCGATGAAGACATCGTTGACGCCGATTTCGAAGACCTCGGCAACAAACGCAAGTAACCGTCCCGGAAGCCAGTCGGGCGGCCCCCTGACCGGGGTCGCCCTATGGCGTTCCAGATCAAGGGTTCAAAGATGGCGAAACGCGACTTTTACGACATTCTGGGGGTTCCGAAAGGCACCTCTGCCGAAGAGCTGAAAAAGGCCTACCGCAGCAAGGCCAAGGAACTTCACCCCGACCGCAATTCCGCCAACCCGAACGCCGAGTCGCAGTTCAAGGAAATCAACGAGGCCTATGACGTCCTGAAAGACTCCGACAAGAAGGCCGCCTATGACCGCTATGGCCACGCCGCGTTCGAGGGCGGCATGGGCGGCGCGCGCAGTGGCGGCGGTGGCGGCAACGGCGATTTCGGCAGCGCCTTTTCCGACGTGTTCGAAGATCTGTTCGGCGATTTCATGGGTCGCGGCGGCGGGGCTGGCGGTGGCCGCAACCGGGCACAGCGCGGCTCTGACCTGCGCTATAACCTGCGGGTCTCATTAGAGGATAGCTTCAAGGGCGTCCAGAAGGCCATCTCGGTCCCCTCCTCCATCACCTGCGACACCTGCCGCGGCACCGGGGCCGAGGGCGGCTCTGAACCCGTCACCTGCCCGACCTGTTCCGGCATGGGCAAGGTCCGCGCCCAGCAGGGCTTCTTCACCGTCGAACGCACCTGCCCGACCTGTTCGGGGGCCGGTCAGATCGTCAAGAACCCCTGCAAGGTCTGCGGCGGCGCCGGTCGCATCGAACGCGACCGCTCATTGTCGGTCAACATCCCCGCCGGCGTCGAAACCGGCACCCGCATCCGTCTGGCGGGCGAGGGCGAGGCTGGCATGCGCGGCGGCCCCTCCGGCGACCTTTACATCTTCATCGAGGTCAAGGAACACCCGATTTTCCAGCGCGACGGCATCAACCTGTTCTGCCGCGTCCCGGTCTCGATCACCACCGCCGCCCTGGGGGGCGAGGTCGAGGTGCCCACCATCGACGGCGGCAAGTCCCGCGTGAAGGTGCCGCAAGGCGCCCAGACCGGCAAGCAGATGCGCCTGCGCGCCAAGGGCATGCCCGCCCTGCGCGGCGGCGGCCAGGGTGACATGCTGATCGAACTGGCGGTGGAAACCCCGGTCAACCTGACCGCCCGGCAAAAAGAACTGCTGCACGAGTTCGAGAAACTGTCCGAAGAAAACAACCCCGAAGGCTCCAGCTTCTTCGCCAAGGTCAAGGGCTTCTGGGACGGCATCAAGGGCTAAGCCCTGCGTTTGCGTAAATCACAGCCGCCGGGGCAACCCGGCGGTTTTTCTTTACGCTGTGCGCACCGCACTCCCTGGTAACCACGCCCCGTCCTCCCGTTCGTAGAGACGCAGGCAAGACGGGTTCAAGACGCATTCAAGACAGCGAAAAACCTGGTATTTCCTGGCGTTAACCACGCTTTTCCCTCTGATTCGCCACAGGTTTCCCAAACCTCGTTAACCATTCCTTCACCACAGCCATGCCAGCCTGTCCGCATGGCAAAATCCGGCTTCGGCGAATCCCCCCTGCCACTCTTCGCCCCTGACCGCGATGAAGATGAGGCTGACTTTGCCCGCCTGCCCGAAAAGCTGCCCTCCTACATCGCCGATCACCGCAAACGCCTGCGCTCCCGCTTTACCGACGGCGGTGCCACTGCGATGCCCGACTACGAACTCCTTGAATTGGTTCTGTTTCGGGCGATTCCCCGCCAGGATGTCAAACCGCTGGCCCGGCTTTTGCTTGACACATTCGGCGATTTCAACCGCGTCATCTCCGCCGTCCCTGCACGGCTTTTGATGGTCAAAGGTGTCGGCGAAGCCGTTGTTCTGGAGTTGAAAATCATCGAAGCCGCCGCCCAGCGCCTGATGCGCGCCAAAGTGCTGCACCGCCCGATCCTGACCTCCTGGGACGCGCTGGTCGACTACTGCCACACCGCGATGGCCCACCGCGAAACCGAACAATTCCGCATCCTGTTCCTCGATCGCAAAAACGTCCTGATCGCCGACGAAGAACAGGCCAAAGGCACCGTCGATCACGTCCCGGTCTACCCGCGCGAAGTCGTCAAACGCGCCCTGGAACTGAACGCCAGCGCCTTGATATTGGTACACAATCACCCCTCCGGCGACCCGACACCATCTGATGCCGACATCAGCATGACCGCGCAGGTTCAGGACGCCGCACAGGTGCTGGGCATCACCCTGCACGACCATCTGATCATCGGAAAATCCCGCGAACTTTCGTTCAGGGCGCAGGGTTATCTGTGACAAAAGCAGGCTTGGTCCACAATTCCACCCGCCGGTTCAACCGCCTGCCGGCACCCGTCGCATCACACGCCATCGGCAACGCTTCACCAAACGCCTGCACCACCGGCAACTGATCCTCCAGCAACCCCGGCACCAGCGCCTGCAACGCCGCCAAAACCACCTCCGCCCGGCTTTGCGACAGGTCCAGATTGGCGCGGGCTGTTCCGGAACCATCTGAAAAGCCTGATAACAACAGCGCCTGCCCCTTGAACAAACCCGCCTCCAGCATCTGTGCCAGATCGGTCAGATTGCCCTGTGACGCGGCATCCAGCGTGGTCGTCCCGCCCTCGAACCGAAAGGTCAGGGACAGCCGGTCCGCCCCATCCATCGCCGCCACCAACCGTTTCAGATCGTCCAAAGTCGTCTCCGTCCCCGCCCCCTTGATCGCATTGATCAGCCGCAATCCATCCGCCGTCATCGGCTGCCGTTCGGCGCTGCGGTCAATATAGCCCGCCGCCGCCACCGCCCTTTGCGCCGCGGGCGAGGACAAAAACTCCAGAAACTCGCGCGCAACCAGTGGCAGGCGGTGACGCGGCATCAGAAAAAACACAGGCAGCGTAAGGGGATAGTCCTGCGCCTTCACCGCCAGCCGCGAGGGCAGCAACGGAAAGCCACAGCTATCCGTAAGTGGCAAAACCCGCGCCGCCCCCACCGCCGCCCGCTCCGTCACCGCCAGCGCCCAGGGATCTTTCGCCACCGCCGCGGCCAGTTCGGCCAGCGTATCATGCGTCACCGTCGCCGCAACATCGCGCCCCAACCGCGCCGCCAACGCCTTCTGCAGATCGCTGTCCGCCGAAAGTCCGTGCAGAACCAAGGGCATATCCGGCCCGCCGATCTGGTTCCAGTTGGTCGCCTCCCCCGACAACGCCTTGGCCAGATCGGTCGTCGAAATCCGCGGCAACGGATTGTCCGGCGCCATGATCGGCACCAGCGCATCCAGCGCCACCGCCTGCGAGCCCAGATCAGGTTCCGTCGCCGAGGCTACCATCATCAGCGCCGCCCCCGACAAAACCGCTGCCCGTGCCTCGGCAGGACTGGCCGACGCAAAGGACATTTCCGCCAATGCAGCACCCGAAGCCGGGTCATTGATCAACGCCGGGCCATCAGCCAATCGGGTATAGACCAGCCCTCTTGCCTTTGAAAACGCTGCGAAAAGCGGCGGCAACAGAGTCGCGCCGGCATCGCCCGCCCCGACGAACCGGATCACGGCCTTGGGCGCGGTCAGGTCCGGGCAGGCCGGACCTTCACAGACGACACCCTGACCATCGACCGTCAAAGGCCCATAGTTCGTGCTGATCCGAAAGAATTCGCCGTCATAGCCCTGCAACGTGCCAGACAGCGACAGCGACCCATCGCGCGAGGTCAGCGTGATATCCTGTGCCGCTGCGATTTGTGCAAACAGCAACGCGGCGAAAACCGCCGCGCGCCAAGCCGCCAGGTTCATGAAGTCCGCCCCTTATTTGGTGGCAATCTTCATGTCTGTCGCAAGATTCTTCAACACCAGAAAGTCACCAATCCCGCCGCAATCTGGCATCGCCAGCGTCAGATCGGTCGCCGTGGCCACCCCGCGCGCGCTCATCAGCGTCTCGCCTAGCAGGTCATGGCCACAGGTCGCCGGCGTGACCACCGCCTCGACCACTACGTCGGTGGTGGCAGTCGGGTCCATCGGATAGGTATAGATCTGCGCCATCATGGGGTTGTCGACGCTGGCATCGCCAAGAAGGCTCAGGAACCCGCCGGTCGAAACTGTCGACATACCTGGGTTGCCGGGCGAGATGTCACCCGGCTGGCCATAGTCGGCCCCGTTCTGGAACCCATGCAGGTCAAAGGCCTTACTGCCTTGCCATTGCACGCCAAAGCGGCGCAACAGCAGCGCCTCGGGCACGGCAATGGTGGATGTGGCCTTGCTGCCATCGGCAAACAGGATTTCCACGGCACCATCGGTTGAAAGCGCCGGAATTGCGCTGGCCAGCGTGCCATCAGCCCCGGTTTTGGCGGTTACAGCAAGCCCGGCATGGCGCAGAACGACGCGTTCCGCCTGATGGCAGGGCGCAGACAGCGCCACGTCGATCATCGCTCCGGGCCGTTGCCGAAGATCCAGCGCGGTCGTGCAGATCGGGGCGACGGGGGTTGCGATGGGCTGTGGCACCAGAGGCGGTGCCACCAGCCCTGCATCATTGGCTTCTGCAGAAAGCTGAACGATTCTGACCGGCGTCTTGAGAGCGGCCTGCACCGGATTGGCAGGTTTTCGCGCGGCCAGTGCCTGCACCAAGTGCCCGGCGGCAAGGGCAATCGCAAGAACTGCCAGCACCCTGGCAATCCGACGCAACGGCAACGACGACGTTTTTACGTTGGGCGACATCGAAAGCTCCACCAGAACGAATCTGGTAAAACTTGCGCCGCAATGCAGGCAGCGGCGTGACCGCAATAAGGAATGTTAACCACATAAACGGCGCTGCGGTGGCAAAGTGGCGGGTATTTCGCCGCCTTTGTGCCGCATTTGGCGCCGGGGTAATCCCCCCGAACGTAGGGCGCTGCGGCAGTAGTGCTTTCTCGCCAAGGTGCATGAGGCGAATCAACCGCCGGATGCGCTTTTCCTTCACGGGAGGCCCTGTTGCACCAATGGGCTGAGGGGATTCATCTTTTGATTCCAGCGTGGTATCTGAGGCGAATGCGGAAACCGGACCCACCGACCTACAAGACCATGAACTGGCCAGCCTACAACAGAGCGCTCAAGCGCCGACGCTCGCTGACGATCTGGTTCGACCCTGAGAGGAAGTGG
>JAYUGA010000054.1:0-2381 GCA_043738565.1 Rhodobacterales bacterium
GCCAGCGATCCCATGCCCAATACCTTCCATCGTTCCAACAATCTTGCCTCAGTCGACGCTGAAATTTTTGCCGTTGTCCAAAAAGAAAATCAGCGGCAGGAAGACCACATCGAATTGATTGCTTCCGAAAATTACACCAGCCCAGCGGTGATGGAGGCGCAGGGTTCGCAGCTTACCAATAAATATGCCGAGGGCTATCCGGGCAAACGTTACTACGGTGGTTGCGAATTTGTCGACATCGCCGAAACGCTGGCGATTGAGCGCGTGCGAAAATTGTTTGGTGCCGACACGCACAATTACGCGGCGAACGTGCAGCCAAATTCCGGCTCGCAGGCTAATCAGGCGGTGTATTTTGCGCTGCTGAAACCGGGCGACACGATTCTGGGCATGAGCCTCGCGATGGGCGGGCATCTCACCCACGGCTCGCCCGTGAACATGAGCGGCAAGTGGTTCAATATTGTCAGCTACGGTTTAACGCCCGCCGAGGAGATCGACTACGATCAGGTCAAAGCGCTGGCGCGGGAGCACAAACCAAAACTGATTCTCGCGGGAGCCTCCGCGTATTCGTTGCGAATTGATTTCGAGCGCTATGCGAAAATCGCCAGAGAAGTCGGCGCGTATTTTATGGTCGATATGGCGCATTACGCCGGGCTGATTGCAGCGGGCGTTTATCCGAACCCGATACCGTTCGCCGACGTGGTGACGTCAACCACACACAAATCGCTGCGCGGCCCGCGTGGCGGCATGATCCTCACGAACAACGAAGACATCGCCAAGAAAGTCAATTCGGCGATTTTCCCCGGCATTCAGGGCGGCCCCCTGATGCATGTCATCGCCGCCAAGGCCGTGGCCTTCGGCGAGGCTTTGCGCCCCGAATTCAAGGCCTATGCCGGTCAGGTCATCCAGAACGCCCAGGCGCTGGCGGATGAGTTGATGAAGGGTGGCCTCGCCATCGTCACCGGCGGCACCGACACCCATGTCATGCTGGTCGATCTGCGCCCCAAATCGGTCAGGGGCAACGCCACCGAAAAGGCCCTCGGCCGCGCCCATATCACCTGCAACAAGAACGGCATCCCCTTCGATCCCGAAAAACCCACCGTGACCTCCGGCGTCCGCTTGGGCACCCCTGCGGGCACCACGCGCGGCTTTGCCGAGGCCGAATTCCGCCAGATCGGGCGTTGGATCGTCGAAGTGGTCGATGGCCTCGCCGCCCATGGCGAAGACGGCAATGCCGAGGTTGAAGCGGCTGTAAAAACCAAGGTGGAAGCCCTGTGCAAGGCCTTCCCGATCTATCCCGGCCTTTGACGGCCCATCTGCGCTTTGCCGGACAACCCGGCCTTCAGGATCAGGCCTTGCGCGATATCATCGCCCAAAGCCCGACCCTTCTGCAAACTTTGGAGATCGCCCGCGCCCTGAACCTGCCCGACTGGTGGCTGGTGTCGGGCGCCATCTACAATCAGGCCTGGAACCAGCTGACCGGACGGCCTGAAATGTACGGCGTCAAGGACATCGACCTGTTCTACTATGACCGCGACACCAGCTATGCCGCAGAGGACCGGGTGATCCAAAGCGCCGCCTCCCGCTTTCCTGCCGCCCCGCCGATCAAAATCCGCAATCAGGCCCGGGTGCATCTGTGGTATTCCCAGCATTTCGGCCTGCCCTATCCGGCGCTTCAGCGCAGCACCGAAGCGATTGACCACTTCGCCAACCGCACCCATTGCGTCGGCATCCGGCTGACCGATCACCTTGAAATCTACGCGCTCTACGGCCTGGAAAATATCTTCAGCTTCCGCCTGACCCCCAACCCAGTTCTGGATAACCGCGCCACCCACGCAGCCTAAGCCGCCCGTCAGATGGCGCTATGGCCCCGACTGAGCCTGGTGCCCTGGCCCGCAACCCGACTCTGCTGGTGGCCCAAAGCGAGGATAGCGATCTGCAAATGTCGCTCAGACAAACCCGCGCAGGTACAGCACCACAACCACCAGCCCCGCTACAACCAGCAGACTGAATCCCATCGACGCGAGCATGTTCAAAAGCATCCCGCGCCGCGCCGCAGCGGGGTTCACGGCGTTCAAGTGCTTGACGCAGATGTCATAGGCAATCGCCACCGTCTCGTCATCCATCTGCATCAGCAGCTTGGGCACCTGCGCCATCGAAACAGCCTGCACCAGAACCGCGCCCGCCTCCCGCACCTTTCGCGGCAACCGCCGTCCGGCACGGCGCAGCTTGTCCGAAAGATCGCCGCCCTTCAGCCGCAACCGCCCTTCCAGCAGTTCTGCCACCCGGTTCGCCATCTGCTCGATTGTCACCGCACTCATTCCCGGCCCCCGTTTGCGCCCTTCTACGCAAGGCCGCCCGGCGCCGCAACGCCTCTGGCCCGC
>JAYUGA010000055.1:0-17389 GCA_043738565.1 Rhodobacterales bacterium
CCGGGCAAAGCCGTTCTGGAACACCCAATAGACCGAGGTGAAGGTCTGGCCGCGCGGGCCGCCCTTGGTCATCAGGTAGAACTGGTCGAAGGCCAGCATTGACCCGATGACGGAAATCACGGTGGCCATCACGATCGACCGCATCGCCAGCGGAATGACGATGCGGCGGACCCGCAAGAAGGCCGAGGCCCCATCAATGCGGCTGGCCTCGATGATGTCGTGGCCGATGGCCTGAATGCCTGCAACCATCAGGATCATGCCAAAGCCGACGACCTTCCACACCACCGAGATCGTGACCGCGAACTGGGCGCTGACGGCCTTGCGGAACCAGACCATCGGGGCGTCCAGAATGCCGAGGTCGACCAGCAGTTTGTTGAACAAGCCGACCTGCTGGTCAAACAGCCAGAACCACAACAGCGACGACGAGGCGAGGCCGATCACTACCGGCAGGAAGATCACGGTGCGGGTCAGGCGGCGCAGCGGAGTGTTGGCAGCGGTCAGCAGGGCCAGGGCCAGGTTCAGCACCAAGAGGATCGGCGTGATATAGGCGGTATAGGTCAGGGTGAATTCCAGCGCCTGCCAGAAACTCTTGTCGGCAAAGGCGCGGCTGTAATTGGCAAATCCGATGAACTCACCGCCGCCGAGCAGGCTGCGCGAGGTCAGCGACAGCCACAGCACATGGAACAGCGGCCACAGCACGAAGACCGCGACGAACAGCAGCGCCGGCGCGGTATAGGCCAGACCTACCCATCTGTTGCGACTGCGCCTGCTCATGTCATCCGCCCTGTCCTGCCCCAAGGCAGCATTTCCCGAAAAGGGCTGCGGTGCCAAGCGACACCGCAGCCGGTTTTGTCAGCGTGCAGCGATTTCCAGCATGGCGGCGCGGGCATCCTTGATCGCGCCATCGACATCGCCGTCAAAGATCGCCTGTTGCAGCATCTGGATCCAGGGGCTGCTGTCCGAGTTCACCATATCGGCGAAGTGGAACACCCACGGCACATAGCCCGCCGCCAGTGCCTTGGCGGTGACCAGAACCGGTTCGTTGCCCTTGGTGTATGCGTTGTCGGCAAGGTCGGTGCGGGTGGTCAGGATCGAATTCTTGGCCAGCCCGTCCAGTTGCGCCTCGTCCGACAGCACCCAGGTCAGGAATTCCCGTGCCGCCGCCTCGTTCTTGCCCTTGGCCGGGATCGCCACCACGTCGCCGCCGACAAAGCCTGACACCTGACCGGCGGTCACACCCGGCAGCAGGGTCAAACCGTAGTTGAAGTCGGGATGTTCGCGTTTCATCAGCGAGATCAGGAAACCGCCGGTGCCCGCAATGCCGATGTTGCCGCCGACGAAGGCGGACACAAAATTCGCCCCGGTATCGGTTTCGGCATTGGCGGGGATCAGGCCTTCATCCCACATGGTCTTGTAGGCCTCCAGCACGATCTTGACGCCGTCGCCGGTCAGCGCGTCATCGGTGCCGTTCTTCGGCAGGATTTTCGAACCGGCGGCCACCATCAAGGGCGAGGTGACAAAGATGTTGCAGCCGGGGCAGGCGCCCGAGAACCAGAAGCCGTAGGTATCGGCGCCAAGGGCGCGGATCTTGCGGGCGTCATCGACGATTTCCTGAATTGTGGCCGGGCCCTTTTCGGGGTCAAGACCGGCTTTCTTGAACAGGTCCTTGTTCCAGACCAGCACCGACACGTCCGGGGTGAAGCCGACGCCATAGATCTTGCCTTCGTAGGTCGAGATGTCCTTGTAGGCCTGCACATGGTTCGCATAATTCGGGTCGGCGGCCAGTTGGTCGGTCACGTCGGTCAGGAAACCTGCCTTCATGAAATCCGGCATGTAGATCAGGTCGAAGGACACGAGGTCCGGCGCATTGCCACCAGCGACCGAGGTGGCGAGTTTGGTGACAAGCTGGGTATCGGGGATCGCGGTCAGCTCGATCTTGTTGTCATGCTTGCTGTTCCACAGATCGACCATCAGCTTGCCGGGTTCGGCAGCGGATTCGCGGACCCACATGGTCAGCGTTTCGGCAGAGACCGCACTGGCGGCAAAAGCAGCCAGCGAGGCAGTCAGAAGCAACCGGCGAAAACCGGGTAAGGACAGGCTTTTCATATCTTCCTCCCATTGGTGCCGAGACGCTCGGCTGCGAACAGAAAAGGTTTTCCGGTTCAGGTCTGGCGGTTATCCAGCGCGAATCTTGTCAAGGAAAACGATTTCCTAGACATAAAGTCTGATTCGAATGCGTTTATCAAGTGCTGATTTTACCGCCTGAAAAATGCGAGATTTTCTACTGAACGCAGCCGCGCGCGGCCACAGGTTCGCGGCGCAACACCACACCGCTGCGATGGAAAATCACCCAGTCCACCAGATTGCTGACCGGGCAGGCGTGGTTCGGCACGATCTGCACCTTGTCGCCAATCTGCGGCTTGGTCGCACTATGGGTCAGGTCGACCCGGCCGTGTTCTTCGCTGAGCGACGGGATTGTGGCACCGGGATAGCCGAGGATCGTGCCGTGGCCCGTCATGCCCACAAGGTCGGAAGTCAGGGATTTCGACCCTGAATCCACAATGGCGCGGCTGTCGGTCGGGCGGCTGACCACGGTGGCCAGCACGGTCAGGGCGCAGTCGGCAAGCGTGCAGGCGCCGCGTTCCACCAGCGAGCGGTCGTTGTAGATATAGGTGCCGGCGCGGTATTCGGTGACGGTGGGGGCCAGTGCCGCATCCGCCATCGAAGGCGTGCCACCGCCAGAAACCTTGTCGCAATGACCGACGGCGGCGATGCACAAACTGCGGGCAGCCGCCATGAACGCCTCGACCCTCACGATGCCGCCCGCCGCCGGATAGGTCATCAGCCCGGCGAAACGAAGGCCCGGTGCGGCATCAATCAGCGCCGCCAGATCACGTGCCGCCTCAGGGCTTTGCACGCCACAGCGGTTCATCCCGGTCTCGCATTCCACCAGCACATCCAGCGGGGTTTCGGCCCCGGCCATGCCCGCCGACAGTGCCCGCACCACCTCGGCATTATCGGCCACCACGGTCATATGGCAGGTGTCCATCAGCTTGCGGACCCGGGCGATCTTGTCGGGTGACAGCAGGTTGAAGCACAAGGTGATGTCGTCAAAACCCTCTGCCGCAAAAACTTCGGCTTCCGAGACCTTTTGGGCCGCAATGCCAATGGCCCCTTCCTGCATCTGCAACCGGGCGAGGAAGGGGATTTTGTGGGTCTTGACATGGGGCCGCAACCCGACGCCCAAAGCGTCAAACTGCGCCTGAACCCGGGCGATATTGGCCTCGACCACATCAAGGTCGATCAGAACCGCCGGGGTTTCGATGTCGGCGATGGTCTGGATCATGGTGCGGCCCGTTTCAGGTGCAGGCTGCGGATCTGGAACGGCCCGAAGGCCAGGTCAGAGGCGGGTTTTGCCTCCTCCAGCAGGTTGACCTCGCCTGCGATGGACCAGCCCGGTGGCAGGGACACTTGCGGCTTGGCACGGCCCCCGGCAGGTTCGTAGAGCCGCAGGATCAGGCCCTCGCCGTCCTCGGTGGGTTTCAAGGCGGACAGCGCCAGCGGCCCGCCTTCAACCGAAACCGCCCGCCATTGCCGGTCCTGTGCCACCGGGGCCACGGCAACTGACAGCGGTTGGTTCAAATCCTCTGCCTCGGCCAGAACGCCACCCGACAGCCAGTCGCTGGGATGTGGCAGGAGGGCGTAAATGAAACTCTGCGTGCCCTCATCGGCCAGCAGGTCGGGGAACACGGGCGAGCGCAGCAGGCTGATGCCGATCTCATTGCCCAGAACATCATGGCCATACTTGCCATCGTTCAAGAGGGCGACGCCAAAGCCCGGCTCGGACAGGTCGGCGAAACGGTGGGCGGCAACCTCGTATTTCATCGCATCCCACGGCGTATTGCGATGGGTCGGCCGCTGGATCACCCCGCAGGCGCATTCAAAGGTGGCATGGTCGGCGTGAATGTCCAGCGGGAAGCGGGCCTTGACCAGCGTCCGCCGGTCGTGCCAGTCGATATCGGTCTTGAACTCGACCCGAGGGGAATTGGCCCACAGCCGGATTTCTTGCGTGATGGTGCTGGCCCCAAAGCTGCGGCGGATCCGAACCGCCACGCGGTGCGGGCCTTTTTCGACGACTTCCGCCGGCGCGATGGCGAGGAGTTCGACGGCGTTGGAAGCGTAGTCTTCCTCGATATCCCAGGCGTCAAAGAAGCGCGGCTTGTCGACATAGGCCATGATCTGGTTGCCCCGCCCCGCCAGACATTCGCGCCCCATCCGCTTGTCAAACAGGCTGGCCAGCGTGCCATCGACGTGCAGCCGCAGCTTGACGAAATCATTCTCCAGCCGCAGTGGCGACACCGACAGACCCGACGACAAGGGCAAGCGATCCGCCTTGCAAGCCAGCACCGACAGCCCGCCGATCAGCACCGGTGCCGCCAGCACAAAGCCCGCCGCCACCGCCTGCCCCCCCGACAGCGCGGTATCCGATGCCAGCCGCACCACGCGCGGCGACAGATCGGGGTTGGCGATGATCAGGCCCGGCGTGTCACCACCGCTGAAATTGCCAACCAGCGCCGCCATCGCGGTAGCCTGACGCGCCTTGCCTGCGCTGATCACCCCAGACAGTTCCGCCTCGGCCACCTCATAAACCTCGCGGATCGACGACCCCGGCAGGATATCGTGGAATTCGTTGCGCAGCAGGACACGCCAGTCGGTTTCCAATGATTTCGCCACCGGCGCACCCAGCAGGCTGGCCATCGACGACAGGGTTTCCGCCGCAACCAGTGCCCGTTCGGCGCGGCGGTGCAGGTATTTGGTCCGGCCTTGGGTAGTCAGCGTGCCGCGATGGTATTCCAGATAAACCTCGCCCACCCATTTCGGCAGGGCCGCGGTCACCCGGTCGGGAATGCCCGCAAACCAGTCACTGACCGTGACATGCGCCAGCCTTGGAACCACTGGAAAATCCGCCAACTGCCGTGCCCGCAGAACCATGTCCTCGGTCGGGCCACCGCCGCCGTCGCCAAAACCGTAGCACAGCAGGCTTTCGGGATGCAGCTCCTTGTCCTGATAATTGCGCCACGTCTCCACCGTCGCCCGTGGCCCCAGTTCGGCGTTATAGCCATTGGCCGGATTTTCGAACGTGTGGAAAATCACCTCCGACCCGTCCAGCCCCTGCCAGTGGAACAGGTCATGCGGCAGCTTGTTACCCTCTGACCAGTTGGTCTTGATCGTGAAAACCGAGGTCATGCCGACATCTTTGAGCAACTGCGGCAAGACCGGCGAAAAGCCGAACACATCCGGCAACCACAGCACGGTGGAGCGTTTGCCGAACTGGCGGTCGAAATAACGGATGCCGTACAGCAACTGCCGGATCAGCGATTCGCCGCTAGGCATGTTGGTATCCGGCTCGACCCACATCGCGCCAATCGGCTCCCATTGCCCCGTCGCCGCCTTTTCGGTGATTGCCGCCAACAGCGCCGGGTCGTCCTGCCCGACGAAATCGTAAAGCTGCGCGGTGGAGTGGTTGAAGCGGAACTCGGGGAATTGCGCCATCAGTTGCAGGGCGGTGTGAAAGGTCCGCACCCCCTTGCGGCGGGTCTCCGTCATCGGCCACAGCCAGGCAAGGTCGATATGGGCGTGGCCAGTCAAGGCGATGGAGCCTTCCTGCGGGAAGCGGGCTTGCAGCGCCTTCAGCCCGGTGCGCAGGTGATCCCGCGCCGCCACGACCGAGGCACGGGCGCGGTTCGGCAGCGGCGCCAGCCTTGTGTCCAGCGCCGGCAGTTTCCAGATTTCCCGCGAGGCCGCGCTGCCGACAACGCGCGGCAGATAGGCTTTGGTTGCGGTCGGCCAGTCCAACAGGTGAAACGCCGCCTCAGCAAGGTCCAGCACCGGTTTGCAGACGGCATGCGGCGCGGAATGGTCGGGGTGTTTGCGGTTCGGGAAATAGTCGGGCACCGGGATCGGTTCGACCTCGTGGCCCCCCAGACTGCGGGCCAGTTCAGCCACCTGCCGCAGCAGCAAGATGAAATCGGCAAGATCCTTCTCGACCCAGACCAATTCCGTCCGCCCCAGAGCCGCGTCACGGTTCGGCACGCCCTGTTCCAGCCGCGCCACGCAATCGGCTTCGATGCGAAAGCGGCTCTGTGTCAGCGGAAAATCCATATGCGGCGGGTTCAGCCCGAAACTGGCGGTCTTGTCGCCAATGATCCGCACCAGCCCCTCGCCACCCAACCACAGATGCAGCCGCACTTCCTCCAACGGCCAATGCGCGGGAATCGCGACCTCTGGATGGGCAAAAGCCAAAGGCTCACCGGCATCCTGCCACCGCGTCCCTTGCGCAATCGGCTGACCCTGCAAGGTCCACTGTTGCAGCGCCACCACTTCCCGCGCCAGCCAAAGCTGCAATTCTTCCAGCCGCTTGCTCATCCGGCGCAGGCGCATTTCGAGAGGCAGGTTGCTGGGCATGATATTCCTGAGGCTTCGGGATTTGGTCGCAGAATGCTGTCACGAGGGTGCTAAGTCCAGCCCGCCCAAAGCCGCCATTTTCTGTCCATAAATATCCCACCAGGGGGGCCGGGGGAGTGTGAAACTCCCCTGGTCCGCCTTCAGCCAACCTCAATCCGGTTGCAGCATATAGCCCTCGCCGCGCACGGTTTGCAGGTAGCGTGGCTGCTTCGGATCAGCCTCGATCTTGCGCCGCAGCCGGGTGATCTGCACATCGACGGCGCGTTCCTGTGCCCCGCCCGCGTCGCCTTCGATATCCCCGGCCAGACGATCACGCGGAATGGCGGCGCCCGGAGCAGCGGCGAAGATGCGCATGAGCTGCGCCTCGGTTGCGGTCAGGCGGACCAGCTCGGCACCGCGCCACATTTCGCCCCGGTCAAGGTCATAGCGCACGCCCCCGAGTTGCAAGGATTTCGGCCCGATCTCGGCCGGTTTGACCTGCGGCATCCGGCGCAAAATGGCATTGATCCGCAGCAGCAATTCCTTTGGTTCAAAGGGTTTTACAAGGTAATCATCCGCCCCGGCCTCCAGCCCTTCGATCCGGTTCAGGCTTTCCCCCTTGGCGGTCAAAAGCAGGATCGGCACTGTCAGCTTGCGGCGCAGATCGCGGGTCAGCGTGATGCCATCCTCGCCCGGCATCATCACGTCCAGCACCAGCATGTCGAATTCCAGCCCGCCCAGCAGGCGGCGGGCCTGTGCTGCATCGCGGGCGGTGGAGACCAGAAACCCGTTGCGGATCAGGAATTTCTGCAACAGCCCGCGAATGCGTTCGTCGTCATCGACCACCAGTAGATGCGCCTGCGGGTCAGTCATGGGGTAATCTCCTTCAAGCCTTGATAGTGGCGGCGCATGTCGGGGTCCATCATCGCTTCCAGCACCATCCGGAAACCCTGCACCGCCTGCGGCCCGGCGGCACGATAGGCGGCCCGCATCCGTGCCCGCTGTGCATCGGACAGCGACCGCTCCAGTGCCGCGCCCTTTTCGGTCAGGTGCAGGCGGCGTTCGCGCTTGTCGGTTTTGCCGACCCGTGCCTCGACCAGGCCATCCTCGAACAGAGTGCGCAGCACGCGGTTCAGGCTTTGCTTGGTCACCCCCAGGATTGCCAGTAGGCTGGACACGGTCAGACCGGGCGCGCGGTTGATGAAATGCACGGCGCGGTGGTGGGCACGGCCATATTGCAGCGTGTCCAGTATGCGGTCAGGATCGGCGGTAAAACCCTGATAGGCGAAAAACATCGCCTCGATCCCCTTCCTCAATTGCTCATCCGTCAGAAACAGCAGGCTTTCGCCGCCGGTCGCGTTTTCTGCCATGATGCGATCCTCCTGCAGTTTTTGCTTCCGCAAATCGGGCGGGAAAACCGGTGTCCACTTTTCCCTGATTTGCTTGTGAATTTACGTCAGTCTTGTTGACATTCCAAGACACAACTGTTAGCCAGCAGCCGATTTCGCGCAAGTTTATGTTCGAAACGGACCTATAATACGCAACATTCGCAAAGATGGAGGCCAGGATGGCAGGATATGATGATCGGGACGGCAAGATCTGGATGGACGGCAAACTGGTGGAATGGCGCGATGCAAAGGTCCATATCCTGACCCATGCGCTGCATTATGCCAGCGCGGTGTTCGAGGGCGAGCGCTGCTACAACGGCAAGATTTTCAAATCGTCAGAGCATTCGGCGCGGCTGCGGATGTCGGGCGAACTCCTGGACATGCCGATCCCCTATTCGGTCGAGGACATCAACGCGGCCAAGGAAGCCGTGCTGAACGCCAACGGTCTGACCGACGCCTATGTCCGCGTCATCGCCTATCGCGGCGCGGGGGATGAGATGGGCGTTGCCTCACTGGGCAATCCGGTGCGGATGGCGGTCGCCTGCTGGACCTGGGGCGCCTATTACGGTGACGCCAAGTTCAAGGGCGCCAAGCTGGACATCTCCAAATGGAAGCGGCCCTCACCCGAGACGATCCCCTCGGCGGCCAAGGCTTCGGGGCTGTACATGATCTGCACCATGTCCAAACATGCCGCGATGGCCAAGGGCTGTTCGGACGCGATGATGTTCGACTATCGCGGCTATGTCGCAGAGGCGACCGGGGCCAATATCTTCTTTGTCAAGGATGGCGAGGTGCATACGCCTTTGGCCGACAGCTTCCTGAACGGCATCACCCGGCAATCGGTGATCGGGATGCTGAAGGATATGCAGATCAAAGTGCATGAGCGGCACATCCTGCCGGACGAATTGGAAGGCTTCGAGCAATGCTGGCTAACCGGCACCGCGGCGGAAGTGACGCCAGTCGGGTCGATTGGCGATTACAATTTCGCAGTGGGCGATCTGACCAAGCGGGTGGCGAGCCAGTACGAACAGTTGGTGCGGGCGTAGGATAGTTCTCCACAGGTTTTTCTAGCGGAAAAGAGAACACTAGAGGAACACGGGGAAGGTGGGTCAAATACCGCTATTGACTCAAGAATCCGTCGATGATTCAAGGAAGGTGCTTAGGCTGAACTGGCAACGGTTCGAATTGGGGGGGTGGGGAAACCTGCCTCCCCTTTGACTTATCCACAGGTTACCCCCAGTATCTTGCGTACTTCCTACCAAGCCACACTTGACTCAGTGGTTGCACACCAATTACGGTTCATGGGCGGCCAAGTTCAGCCTAAGCACCTCAGCTTGGATCCGCGGAAACCAAGAAAGAGGAGTAAGCGCCATGGCGCTCCAAATTGACTGCATCGAAAAAATGGATCGCAATGATCCGACGACCGCCCTCCAATTCGTGGGCGGCCGCAATGACAATGGGTCCCGCTGCCGCCTCAGCCAGAAGGACGCGATTGACGGCGTCGAGTCGGGGAAGTGGCAGTTCTACGTTTCGGTCGGTGGCAGCCGTGTGAACGTGATCGTGTCCACCAGCCGTTTCGGCCACAAATACCTCAAGACGGTGGCCGACGGCGAGGCTCCGAATAATCTGCTGAGCTTGCAGACCTGCTTTCTGGTCTGACCGCAGACGAAAGATTGGGGTGCGCAGCAAGCGCGCCCCAATTTGCTTATATTGGACGAGGTGCATTTGGCCAACAATCACAACCCCGTCGCGCGCTCCAGATGCTCGGGATAGCGTGCGCCCTCAATCGGGATCGACTCGGTCGAGGCGGTCAGGCTACCAAGCCCAAACGTAGTTGTTCCATCATGCTCCGTTCGGGGCCAGCGCCCCGCTCCGTCTGGTGGAAAGATGGGCGTAAAGCGCCGCTGCAACACCCGAGCCTGCGACCAGCGCCATGCCCAGAAGGCTCCGGCGGTCGGGCACATGCTGGAAGACCAGCCAGCCAAGCAATCCAGCCCAGCCAAGATGCAGGTAGTTGACCGGGGCGAGGGCCGAGGCCGGGGCGTGGCGATCGGCGGCGGTGAACCGGAAATGGCCGGCCAGCGCCATCGCGCCGATCCCGGCGAACAGGGTCAGGTCCAACGGGCCGGGCACGGCGTCGCGCCACGACCACGGCAGGGTTGCGCCGAAGACAATGGTTCCGGCGAGCGCCGAGTAGAACATCAGGGCGGGCGTGGTTTCGGTGCGTGCCAGAACGCGGGACAACAGGTTATACGACACCGTTGCCGCCGCCGTCAGAAGGGCGAAGGTGACGCCCCACGGGTCCAATCCCGAACCGGGCCGCACGATCAGCAGCACGCCCAGAAACCCGGCCACCGCCGCGGCCCAGTTTGACAGGGCAATCTTTTCGTCCACCAGGGCTGCGCCCAGAATCATCACGCCAAACGGTGCCAGAAAGATGATTGCCGTCGTCTCTGCCACCGGCATCCGCTGAAAGGCCAGCCCGGCGAACCGGGAAGCCATCGCAAGGCTTGTCGCGCGGACCAGCGCCAAGCCGGTGCGTTGCGTTGCAACCAGCGCACGCCCCTCTCGCGGGCCGAAGATTGCCACCAGCAGGAACAGGTTGCCGATGTAGCGCAGCGCCACCACCAGCGGTACATTCCAGGCCGTCGCCAGATGCTTGGTCGTGGCATCCATGTCGGCAAAGACCCGCACGGCACTGGCGACCAGCGCCATGCCGCGCAGGATGTTGGTCGGGGCATGGGGCAAGGCAAGCTCCGGCTTCAGGATGGTCGCATCCAACGCCTTGCCAGCAGCCCTGATAATCCAGCAAGATCAGCATGAACCCATGAGGAAAATTCAGCAATGCCGCGCGACAGCTTCAGCGACCTCGTGGCCTTCCTGACCGTCGCCCGCGAGGCGAGTTTTACCAAGGCCGCTGCCAAGCTGGGCGTCTCGCAATCGGCGCTCAGCCACACGATCCGCAATCTGGCATCCCGACTTGGCCTGCGCCTCTTGTCACCACCACCCGCAGCGTCGCACCGACCGAGGCGGGCGAACGGCTGTTGCAGACCATCGGGCCGCGCTTGGACGACATCGAGGCGGAGCTGGTCGCCTTGACCGCACTGCGCGACAAGCCGGCCGGGATGATTCGATTGAATGCCGTGATCATCCGGTGGATACGATCCTTTTGTCCAAACTGGTGCCCTTCCTGGCCGCCTACCCCGATATCAGGGTCGAGGTTGTCATTGATCAGGGCCTGACCGACATCGTCAGCGAACGCTTCGACGCAGGCATCCGGCTGGGCGAACAGGTGGACCGCGACATGATCGCCACCCGGATCGGGCCGGACATCCAGATGGGCGTGGTGGGGTCGCCCGTCTATTTCGCCGCCATGCCGCGCCCCGTGGTGCCGCAGGATCTGACCCAGCACCGCTGCATCAACCTGCGCCTGCAAACCCAGGGCGGGCTATATGGGTGGGAATTCACCAGGGACGGCCGTGACCTGCGCGTTCGCGTCGCGGGGCAACTGACCTTCAACCGCATGCCGCAGATCGTGCAGGCGGCTCTGGCCGGAGTCGGTCTGGCAATGGTGCCGGTCGACCGGTTCGCGGAACACCTCGCCGCCGGCCGCCTTGTGCCCGTGCTGCAAGACTGGTGGCCGTCCTTTGCCGGGCATTAGCTGTTTTACCCCAGTCGCCGCCAACCCTCTGCCGCCTTCGCGCTGCTGGTCGAGGCGCTGCGGTGGCGGGAGTAATATTTTAGTAAATAACTTCCCTTCGCTTTGGCCCCGCCCTTTGCTACCAATGGGCCGAACGAGGGAGGCTACCATGACCATACGCTGGGGCATCATCGGCCCGGGGGCGATCGCCCATAATTATGCCGACGGCTTGGCGCAGTCGAAAAGCGGCCGCCTGACCGCGATTGCCAGCCGCGATGTGACGCGGCGCAAGGCGTTTGGCGACCAGTATGCGATTGCCGAGGCGAAGCGGTACGGCGACTACGCCACGCTGCTGGCCGACCCCGAAGTGGACGCGGTCTATATCGCCACCCCGCATCCGTGGCATGCCGAACTCAGCATCGCCGCCTTGCGTGCGGGCAAGCATGTGCTGTGCGAAAAGCCCGCCGGGATGAACGCCGCCGAAGTGGCCGCCGTGACCGAGGTTGCCGCCCAGCAAGGCCGCTTCTTCATGGAAGCCTTCATGTACCGCTGCCATCCGCAGATCGCCCGGGTGCTGGCGATCATTGCCTCGGGTGAAATCGGGGTGCCGCAACACATAAGAACCCATTTCGGCTTCAACGCCCCCTATCGCCCCGGATCGCGCCTGTATGAACTGGCGCTGGGCGGCGGCGGCATTCTGGATGTCGGCGGCTATCCGGCGTCCCTGGCGAGGTTGATCGCGGGGGCCGCCATCGGTGCGCCGTTTGCCAACCCGATCGCGGTCAAGGGCATCGGCACTTTGGCCGAAACCGGCGTCGATGCGGTGGCTTACGGCCTTTTGACCTTCGCCTCCGGCTTCACCGCCGAGATTGCGGTGGCGGTGGCACGGAACATGGACAACCGGGCGGTGATCACCGGGCCACTCGGCCAGATCGTGATCGACGATCCCTGGGTGCCGGGCCGCAATGTCGGGCCGTCCACGACCAGGCTGCACGTCACGGTCGGCACCGAGACGCGCATTGAAGAACTGGGCGACCACCGGATGCTGTTCGCGTTCGAGGCCGAACAGGTCTCCAAAGCCATCGCCGCCGGTTTGCTGCAAGCGCCCTATCCCGCACCAGGCCATGCCGACAGCATCGGCAACAACGAACTCTTGGACCGGTGGCGCAACGAGGTCGGTTACAAGACTTTCGCCGAAATCCCCGCCAGCAACCGCAAACTGGCGGGCGTGGTGCCCGAGGGTCTGCCGGACCTGCCCAAGGTCAGGCTGGAGGGCGTCGACCTGCCAGTGTCGAAACTGATCCTCGGCTGTGACAATCGCAACAATGTGGCGGAAGGCGCGGTTGTCTGGGACGCCTGGATGGAGGCGGGCGGCAACGCCTTTGACACCGGCTTTGTCTATGGCGGGGGCTTGCACGAAAAGGTGTTGGGCGAATGGATCGCGGCCCGTGGCGTTGCCAGGGATGTCGTCGTCATCGCCAAGGGTGGCCACACGCCCTATTGCACCCCCCGCGCCGTGGCCACCCAACTGGATATTTCACTGGAACGGCTGGGGCTGGGTTTCGCCCCGATCTACATCATGCACCGCGACAATCCCGCGGTGCCGGTGGGTGAGTTTGTCGATGCGCTGAACCAGATGAAGGCGGCAGGCAAGATTGGCATCTTCGGCGGCTCGAACTGGTCGCCCGCGCGGCTGGCCGAGGCGAATGCCTATGCGGCGAAGAATGGGCTGGAACCGCTCCGCATCCTCAACAACAACCTGTCGCTGGCGGTGATGGAAAAGCCGGTCTGGGCCGGGTGCATCACCTCCAACACCCCCGAAACCCTTGCCGCTCTGCGCAAGGGTGGCGTGACACATCTCAGCTGGTCGTCGCAGGCACGGGGCTATTTCCTGCCCGAGGCCCTGCGCAACCGCCTGCCCGCCGATACGGCACCCGAAACCTGCTTCGGCAGCCCGGCCAATGCCGAACGCCGCAAGCGGGCCGAAACGCTCGCCGCCGAACGCGGCGTCAGCGCCCATAACATCGCCACTGCCTGGGTGCTGAACCAGTCGTTCCCATCCCTCGCCCTGATCGGCCCGCGCAGCCCCGGCGAAATCGCCTCGACCCTGCCCGGTGCCGCGCTGGCCCTGACCGATGCAGAGGTGCTGTGGCTCAATCTGGAGCATGAGGCGCGGTAGGCTTTCCGCTTTCATCTTGACAAAAATACTCCCGCTGGAGGCTCCGCAACTCGCCACAGAGCCTCCGGCGGGGATATTTGCGCCAAAGTGAACCGCAAGGGTTCAGATCCGCAGCAGCAGATGCAGCACCCCGTCCGGCCCGATCAGCCTGGTGGCGCGGCTGCGAAAGTTGGAAAAACGCTCAACTTCACCACGGCTTTCTCCAGCAGGCCGCGGCCGCCTGTCTGTCAATCGCCGCTATTCCTCGGCCCGCCGGGCGATGCGCAGGAATTCTGCCACCCGGCGGCAGTCCGATGCCTCAGGGCTGCTGCGCCACAGCGGGTGCCAGACCGCGTCCGACTGGCTGCGGTCAATCCGCAGGAATTGCGTCATCCGCCCGGAGTTGGATTCGGTGCGATGGTCTGCCAGATGTCTGGACATGGGCCGCTCCTCTGCTTGCGGTTCGGCCACAAGCCTACACCCGAATCGCAAGCGGTCCTAACGTGAAAGCCGCCACCCGCGACATTGCGCTGACCAGAGCCCGCAGTGGCGATGCCGGCCACGGGGGATCGATGCCCCCGTGGCCGGCCCCCTGCTTTGGTCACACCGCCGAAAACCCATTGTCGACGAACAGCTGCGTGCCGTTGACAAACTCGGCGTCGTCGGAGGCCAGATACAAAGCCGCCCGCGCGATGTCTTCGGGCTGGCCCATCCGGCCCTGGGCGGCGCGGATGGCAGCATCGCTGACGTCGACGCCAAGGGCGGCCAGATCGCGGACCTCGCGCTGGCCATGCGGCGTCTCGATGAAACCGGGGCACACCGCGTTGCAGCGGATGCCACGGTCGCGGAATTCGACCGCAATCGCGCGGGCGAACATGTGGCAGGCTCCCTTGGTCGCGTCATACAGCACCTCGTTCGGCGTGCCATAAACCGCCGAGATCGACGAGGTGCAGACGATGGCTCCACGGCCCTGTTCCAGCATCATCGGCAGCACGGCGCGGGTCACGAGATACATCGACTTGACGTTGACATCGAACAGCATGTCCCAATCCGCCTCCTCCGTCTCCAGAAACGGTTTGATCACGATCGTCCCCGCATGGTTGAACAGCACATTTACCGGCCCCAGCGCACGGCGCACGGCGTCCACGGCGCTGGCAACTTGATCGCCTTTCGATACATCGGCGGCGGCGAAGGTCACGATATGCCCTGATGCCAGCATTTCCCCAGCCAAAGCTTGCCCCGCCGCGACATTGCGGTCGATGATGCCGACCGCCGCCCCTTCCGCCGCGAACAACCGCACCGCCGCCGCACCACAGCCGGTGGCCCCGCCGGATATGATCGCCACTTTGCCCTTCAACCGGTCCATCATCGCCCCCTCAGCCGCGTCACGGCCCAATTTGCCGCATCCGCGACGGTTTCATCCTGGTCATTCAACAACGCTTCCGCCGCGGGGATCAAGCCCGCCAGCCCCGAATTCCCAATCGCGTACAGCACATTGCGGACAAAGCGATCCCGCCCGATGCGCTTGATCGGGCTACCCGCGAAACGGGTGCGAAACCCCGCATCATCCAATGTGGCAAGATCTGCCAGCTGCGGCGCACCGCCCCTTGGCTGATAGCCCAGCTCGGTGGCCGCTTCAGCAAATTTGTTCCACGGACAGACTGCGAGGCAATCGTCACAGCCATAGATCCGGTTGCCCAGCAGCACCCGCAGTTCGGGATCGACCGGGCCGTGGTGTTCGATGGTCAGATAGGAAATGCAGCGCCGTGCGTCGAGCTGGTAGGGCGCGGGAAAGGCGCGCGTCGGGCAAATGTCCAGACAGGCGGTGCAGGTGCCGCAATGGCTGACTTCCGCAAGGTCACGGGGCAGGTCGAGCGTGGTGAAGATCGCGCCGAGAAAGAACCAGTTGCCCAAATCGCGGCTGAGCAGGTTGGTGTGCTTGCCCTGCCAGCCGAGGCCCGCCGCTTGGGCCAAGGGTTTCTCCATCACCGGGGCGGTATCGACGAACACCTTGATCTCGCAGGGGGATTGTTCGATCAGCCAGCGGCCAAGGCGCTTGAGGCGCTTCTTGATCAGGTCATGGTAGTCTTTGCCCTGTGCATAGACCGAGATCGTGGCGCGGTCGGGATGGTTCAAGTTTTCAAGTGGATTGCTCTCTGGCGTATAGGTTTCAGCCAGCATGATCACCGACCGCGCCTCGGGCCACAAGGCCGCCGCCGACCCGCGCCACGCTTCGCGCTCGGCCAGCCAGCCCATCTGGCCATGCCGACCTTCCGCCAGAAATTCCCGCAGGCGGGTGGCGGTTTCCGGCGTGGCATCGGGCGCACAAATGCCCATCCCGGCAAAGCCAATCGCCTTTGCCTCCGCCGCCAGCCTATCTCGCAAACCGTCCATCGCTTCCTTTAGCACGGAAATTCCGCGCGGCGACCCTGTGGCAATCTTGCATCGTCCCCCTGGACCACCCAAGTTAGCGACAGGCCGCAGCGGACGTGCCTGTGAAGGGCGTCCGCCACGGTGCTGCAACGGGAGATTACAGATGAACCTTGAAAAATTCACCGAGCGGTCGCGCGGGTTTTTGAACGCGGCCCAGACCATTGCCACTCGCGACAGCCATCAGCGGCTGGCACCCGAACACCTGCTGAAAGCCATCATGGATGATGATCAGGGGCTGGCCTCCAACCTGATCCGCCGCGCCGGGGGCGAGCCGCAGCGCGTGGTCGAGGCGCTGACCGTGACGCTGGCCAAGCTGCCCAAGGTGACGGGCGACGCGCAACCGTTCATGGACCCCGGCCTCGTCAAAGTGCTGGACGAGGCGGAAAAGGTGGCCAAGAAGGCGGGCGACAGCTTTGTGCCGGTCGAGCGCATTCTGATGGCTTTGGCGATGGTGTCGTCCAAGGCCAAGGAGGCTCTGGATGCCGGTGCCGTCACCGCGCAAAAACTGAATTCCGCAATCAATGACATTCGCAAGGGGCGGACGGCGGATTCGGCAAGCGCCGAGGAAGGCTATGATGCCTTGAAGAAATACGCCCGCGATCTGACCGAGGCGGCAGAGCAGGGCAAGATCGACCCGATCATCGGCCGCGACGACGAGATCCGGCGCACGATGCAGGTGCTGTCGCGCCGCACCAAGAACAACCCGGTGCTGATCGGCGAACCCGGCGTAGGCAAGACCGCGATTGCCGAAGGTCTGGCGCTGCGCATCGTCAATGGCGATGTGCCGGAAAGCCTGAAGAACAAGAAACTCATGGCTTTGGACATGGGGTCGCTGATCGCCGGGTCGAAATATCGCGGTGAGTTCGAGGAGCGGCTGAAAGCCGTGCTGAACGAAGTGACCAATGCCGACGGCGAAATCATCCTGTTCATCGACGAAATGCATACCCTCGTTGGCGCCGGTAAATCCGATGGTGCGATGGACGCCGCAAACCTGATCAAACCTGCTCTGGCGCGGGGCGAGCTGCATTGCATCGGTGCCACCACGCTGGATGAATACCGCAAATATGTGGAAAAGGACGCCGCCTTGGCGCGGCGGTTCCAGCCGGTGATGGTTTCGGAACCCACTGTGGAAGATACCATTTCCATCCTGCGCGGCATCAAGGAGAAATACGAACTCCACCACGGGGTGCGGATTTCCGACAGCGCGCTGGTGGCGGCGGCGACCCTGAGCCACCGCTACATCACCGACCGCTTCCTGCCCGACAAGGCCATCGACCTGATGGACGAAGCCGCCAGCCGGTTGCGGATGGAGGTCGATAGCAAGCC
>JAYUGA010000056.1:0-2367 GCA_043738565.1 Rhodobacterales bacterium
TCCTCGAACGCCGGGCCGAGGGCTTCGGGCGGCGGGTCGGGCCGGGGCAGTTCGCCGGCCGACAGCACCTCTTCGATCTGCGGGATCAGCTTGGCCAAGAGGCCCGATTGGCGAAAGGCGTCGCGGCAGGCCAGACGGACGGCGCGGTCGGGCGCCATGTCCAGCTTGCCCTTCGCGGCCAATCCGGCGACCCGGAATGCTTCGGGGACCACGGTGGCGATCTTCCAGAGATCGGCGATATCGTAGACAAAACTCAAGGGCTTGCCGGTGTGCAGAAAGCCGATGGCGGGCGCATAGCCAGCGGCCAGAACCGCCGCCTCGGTCAGGCCATGCAGACAGGCGGTCGCGGCGGACAGACAGCGGTTGGGCACATCGCCGGCGTCCCAATCCTTGACGTCATAGCTGCGGCGGGTCCAGGTCACCCCATATTGCGCGGCCAGCAGTTCATAGCTTTTGCGGACCCGCGCGCCCTCGATCCCGCGCAACTGGTCAATCGAGCGGCGCTGCGGCGCATCCTCGCCAAAACGGATGGCATACATCTTGCGCACCACGCGCAGCCGGGCCTCGGGGTTCAGCGCGATCGAGGCTTGCCACAGCAGCCGGTCGGCCCGCGCCCCGCCGGGTTGACCTGCGGAATACAGCCTGACCCCCGCCTCGCCCACCCAGGTGATCAGGGTGCCGACCCGGGCGGCCAGAGTGACCGCGGCATGAGAAATCCGCGCACCAGGTTCCAGCATGATGCCGGCAAGACCGCCGACCGGAATTTGCGTGCGGGTGCCGTCGGCATTGACCGCCACAAACGCGCCGTCCAGCACATCAAGCTGTGCGCGTTCGACAAAGACCAGAGACGAGCGGTCCTTCAGCGGGATCGGCTTCGGCGGCGGCAGACCGGGTTGTGCCGAGGGCGGCAGCGTCATCCCGCCCGCCTGAGCAACATGAGGCCGCAGCCGAAGGCCTTGGCGCGACCGAAACCATCGGCAAGGGCCAATAGAAACGCCGATGGATCAGTGACGCTAAGCATGCCCGACATCTCAAGAATGCCGTATTGAGGTTGACCTTTCCGTTTGCCGATATGGCCCGGCAAACTGGCGGTAGAATAGTCAGCAACCACGACATCCTTGTCGGGGTCGGCAACAGCGAACCCAGCCCGGCCCCCCTGCCCGACAAGCCAGCGGCTTCCTTCATCCTGCGCAATTTGATGGCGCACGTCGGCACGTTCGTCCTTGGCCAAGCCATGCAGTGCCAGCATGACCACATCGCGCTGCTTCTTTCGCACCTTGCCGTTCGCCGTCAGTTCGTCGGTTTTGAACGTGCGGGTGGCGTTGCATCGCAGGATAAAGGCCAGTCGGGTACCAACCTGAAGTTCGGGGTCGAAAAGCTTCACTTCCGGTGGGTCAAAAAGCGGGCTTTGGCCCGGTGGCCGCCGCGAAAGGGCCAGAAACACGCCGTTGCCATCGGATCGCCACAGAAAATCGCGCTTGGCGGCGGAATCCCCAGCAAAAGCCGACCAGACAAGGCGATGGTGGGCATCGGTGCGCCTACCGCGTTCGATCGGGTCTTCACCTGGCAGCTTGCGGTTTGCAGGGTCCAACAAGCTCGAAAGCGCGTCGATTTGCGGCGACTGCGACAATCGCAGGCGCGACAGGTAAAGCGTCATACCGCACCCCCCGGCGTGATCTGAACATCGCAGAACGCCACCTGACGCGGCGAGAAGTGCCATTTCGCCCGGTCAGTCGGCTGATCGTGGCGCTGCTCCAAACGTTGGGCATCCGGGGCGTCGCTTGCGTCCAGCACCAGCACCGTGGCGGTGGCAGGACTGCGCCATGGCGGCAGATGCAGCGCAGACAGCGCCGCTTCCGGCCCCGCGGCCTCAACCACCCTTGCCCCGACCGGTGCGGCCAGCGGGCAGGATTTCCGGCCCAGATACAGGGTGAAACCCGGGCGTTCCAGCGCGGCCTGCAATGCCGCCAGATCACCGCCCCAGACCGCGACGCCATAAAGCGCAGCCATCCGGTAGTCGCGCAGGGTGATCGTGGTGTTGGTGCGGCCCTTGGCCAGAGCCAGCGCTTCGGGCCGCGATTGCGGGCGTTTGGCGGCGGCGGTGGGGACGGTTTCGACTGTATGATAATCGCGCAAGGGCTGGCCCGCGTCGAACACCGCGACCGCCACATGCAACGCGTCAAGTGCGGCAAAGTCAGCGTCCCGCGGTATCCCCATCGCGGCCCCCAGCAGACCCAGCACGGCCGACCGCCCCGGCCAGGTGAGCGAACCGCGGCGTTCATGACCGGCCAGATCGCCCATCGCGGCCAAACTGGCGGTCAGGGTAAAGACCAGATAGTCAGACATCCGCCACCGCCCCGGCAGCGA
>JAYUGA010000057.1:0-17282 GCA_043738565.1 Rhodobacterales bacterium
GCAATGACATCCGTCTGGGCGTGACGAGCGGCTGAAGCGAGGTGCTTGATCTTGGCCGCCGGATCGCCATGTTGGGCGGATGTTTCCGATCCGCGACCACAATGTCTCTGGCACCACGCCCTATGTGACCTACCTGTTGATCGCGGTGAATGTCGCGGTGTTTTTGGGCAGTCGGGCTCTGCTGTCGGCAACGGGACAGGATTATTTCGCGTTCGAATGGGGCATGATCCCGGAGCGGTTGTCGGAGGGGCAGGGTTGGATTACGGTCCTGACGGCGATGTTTTTGCATGGCGGCTGGTTGCACATTGCGGGCAACATGCTGTTTCTGTGGATATTTGGCGATAATGTCGAGGATGCTCTGGGGCATTGGACCTATCTGCTGTTTTATCTTGCCGGTGGGGTCGCGGCGGCGGGGGCGCAATATCTGGTGGAGCCTTTGGCACGCTATCCGGTGATTGGCGCGTCGGGGGCGATTGCCGGGGTTTTGGGCGGCTATTTCCTGCTGTTCCCCAAGGCGCGGGTCGATGTGCTGGTGATCTTCGTGATCTTTTTCCGCATCTTTGCGATTCCGGCCTGGATCGTGCTGGGGGTCTGGATGCTGTTCCAGCTTTATTCCGGCACCACGGGTCTGTCTGGAGGCCCGTCAGCGGTGGCCTACCCGGAGCATATCGGTGGGTTTGCGGCCGGGTTGGTGCTGTGCCTGCCGCTGTGGCTGCGACGGCGGAATGAGGTTTTGCCGGTGCCGGAGCCAGCCTTGGCGAAGTCCAGCATTCCGGTGGTGCGACGGCCGCGCTAGGCGTTGCGGATCGCCTTGGCGAACTGATCGAACAGGCCGTCGTTGCCGCAGATGATAGAACCTGTGGCCAGAATGTCCTGACCTTCGCGGATCGGCTGCACGGTGCCGCCGGCCTCGCGCACCAGGAGCATTCCGGCGGCGATGTCCCAGGCTTTCAACTCGCGTTCCCAATAGCCGTCGAACCGCCCGCCCGCGACATAGGCGAGGTCGAGCGAGGCGGCCCCCCAGCGCCGCAGGCCGGCGCAGAGCGGCATCAGGCGGGCGAGATCGGCCAGGGTTTCGGGCATGGTCTTTTTCGCGCCGAAAGGAATGCCGGTGGCAAAGACGCCTTCGGTCATGGAGCGGCGACCAGACACCCGCAGTCGGCGGTCGTTCATCCAGGCACCGGCACCTTTTTCGGCCCAGTACATCTCGTCCTTGGCGGCGTCGAACACCACGGCAGAGACGATTTCGCCCTTGTGTTCCAATGCGATCGACACCGCCCAATGCGGCATGCCGTGCAGGAAATTGGTGGTGCCGTCCAAGGGGTCAACCAGCCAGCGGCGGGTCGGGTCAGCCCCCGGCGTGCCGCCGGTTTCCTCACCCAGCCAGCCATAGGTCGGGCGGCCTTCCATCAGGTCATGCTTGATGATCCGCTCAGCCTCGTGATCGGCCTTGCTGACGAAATCACCAGGGCCTTTGGACGAGACTTGCAGGTTTTCAACCTCGCGAAAATCCTTGACGAGGCTGCGGCCGGCCTTGCGGGCGGCCTTGATCATCAGGTTGAGGTTGGCGCTGCCTTGCATCGGTGTCTCCGGGTTTCAGGTTGGGGGGGATACACGGGGGCGGGGGCGAAGGGAAGGGGCGGATTGTCCGGCAGGCATCTTGGAAATATTGCGCCGACATCACGGTGAAGGTAGCATTCCCTCCCCGATGCGACCCGCTAAGCGCTACTCTCGCGGCGCACAACCAAGGGCGTTTTGGCGAGTGGCTTTGCCATGCGCTACGAGATCGAAATCGCGGATGCGACTTCCAAGTGCTAGCGGCGGTCGAAGTTCGAGGGTACCGAACGAAGTGGGAATGTTTTGGCGACCTGCGCCAGATGAGGTCTGGGCTGTACGGGGCGCCGATGGCGATCTTGCCCCTGGACACAACCCGTTCCTCTGCCGTCACCCGCCACATCCAGGTGAGCTGATGGTGTTCGATTTTGACGTTCAGGTGGCGCACAATTTCACACCGGAAAGCCGCGTCCGCAGCGTGCAGACCCCTGCAGGTCAAGTGGCGCGGGCATTGCATGTAGGGCCTGTTGCGCAGCTATCTTCGGCCCATACCGCGATCCACCACGACTGGTGCCGGGTCAATGGGCACCGGATGGGAGCGGCGTCACAGGAGACTTGTGGCAACTGAGGTGATGACCCGGCGACTTTCGAGGTCTGGGTGAGCGATCCGTTTGCTTGAACCGCGGAGAAGTTACGGCTGCCTGCAACAATTTGCAGAAAACTTTTGCGTCGCGATCCGGGATCGGTAAGCTGCCGTAAGAGAAAGGAGCCGCCATGCTTGGAAAATCCAGTTATCCCACGGCACAGGTGGCGGCTGCCCGTGCGGAATTTGCGGCACTGGCACGGACTTGGCGCGGGGTTGCAGCCAAGTCGGAAGCAGGTGCGCGGGCGGAGGCCGAGGCGCAGGTGTTTGCGCAGATGGTGGTGGCGCTGGAGGGCTGGTTTGTGCACCGTTTGCGCAGCGTTGAGGGCAAGGACGGCAATGCGCTGAACGAGGTGCGGCTGCTGGCGCTGGGTGTGACGGCGAATGGCGGCTATTTTCCGTCGGATGGCGTGATCAGGTGGAAGCCGGAAGCTTCGGTGACGGGGTATCGGGCGGGGGACCGGATACGGCTGAGCGAGGCGGTGTTTTCGCGGCTGGCGGGGGTGTATCTGGACCGAATTGCGGCGAAATTTCCCGAGTAGGCGGCGCGTCCGCGGCTCGAGGTTTTTGCCGGTGCGCCCGCGCCGCGCTGCACCGTTGCGCGTGTGGTGGCCCCGGGGGTTTCACACCCCCGGACCCCTGTGGGATATTTATGAACGGATGAATTTGAAAGAGGCTTTTGGGGCTGGCCAGCTAACCCGCCAGTTCGCCTGAGAAAAATGGTTCCGGGTCATCGACTTCGGTGAGGCGTTTCTTGTCGATCAGCCAGAAGCGGTTGCCGACGGCGCGGACGAAGCTGCCGTCGTGGCTGACCAGCAGACAGGTGGCGCCCTGGGTGAGGAGTTCGGATTCCAGGGGTTCCTGACCCTCGATGTCGAGGTGGTTGGTGGGTTCATCGAGCAAGTAGAAGTTCGGCTGTTGCAGGCGCAGGAGCAGCATGGCGAGGCGGGCTTTCTGGCCGCCGGACAGCGGGGCGAGCGGTTTGGTCTGGGCGTCGGTGCGGATGCCTGCGCCGGCGAGGACGGAGCGGGCGGGGGCGTTGCCGGTCTTGTAGGCGGTGACGAGGTCGATGGGGGTGGATTTCGGCGGCAGTTGGGTGAGGCCCTGGTCGGAGTGGCCCAGAACGAGGGTGGTGGTGGCGCGGATGTTGGGGTCGTCGTGGGTGATGGCGTGCAGGAGGGCGTTGACCATCTGGGTCTTGCCCGCGCCGTTGCGGCCGCGGAGGACGATGCGGTCGCCTTTCTCGATCCGCTTCTGACCGGTTTTGAACAGCAGGTTGCCGTCTGGCGTGGCGATGGAGGCGTCGTTGATCGTGATGAGGGCTTTGGCGTGGGTGCCGGAATTGGCGAGTTGGATGGCCCCGTCAGAGCCTTCCCTGCGGGCGGGGCGGGCGGCGGATTCGATCTTTTCGGCGCGATCCTTCAGTTGCTTGGTCTTGGTGATCAGCAGGTCGGAACCGGAGTTGATGCCGATGTTCTTCAGCCTGGCGGCCTGACGGCGGAGCTGGTCGGCTTTGTTCAGGTCATTTTCGAACTGGCGGGATTGGGCGGCGTCGGATTCGCGCAGGGCGGCGCGGGCTGGGGTGTAGGGCCGGGCGAACATGCGAGAAGCGGTGTCGCGCAGAAACAGGCTGCGGCTGGTCACGGCGTCGAGGAAGGCGCGGTCGGGGCTGGCGGCGATGATCGCGGTATCGCGCGGCAGGGCGCGCAGCCAGCGTTGCAGGAGGCCGATGCGGGAGAGGTCGAGGTGGTTGGTGGGCTCGTCGAGCAGGAGAATGTCGGGTTCCATGATGGCGGCGCGGGGGCGGAGGGCGGCGCGCTGCCAGCCACCGCTGAGGGAGGCGAGGGGGAGGTCGCGGAGGGGTAGGGGGATGTTCAGGTCGTCGAGAATGACATCGACGCGCCACGCATTGCCGTCAGGGTCGGTGAGGGCGTGTGCCACGGCTGCGCGGAGGGTGAGCGCAAGCAGCGCGGCGGGGGCTTCTTGTTCGACCAGGGCTACGGTGGTGCCGCGGTGGCGTCAAGCTGGCCTGCGAGGCAGCGTAAGAGCGAGGATTTGCCGCGACCGTTGGCGGCGATCAGGCCGAGGCGGTCGCCTGCGGTGAGGGTGAAGGTGAGGTCGGCGAACAGCGGGATGCCGAGGGTGACGGACAGGGATTTGACGGCGAGAAGGTTCATGATGGCTCCGAATGGACTGGATGCGCTTCGGGGCGGGCTCAAGAACCGGGAATGGGTGTTTACCGCCCTGCTACGACAGCAAGGCAGAGACAGGGCCGGGGCGGCGGGGCTTTGAATGCCGGGTTTTCATCGGCGTAAAATTGCGCGGGGCGGCGGCGAGGTCAAGGCCTTTGCAGTTTGACGGGTTCGGAGCGGCCAAGGCGGAGAAAATGGGCCATGAAGGGTTTTGCGGCGTCTTCTTCGCGGGTGGCGGCGAACAGGCGTTTGGTGATCGTGCCGTCGCCAAGCGGGCGGGTGACATAGTCGGCGTTGGATTTCACGCCCGCTATCACCCAGTCGGGCAGGACCGCCACGCCCCGGTTGGAGCCGACCAGCATCAGGATCACGGCGGTCAGTTCGACCGGGCGCTGGGCGCGGGGTTCAACGCGGGCCTCGGTCAGAAGTTCGGTAAAGATGTCGAGTTTGTCGCGGCTGACCGGATAGGTGATCAGGGTCTGATCGCGGAAATCCTCGGCCTCGATCCGGGGCTTTTGGGCAAGGGGGTTTTGCGCGGAGGCGACGAAGGTGGGGTGGTAGTCGAACAGCGGGTTGAAGGCGATGCCGGGCAGCGGTTCGGGGTTGGAGGAGATGACGAGATCGACTTCCTCGCGCAGCAGGGCCGGGAAGGCGTCGAAGGCGAGACCGGCGCGGATGTCGACATCAACCTCGGGCCAGGCGTGGCGGAAGAGTTCGAGGACGGGAAACAGCCAGTCGAAACAGGCATGGCACTGGATTGCGATGTGCAGGCGGCCGGTTTTGCCAGCGGATAACGCGCGGAATTCTTCTTCCAGGGCGGCCACTTCGGGCAGGATGCGGTCGGCGGCGCGCAGCATGCGGATGCCGGCAGCGGAGAGGCGCATCGGTTTGGAGCGGCGGGCGAACAGTTCCATGCCGACTTGATCTTCGAGGCCCGCGACCTGATGGCTGAGGGCGGATTGGGTCATGTTCAGAAGGTCGGCGGCGCGGGCGAGGCCACCGGCCTGATGGATGGCGCGCAGGGTGCGGAAATGGCGGAGTTCGAGATACATGCGGTTATCCTCATGTAGATGATGAAAACTATGAATTGGATTCACCTTGCGCGGTCTGGCACAGTGAGGCAACCCCAAAGGAGCCCAGCCCATGACCCGCGTTTCGTTTGAGTTCTTCCCGCCGCAGACTTTGGACGCGTCGTTCAGGCTGTTTGAGTGTGTGCAGGCGCTGGCGCCGCTGGAACCAAGCTATGTGTCAGTGACCTATGGGGCTGGCGGGACGACGCGGAAGCTGACCCATGAGGCGGTGGCGACGATCGGCAGGCACTACGGGCTGAACGTGGTGGCGCATCTGACCTGTGTGGACGCGAGCCGGGCGGAAACGCTTGAAATTGCAGAGGCTTATGCGGCGGTCGGTGTGACGGAGATCGTGGCACTGCGCGGCGATCCGCCGAAGGGAGTGGCGGAGTTCGTGCCGCATCCGCAGGGGTTCCGGGATACGGTGGAGCTGGTCGAGGCGCTGGCGGCAACGGGGAAGTTCAAGATTCACGTGGGCGCTTATCCCGAACCGCACCCGGAAGCCGCGCATCTTTTGTCGGACATCCACTGGCTGAAGCGCAAGGTCGATGCGGGGGCGTCGAGTGCGATCACCCAGTTTTTCTTTGAGGCGGAGACGTTTTTGCGGTTCCGCGATGCCTGCGCGAAGGAAGGAATTACTGTGCCGATCACGCCGGGGATTTTGCCGATCACCAGTTGGGAGGGGGCCAAGCGGTTCGCGCAGCGCTGTGGCGCGTTTGTGCCGCCGAGGCTGGATGAGTCGTTCCATCATGCGATCCGCGATGGGCGGGAAGAGTTGCTGGCTTTGACGCAATGCACCACTTTGTGTGACCGGCTGATCAGCGAAGGAGTAGTGGATCTTCATTTCTATACTCTTAACAGGCCGCACCTGACGCGCGAAGTGGTGCGGACCTTGGGGCTGGCGCCGGATTTGGCGCTGGAAAAGGTGGCATAGCGGTGCGTGCAAAGCACGGCACCCTACAGGGGTTTGCGGGCTTGGGTGGCTTGGGATAGGCTGGCGGCTACCCTGAGGAAGGACGCCCGCAGTGAGCAAGCCCATCTATATCCTGAACGGCCCCAATCTGAACCTGCTGGGCCAGCGCCAGCCCGAGATTTATGGCCGCGAGGCGCTGACCGACGTGGCGCAGTCCTGCTCTGATCTGGCGGAGGAGCTGGGGGTGACCATCCGTTGCCTGCAGTCGAACCACGAAGGCCAGTTGATCGACTGGATTCAGGAGGCGCGGGGGCAGGGATCGGCGGTGATCCTGAACGCCGGGGCCTATACCCATACCTCGATAGCGCTGCTGGATGTGCTGAATGCGTTTGAGGGGCCGGTGATCGAGGTCCATATTTCCAACATCTACAAACGCGAGGCCTATCGCCACCATTCCTATATTTCGATGCGGGCGGATGCGGTGATCGCAGGATGTGGGACGGAGGGCTATCTTCTGGCGCTGCGGCGGGTGGCGAGCCTGTTGGCCAAGCGGTGACGGCGGGAGCCTCCGGCGGGGATATTTGCGCCAAAGTGAATGGGGCGGGGTTCTGCTGGCATCCGGCGGCGCGGCTGTTTGACGCGGCGGGGCGGGAGTATTTTCCCGGCGCGTCTGCGTCTGTGTCTGCGTCTGCGGCGGCGGTGATTGCCGAGCGGCCTGCGGGTGAGGCGGTTGGGCAGGCGATTGCGGCGGGCTGTTTTCGGATTGGCGGTTCTGGTCCGGCTCCGGTAGCGGGGTTTGAGACGCTGACCTCGGGCAGTTCGGGCAGCCCGCGGCGGATCGGACGCAGTCCAGCGTCGTGGATCGCCAGCTTCGTTGTTAATGCAGGATTATTTGGCATTGGGCCGGGGGTGCGGGTGGCCGTTCTGGGGCGGATGTCGCAGTCGCTGGCGCTGTATGGGGCGTTGGAGGGGGTGCATCTGGGGGCGGAGGTGCATCTGTTGGACGCGCTGCGGCCGGACCGGCAGCGGCGGGTTCTGGCGGAGCGGCGGGTTGAGGTTTTGTTTGCGACGCCCGCGCAGATGCGGCTGATGGTCGAGGCGGGCGTGGATTTGCCGGGGCTGCGGCTGGTCTTGATCGGGGGATCGAAGCTGGATTTGCGGCTGCGGCATGCGGTGCGGGCGATGGCTCCGGCTGCGGTCGTTCGGGAGTTTTATGGCGCGGCTGAGGCAAGTTTCATTACGATTTCCGATGGTTGCACGCCGCAGGATTCAGTGGGTTCAGCCTATCCGGGGGTGGAAATGCGGGTTGAGGGTGGGGGAGTTGGCGAGGTCTGGGTCAGGTCGCCCTATCTTTTTGCGGGCTACGGCGGGGATGATCCCGGGGGGGCGCGGTGGCGGGACGGCTGGTTGTCGGTGGGGGAGATGGGATTTCTGCGCGACGGCTATCTGTATCTGGCGGGTCGGGCCGGGCGGATGGTGACGGTGGCGGATCACAATGTGTTTCCCGAGGAGATTGAGGCGTTTTTACAAGGGCTTGAGGGGGTCCGGCGGGTTGCCGTGATCCCGGTGCCGGATGGGCTGCGCGGGCATCATCTGGTGGCGGTCTTGCAAGGGGAGGCGGGGCAGGAGGCGGTTATTCTGGCGGCGGTTCGGGCAAGGCTGGGGCTGTTGAAAGCGCCCAAGTGGTTGATCTGGCGGCGGGACTGGCCGGTTCTGGCCTCGGGTAAGACGGATCTGGTGGCGTTGGCGCGAGAGGTTTTGGGGTGAGTGTGATCCTTGCCGCGAAACGCTCGGCGGTGGTGCCACGCGGCGGGGCTTTTGCGTTGTTATCAATGCAGGAAATGGCCGCTCCGGTGATTGGGGCTTTGCTTGCGGCGGCGGGGGTTGAAGCGGGGCAGGTGGATGAGGTGATCTGCGCCAATGCGCTGGGGGCGGGGGGCAATCCGGCGCGGGTAGTGGCGCTGGCGGCGGGGTTGCCGGAGCGGGTGGCTGGGCTATCTATAGATCGGCAATGTGCGGGGGGACTAGATGCGGTGCTGTTGGCGCGGGCTTTGGTGGATTCTGGCGCGGCGGAGGTGGTGATTGCGGGGGGGGTGGAGAGCTATTCGCGGCGGCCTTTGCGGTTTGGTTTGGCGGCGGATGGCAGCCGGGCTGCGTATGATCAGCCACCGTTCACGCCGTGGCCAGAACGTGATCCGGGGATGGTTGAGGCGGCGGCGGGCTTGGCGCAAAGGCTTGGGATCGCTCGGGAAATTCAGGATGCTTGGGCGGTGGAGAGCCATCGGAAGGCTTTGGCCGCGCGGTTTGGCGGTGAGATTGTGGCGATTGCCGGAGTGGAAAGGGATGCGTTTGCGCGGGTGCTTACGACGGAATTGGTGAGGCGGGCCAAGGCGTTGGCCGGGTCTGTTACGGTGGCGACTGCGGCGGTGGCGGCGGATGCGGCGGCGTTTGTGCTGGTGGTGTCGGACCGGATCGCGGCGGGGCGGGGATTGAGGATTGTCGGTGGGGTGACTTTGGGCGGCGATCCTGTGGAGCCGGGGTTGGCTCCGGTGGCGGCGATCGGGCAGGTGTTGGCGAAAAATGGTATTGCGGCCAATGGGTTGGACGTGGTGGAGATTATGGAAGCCTATGCGGTGCAGGCGATTGCGTGTGTGCAGGGCGCGGGGCTGGACGCGGGGCGGGTCAACCTTTCGGGCGGGGCTTTGGCGCGGGGGCATCCGATTGGCGCCTCTGGCGCTATCCTCGCCGTGCGGCTGTTTTACGAGCTGAAGCGCGGCCATGGGCTGGCGGCGATTGCGGCGGCTGGCGGGATCGGGACGGCCCTGCTGGTCGAGCGATAGTGCTGTATTTTATCCGTAGTGGATCCGTATTTTATCCGTAGTTTATCTGTACATACACGCAGTGCGGCGGGTTAACGGATTGGTGGCCGCTTTGCGGTGGGGGGCGGGGTGTGACCCCCGCCCGATTTTTCAGGTGCGCGACAGCAGGGCACCGGGGCGCATCTGGGCGATGGACTGGGTTACAAGGGCGGCCATCGCAGCCTTGATAAGGTCGCCGGGCAGATACAGCAGCGACAGGCCCAGCGGCAGCGGCAGGGCGGCATGGGTCGGCAGGCTGGCGAACATCTTGGTCGTCGTCTCGACCGATAATTGGGCTGCCAGAACCGGGATGCCAATCGCATACAGCACGACGATGCCGCCGAAGATGGCGGCGGCGAATGTCACCATGCCGAGGTTGGCTTGCCAACGCTGAACGATCAGGCCGGTGACGAAGGCCGCGACTGGAAAGCCGAACAGGAAGCCAGCCGACGGCCCGGTGAACAGTGCGATGCCGCCACGGCCACCCGCGAGGACCGGCAGGCCAACGGCCACCAGCACGAGGAACAGGATCACGGCCAGAGCGCCGCGTTTGGCCCCCAGCACGGAACCACACAGCATGACGCCCAGCGACTGCGCCGTGATCGGCACCCCTGCCATCAGGTCAATCTTGGGGATCAGCCCCAGCACCACGATCAGGGCGGCGAAGAGGGCGATATAGGCGATATTCTTTTCCATTAACTTCTCCTGTTGCGCGGCGGACTTAACCCACTCCGCCGCGGGCACGCAAGGCTTCTGCCACGCGGTCGGCGTCGTCGATGGCGGCGAGGACCGTGGGCGTCAGGATGCGCCAACCGGGGCGGCGGGGTGAGCGGGCCCGCCAGGCGTCACGGATGTCGTTGAGTTTCAATAGCATGACCGGGATGAAGCGGATGGTGAGGGCGACCGCCAGCGCCATTGTGCGGGGGGGCAGACCTATACGTTTGAGCGGGCTGGCGAGCGTTGTGATCGTGGCGATCATGTCGGACAGCCGGGTGGACATGGTGACGAGGTTGGCCAAAGTCACGGCGGTCAGCAGGCGCAGGAGGACGGAGATGCCCTGGGCGGGTTCGGCGATCCAGCCATGCCAGACGGCGACAATCAGCACGAAAGGCCACAGCGGGCGGAGGAGTTTGAGGGCGGTGACGGCGAAGAGGGTGCCGAAACTAAAGGTCAAGGCGGCGGTGGCTGCGGCGGCAAGCGCGAGGGGGGCGGGGGTGGTCAGGCGGAACAGCAGCAGCGTGGCGGCACAGAGGGCGGCCAGTTTGTAGGGGGCGGCGATACGGTGCGCCCAGGTTTCGACCGGGGAGGTGAGGGTCAGCATGGCGCGGACCGGGGATCGGGGGAAATCGCGGAGCCTCTGGCGGGGATATTTGGGGGCAGAAAATGCCGGCGGCGGGTTTGGGGTTGCGCCGGGTTGTGGTCAGGAGGGCAGGTCGGTGTCGGCATCGTCCGCTCCGATCTGGGCCATCGTGGCGCTGAATTGGGCGAGAATGGCGCTGGCGGGGCCGTCGGCGCGGATGCGGCCCCCGTCCAGCCAGAGCACGCGGTCGCAGGTCGCAACCGCCTCGGGGTCGTGCGAGATGGTGATGATCTGTTGCGGCAGGTTGGCGAGGTTGCGTCTCTGGCGGCTTTGGGTCGGCAGGTCGAGCCCGGCGAAGGGTTCGTCCAGCAACAGGATCGCCGGGTTCATCAAGAGGACCGCCATCAGGCACAGGTAATGGCGCTGGCCTTGCGACAGGGTGTGGGTCGGGGCGCGGGCCCAGTGGCTGCGGGCTTCGGCGGTCAGCAGGGCCCGGACCTGGGCGGCGGCCTGGGGCTGGGTCTGGCCTTGCTGCAAGAGACCGAAGGCCAGTTCTTCCTCGACGGTCGGGAACAGGATCTGGTGGTCGGGGTTCTGGAACAGGATGCCGATCTGGGACAGCATGGCTTTGCGGTCGCGGGCGGGGTCCAGGTCGCCCAGGCGGAGCGTGCCGGAGGTCGGGGCGATCAGACCGGCCAAGAGGCGCAGGAGGGTGGTCTTGCCGGAACCGTTGCGCCCGACGATGCCGATGCGCCGCTCGGTCAGGGTCAGGGTGAGGTCGGACAGGATGGTTTTGCCGGGGACGGCGTAGGAGGCGTTGGTGAGGGTAAGGGGCGCGGTCATGGCCTCAGATAGCGGCGCGGTGCGGGGTTGGGAAGGGGCGGCGCGATCGCCGGGGTCAGGTGTGTTCCCTCGGATAGTAGCGGAAGGGATCCTCCGGGCTTCCGCTGCCGCGCCGCTCCACGATGCCCTTGTGCTGCAAGAGCGCGCAGGTCTGGGTTATCTGCGGCTCATAGCCTTCCTGGCCGAAGATGGCCTGAGCCAGTTCGGCCTCGGTGCGGCCATGGCCCTTGCCGATGAGATAGGTGAGAACGTCCGTGATGTGCATGTTTGGGCCCCATGGTTCCCCGCCAGCATACCGGAGCGCGCCGCTGGGTGCTATACCCCGGTGGAGCGAGTCGGGGCACGCCCCGACCTACGCTCTTGCCGCCGCCACCGCCTCTTCCAGGATCGCCATCGCTTCGGCGAAATGGGCGTCGGGGATGGTGATCGGGGCGAGGAAGCGGACGACGTTGCCGTAGACGCCGCAGGTCAGCAGGATCAGGCCGCGTTTCTGCGCCTCGATCCGCACGCGCTGGGTGAAGTCGGCGTCGGGTTCGTGACTGGTGGGGTTGGCGAATTCGACGGCGACCATGAAGCCGGGGCCGCGGATGTCGGAAATCTCCGGCGTGGTGGCGCGGACCTCCTCCAGTTTCTGGCGCAGGCGGGAGCCAAGTTCATTGGCGCGGCTGCACAGGTCTTCTTCCTCGATCACGTCCAGCACGGCATTGGCGGCGGCGATGCCAAGCGGGTTGCCGCCATAGGTGCCGCCGAGGCCGCCGGGGTTGGCGGCGTCCATCAGGCTGGCTTTGCCAGTCAGGGCGGCGAGGGGAAGCCCGCCCGCCAAGCCCTTGGCCATGCAGGTCAGATCGGCGGCGACGCCGTAGCCTTGCATCGCAAAGAGATGCCCGGTGCGGGCGAAGCCGGTCTGCACCTCATCGGCGATCATCACGATGCCGTGCTCGTCGCACAGTTTGCGGATGCCTTTGACCAGATCGGCGGGGGCGGGGTAGAAGCCGCCTTCGCCTTGCACCGGTTCAAAGATGATCGCGGCGACACGCGACGGGTCGAGGTCGGCCTTGAACAGCTTGGTCAGACCGGCCATCGCATCGGCGGTGGTGACGCCGTGCACCTCTTGCGGGAAGGGGACGTGCCAGACATCGGGCATCATGGCGCCGAAGCCCTTTTTGTAGGGGTCAACCTTGCCGGTAAGGCTCATCCCCAGGAAGGTGCGGCCGTGGAAGGCGCCGCCGAAGGCGATGATGGCGCTGCGCCCGGTGGCGATGCGGGCGACTTTGACGGCGTTTTCGACGGCTTCGGCACCAGTCGTCACGAAGACGGTTTTCTTGGGCCAGTCGCCCGGCACTGCCGCGTTCAGCCGCTCGGCGAGGCGGACGTAGTTTTCATAAGGCAGCACCTGATGGCAGGTATGGGTGAATTTGGCCATCTGTGCGGCGACGGCGGCCATCACCTTGGGATGGCAATGGCCGGTGTTGACCACGGCGATGCCGGCGGCGAAGTCGATATAGCGGTTGCCCTCGATATCCCAGACCTCGGCATTCAGGGCGCGGTCGACATAGATCTGGGTCTGCACGCCGATGCCGCGTGAAATGGCGTCATCACGACGGCGGGCTACTTCTGCGTTCAACATCGGTTTGCTCCTGTCAGAGTTGGCGGCATTTGATCAAAGATTGAGCGCGGCTTCAATGGTAATCTGATTTGGCGCGCGTTTAGGGTTCGTTAACCTTGAGCGGGTCAGAATGGGGCGAAAGATGAGGTTCGCATGGCTGCCACGGCACGAAAACCCGCCCCGGACTATCTGGCCTCGCTGGACGAGGAGCCGGAGGCGTGGCTGCGGCTGGTCCGGTCCCGCCGGATCGGTCCGGCGACCTTTCATCGGCTGATGGCGGAGCATGGCTCGGCGGCGGCAGTGCTGGCGGTCTTGCCGGAGATTGCGCGGGCGGCGGGGGTGGAGGATTACCGGCTGTGCCCGGTCGAGGTGGTACGGCACGAGATGATGCAGGCGCGGGCGGCGGGGGCGCGGTTGTTGCGCTGGGGCGAGACCGACTATCCGCAGGCGTTGCGCGATCTGGTCGATGCGCCGCCGGTGCTGTGGGCGCAGGGCGATACCGGGCTGTTGAACCGGCCAATGGTGGCGCTGGTGGGCGCCCGCAATGCGTCGTCGCTGGGGCTGCGGATGGCGCGGCGGCTAGCGGAAAGTCTGGGTGCGGCAGGGCAGGTCGTGGTGTCGGGGCTGGCGCGCGGGATTGATGCCGAGGCCCACGCGGCGGCGCTGGCGACGGGCACGGTGGCGGTGCAGGCGGGCGGGGTGGATGTGATCTATCCGGTGGAGAACGCGGCGCTGGCGGCGGAGATTTTGGCGAAAGGCTGTCGCATATCGGAGCAGCCGATGGGGATGGAACCGCAGACCAGACATTTTCCGCAGCGCAACCGGATCATCTCGGGCCTGGCGCGGGCGGTGGTGGTGGTGGAGGCTGCGGCGCGGTCGGGCAGCCTGATCACGGCGGGCACCGCGCTGGATCAGGGTCGCGACGTGCTGGCGGTGCCGGGGCATCCGTTTGATGCGCGGGCGGCGGGCTGCAACATGCTGATCCGTGACGGGGCGATATTGGTCCGGCACGCGGGGGATATATTCGAGGCGATCGGGCTGGCGGCGCAGGGGGATCCTGTGGTGGAGGTAGCGGTGCCGGTGTTGCCAGGGCCGGTCTTGGCGCGCCGACCGCTGGCGGATGTGGCAGCATTGCACAGTCAGATATTGGCGCGGCTTGGCCCCAGCCCGGTGGCTGAGGATCAACTGATCCGCGATCTGGCGGTTCCGGCGGCGACAGTGGCCCCGGAATTGGTGCTTCTGGAGCTGGAAGGGCTGATCCAGCGGCAATCAGGCGGGCTGTTGTCGCGCATCTTGTAGGCGGCGTGATCCAGCGGAGCGGCTGCGCCGCATTGTTTTTCAGTCGCCTCTGGCCAAGGGGCCAACCGGCTGCGGCAGGGTGCGCGGGCGGTGGGGGCGAAGCCTCCGGCGGGGATATTTGCGGACAGATGATATGGGGAAAGTGTGGGGGCCGAATGGCCCGGTTGACATTGCCGCCCGATGCCCCACATCTTGCCGCGCCATTGCGGGGCCCCGCATTCTGGCAGCTGAAAAGGGATATTCATGGCAGTTGTCGTTGTCGAATCACCGGCCAAGGCCAAGACAATCAACAAATATCTGGGGCCGGGCTATACGGTGCTGGCGTCTTACGGCCATGTCCGCGATCTGCCGGCCAAGGATGGCTCGGTTGACCCGGAAGACGGATTCGCGATGAAATGGGAAGTGGCGGCCGACAGCCGCAAGCATATCAAGGCGATCACCGAGGCGTTGAAGACCGATGACGAGCTGATCCTGGCGACTGACCCTGACCGCGAGGGCGAGGCGATTTCCTGGCATTTGCAGGAGGCGCTGGCGGGAAGCCTGAAGAAGGGCAAGAAGGTCAGCCGGGTGACGTTCAACGCGATCACCAAGGCGGCGGTGACCGAGGCGATGGCGCATCCGCGGCAGGTCGATGTGCCGCTGGTCGAGGCCTATCTGGCGCGGCGGGCGCTGGATTATCTGGTGGGGTTCACGCTGTCACCGGTGCTGTGGCGCAAGCTGCCGGGCGCGAAATCAGCCGGGCGGGTGCAGTCGGTCTGTCTGCGGCTGATCGTGGAACGCGAGATGGAGATCGAGGCGTTTGGAGCGCGGGAATTCTGGAGTGTGACGGTCACTCTGGAAACCCCACGCGGGCAGAATTTTGATGCGCGGCTGGTAACGCTGGGTGGCGCGAAGTTGGACAAATTCGATATTCCAACCAAGGAAGCTGCCGAGCTTGCGGTTGCCGCTATCGAAAACCGAACCTTCAAGGTTTTGGCGGTCGAGTCCAAACCTGCGTCGCGCAACCCCTATGCGCCGTTTATGACCTCGACCCTGCAGCAGGAGGCCAGCCGCAAATTTTCGATGGGGGCCAAGGCCTGCATGTCGGCGGCGCAGCGTTTGTACGAGGCGGGGCATATCACTTACATGCGGACCGATGGCATCGACATGGCCCCGGAAGCGGTGATGGCAGCACGGGACGAGATCAGGCGGCGGTTTGGCGCGGCTTATGTGCCGGGCTCACCCCGGATGTACAAGAACAAGGCCAAGAACGCGCAGGAGGCGCATGAGTGCATCAGGCCGACCGATATGGCGGCCGCGCCGGAAAAGCTGCGGCTGGCCGAGGCGGACCAGCGGAGATTGTACGACCTGATCTGGAAGCGGACGATTGCCAGCCAGATGGCGGCGGCGCGGCTGGAACGGACCACGGTTGATGTGATCAGCCCCGACGCGCAGGTCGGCTTGCGGGCCAATGGTCAGGTTGTGTTGTTCGACGGCTTTCTCAAGGTCTATGAAGAGGGCCGCGACGATGAGGAAGGCGACGACGCCCGCCTGCCGCAGATCATGCAGAATGAAGCGGTCGAGAAACGCAAAGTAGCACCCGAGCAGCACTTTACCCAGCCGCCGCCCCGGTATTCCGAAGCGACCCTGGTCAAGCGGATGGAAGAATTGGGGATCGGGCGGCCCTCGACCTATGCCAGCGTGCTGACCACGATTGTCGACCGGGAATATGTGCGGAAAGACAAGAACCGGCTGATCCCGGAGGACAAGGGCAGGCTGGTGACGGCGTTCCTGTCGAACTATTTCCGCAAATATGTCGAGTATGATTTTACCGCCGATCTGGAGACGGAGCTGGACGATGTCTCGGCGGGGGAACGGGCCTACAAGGACGTTCTGACCCGGTTCTGGCGGGATTTCTCGGCGGCGATTGCCGAGACGGCGGATTTGCGGATTTCCGAAGTGCTGGACAAGATTGACGAGTTTCTGGCACCGCATCTGTATCCGGCGCGGGTTGATGGGTCGGACCCTCGGATTTGCCCGACCTGCGGGACCGGGAAGCTGCATCTGAAGACCGCACGGTCGGGGTCTGCGTTCATTGGCTGCGGCAATTACCCGGAGTGCCGGTTTACCCGGCCGATTTCTGGCGGCGAAGACGGCGGCTCGGTCGATGGGCGGGTTCTGGGGCTGGCAGACGGGGTTGCGGTGTCGTTGCGGACCGGGCGGTTCGGGCCTTACGTGCAGAAAGGCGAGGCTTCGGAGGCGGTGCCGAAGCCGCCGCGGGCTTCGCTGCCGAAGGGGTGGAGTGCGGATGCGCTGACTTTGGAGCGGGCGGTGGAGTTGTTGTCACTGCCGCGGGTGGTGGGGCTGCATCCGGCGGATGGGGGGGTGGTGGAGGCGGCGATCGGGCGGTTCGGGCCTTATGTCAAGCATGGCGCAGTTTATGCGAACATTCCGGATGTCGAGGAGGTTTTCACCATCGGGATGAACCGGGCGGTGGAGGTTCTGGCGCAGAAGGCGGCGGGGCGGCGCGGAGCGCTGGCGGTCGGGCCACTGCGCGAGCTGGGGGAACATCCCGACGGCGGGGCGGTTCAGGTCATGCCGGGAAAATACGGGCCTTACGTGAAGTGGGGCAAGGTGAATGCGACCTTGCCGAAGGAATTGACGCCGGAAGGAGTATCGCTGGAGGAAGCGGTGGCCTTGGTGGCGGAGAAGGCTGGAAAATCGGGCAAGAAGGCGGCGGTGAAGAAGGCCCCGGTCAAGAAGGTGGCTGCGGCGGGGGCGAAGAAGGCGGTCGTGAAGAAGGCGGCGGTCAAGAAGGTTGCCGCGAAGAAGGTTGCGGCGAAGAAGGGTGTCGTGGCGGAAATGGAGGATGTGGTGGAGTGAAACTGGGCTGTCCAGATGTGGACGGTTGGGTAAGGGGTTGCCATGAGCTATAGCTGAAAGTTGGTGACGGGGGGATTGGGTGGCATATCAAGGCGTTGTTCACGCGCCGCAGTTCTTGCCGAGAAAAGGATATGCCACATGA
>JAYUGA010000058.1:0-17257 GCA_043738565.1 Rhodobacterales bacterium
CGCAGAAGCAGAGGAGGCGTTCCATGCAAACCTGAACGCGCTCGATATGGTCGCCTGATCGTTGAACACCTCACCCTCCGGCAAAGCAGGGGCGGTTCAAATTTTCGGCGACGACGCGTCGATCTGGATCAGTCCGGACAATCAGAGTCCCAAGACCCGGTCCGGCCGGGCTGATCTGGATCAACGACAACGCACCGGCCGCAGGACTTTATCATCCGTGAACAACTACAACGGGTCACAAGATGATGAACGGATATTACATGAGCTACGGCGGCGTTTGGATGTGGGTCATAGCGGCGCTGGCCGTACTGGCCATCGCCGTCATGCTAAAATATCTGCGGAAGTGATGGCCGGGCAGAGGGTTTGGATGGCCCTCACTCGCGCAACGCCATGCGTTTGGGCTGGACCAAACCGTCAGGTGCGGTGCCCTTGGGCATCTTGATGGCGCGGTCGGCGTCCCATATCTGTCGCTGTACCCCGCACCACGTTACCCCAAGGATCGCCGCCAGATGACCACGCCGAACGACCTTTCTGTGGCGTCATACAATATCCACAAGGGCGTCGGCACTGACCGCCGCCGCGATCTAGCGCGGACGATGGCGGTGATTGCTGAAATCGGTGCGGATATTCTCGCCTTGCAAGAGGCGGATACCCGCTTTGGCACCCGCACCGGATTGCTCGATCTGGAAAGCCTGCGTCGCGATCTGGGCCTGATAGCCGTGCCTCTGGAGCGTGCGGGGGCGGCGCATGGCTGGCATGGCAATCTCTTGTTCGTGCGCAATGCACTGGTGCAAGAGGTGCACCAACTGCGCCTTCCGGGGTTAGAGCCACGCGGGGCACTGGTCACCGATCTGGTGATCGCAGGCCAACCCTTGCGGATCGTGAATGCACATCTGGGCCTATTGCCGGCCTCGCGCGCGGCACAGGCCCGCGCCCTGATTGACAAGATCAGCCAGCTTGAGGGCCGCCCGACCCTTCTGCTGGGCGATCTGAACGAATGGCGGGGCGCGGGGGCGGCACTGCAAACTTTGGCCAGGCACTTCCGGATCGCCCAGCCGTATCCAAGTTTTCCATCACGCTATCCGTTGCTGGCGCTGGACCGGATGATGGTGTCGCCACCTGGCGAACTGCTGGAGGTGGCGACCCATGACAGTCTGCTGGCGCGGCGTGCATCGGACCATCTGCCGATCAAGGCCAGATTGCGGCTTGGTGCATCGCCCATAGCGGTGTTGACATGATCTACCATGCGACGCTGCTGGTGGTGTGGATCACCGGTTTCGCCACACTGATTGCCTTTGCCTCGTGGTCTGCGCATCGGTCCTATCGCCGCTTTCTGCAAAAGGCGCGGGGGCCTGCGTCAACGGCCCTGCCCGTCGCGGGGCCGCCAACGCCGCTGGATGCGCTGCTGGCACCGCTGGAAACCCGACATTCCGGACAAAGCGGCCTTATGCTCCTGCTGGACAATGCCGATGCTTTTGCCGCCCGCGCCCTTTCTGCCGCGCAGGCGGGGCGCAGTCTGGATCTGATGTACTACATCTGGAGCACCGATCTCGCCGGATGGTTGCTGATTGACGCGCTGCATGCTGCCGCAGACCGGGGCGTCCGTATCCGATTGCTGCTGGATGATGTGAACGTGCAGGGGTTGGATCCTGCGTTTCTGGGCCTCAGCCAGCATCCGCTGATCGAGGTGCGCCTGTTCAACCCGACGCGCCATCACGGCCACGCGCCCCGTCGGACGCTGGAGATGGCCTTGGGGCTGACCCGGTTCAACCGTCGCATGCATGGCAAGTTGTGGATTGCGGACGGGCGGCTGGCGATCATCGGCGGCCGCAATATCGGCAATACCTATTTGGGGGCGGACGAGGGCAACCGGATGTCGATTGATGCCGATGTCATGCTGGTGGGGGGCAAGGTGGCCGAGGTTTCATCCGTATTCGACAGCTTCTGGAATCTTGGTCTGTCCTTGCCGATCATTGCCCTCTGGCCTGCCTTCAAGGTCAGCAGGTCCATGTTTTGCAAGCGGCTGGCGCGACGCGTCGGGTCCGCGCCATCACGTCGGTTTATGACGCAGACCCTGCAAGGGCGCACAGCGCGCAGCTTTCTGACCGAAGGCCTGCGCTGGACATCCAAAGTGCAGCTTTTGGCCGACCCGCCCGACAAAGCCTATGGCCAGCATTCCGCGCCGTGGATGTCCACCGCCGTCGCCGGCATTCTGGCCGAAGCCCAGTCCGAAGTACGGTTGATCACGCCCTATTTCGTGCCGGGTCATGCTGGTATCGCGGGCTTGACCCGGCTTGCCGAACGGGGGGTAAAAGTATCGCTACTGACCAACGCCCTGTCATCGACGGATTTCGTGCTGGTCTATGGTGCCTATCGGCTTTATCGTGGACTGTTGCTCGCGGCGGGGGCCGATATTCATGAATACTCGAAAGTAGCGCTTCCCGGTCGCAAGCGCGACGTGCTGCATTCGAAGGTCTTCCTGATGGATGGGCGGCAGGCGATCATCGGCTCGCTGAACTTTGATCTGCGCTCGGCCGTCACCAACACCGAACTTGGACTGTTGTTCGAGGAACCGGCATTGATGGCGGAACTCACACGCAAATGCGACAGCCTTTGCGCCCCGGATCAGGCCTACCATGTCACGCGCCAGGGGAACGCGCTGCACTGGGCAGTCGACCGCCCGGGTCTGCCGCCGGACATGACGGTCGAACCCGAGGCGGTATGGCACAAGCGGGCGAGATCGTGGATCGTGGGGCAATTGCCGATCGAGGGATTCCTTTAAGCGCAGGGCCGCTAACCCGATAAATTCAACAAAGCCGGCCCTTCGATGCGCGAATAAAACTGCCGCGACCAACCTGCATCAGGGTGGCAGGGAACGATTTCGGCAAGACAGGGTTATGCTCCGACAGCCAGCCGGTTCAGCGCTCATTTTACCCGCTCATCAGGTGCTGTCGGCCCGTTGAATTGGAAGCAAGCCGGATCGTGACTGTTTTCACAAAGGGCGCGTCGCGCCAGAGGAGTTGAGTAAATGTTGATCAAGGCGACTGATACAAAAGGCTATGCTGTTCTTGCCAGCGACGGCAGCCTGGGGACGGTCAGCGATTTGCTGTTTGACGATGCCAGCTGGACGGTGCGATGGCTTGTGGTCGAGACCGGCTCCTGGCTCTTGGATCGTCGGGTTTTGATCCCGGCTTCGGCGCTTGGCCATCCCGACACAAAAGCCCGCCATTTCCCGGTCAACCTGACGATGGCGCAGGTCAGGGGCAGCCCTGATGTCGACACCCAACGCCCGGTGTCGCGTCAGTTCGAGATCGGGGCCTTCGACTATTACGGCCTTAACCCGTATTGGAGTTCGGGTCTTTATCTTGGCGGTTATGGCTATTGGGGTGGCATGTTGCCGGATCCGCCAAATCTGACCAACGAGCAGGCCGAGCGTGAAGTCGCCCGAATGCGGCGCCGGAACGACGACCCTAACCTGCGCAGCGTCGATGAGGTCAGCGGCTATCACATTCACGCGACCGATGGCGAGATCGGCCATCTGTCTGATGTTCTGATCGAGGATTCGGACTGGACGCTGCGCTACCTGATCGTGAACACCAGCAACTGGTGGCAAGGCAAGGAAGTTCTGATCTCGCCGCGTTCGACCCAGTCGATCCGCTGGACCGAACGGCTGGTCTACCTGGGTGTCGACCGCGACAAGATCCGCAACAGCCCCGCATACGACCCAACCCGACCCTTGGGCCCGTCTTTTGACGCCGAAATGGCCAGCCACTACGGCCCGCAGTAACCCGCAGCTGCGGCATAGACATCGAGCTTGCCTGACAAACACTGATGCGACCTCGAATCGACTGCGGCAAAATGGCGTGCGCCAGCCCTGATCAAACACCAATGCCCAGCCGTGCCACCACAATTGCCGCGCCGACAGATCGGAATGAGGCATGACCGCCATCGGAGCAGACCAAGCTTACTGGAGCCAGGACAGTGCCGTGCTGGCGGCGGCGCTGAATTCGACACCAGCCGGTCTGACATCGGCGCAGGCGGCTGCAGTGCTGGCCTCTCATGGTCCGAACAGTGTGGCCGACAGTCAGACGACAGGTGCGCTGCGTCTGCTGTTGCGGCAATTTGGAAGCCCGCTCGCCCTGATCCTTGTCTTTGGGGCGATCCTGTCTTTTGTGCTGCGGGAATGGGTCGATGCCTCGATCATTCTGGCGATCGTCCTGGGCAGTTCATTGCTGAGCTTCACGCAGGAATATCGGGCTTCGGCGGCGGTGGCGGGCCTTCGCCTGCGGCTTGCGCTGAACTCTACCGTCCTGCGCGATGGCGTCGAACGGCCGCTGCCCGTGAGCCTGATCGTGCCCGGTGATGTGGTTCTGCTTTCGGCAGGCAATCTGATTCCGGCGGATGGGCTGGTGACCCAGTCGCAGGATTTCCTGGTCAATCAGGCGGCCATGACCGGCGAAACCTTTCCGGTGGAAAAGCGACCCGGTGTCGTCAGTGCCGATGCGGCGCTGTCGGCACGGACCAACGCGGTCTTTCTGGGGGCCTCGGTGCAAAGTGGCACGGCGCGGGTGCTGATTGCACGCACCGGGCGGCAGACCGAATTCGGCAGCATCGCCGCCCGTCTGCGCGCCAGCCCGCCCGAAACCGAGTTTGCCCGGGGTGTTCGGCAGTTTGGCGGACTTCTGCTGCGCGTCATGGCGGTGATCGTGGTTTTCGTGCTGGTGGTAAACCTGCTGTTGGGCCGGCCCGTCACCGACTCGCTGCTGTTTGCCGTGGCGATTGCCGTTGGCATTTCGCCCGAATTGCTGCCCGCGATCATTTCGGTGACCCTGTCAGCCGGTGCCCGTGCGATGAGCAAGCGCGGGGTGATCGTGCGCCGTCTGGATGCCATCGAAAATCTGGGCAGCATGGACATCCTGTGCACCGACAAGACCGGCACGCTGACCAGCGGGGTCATGACGCTGGACGGCGCCGTTGATACGGCGGACCGGCCTTCGGACGGGGTGCGGCAACTGGGGTTTCTGAACGCGGCGTTTCAGACCGGGATTGCGAATCCGTTAGATGCGGCCATGGTGGCGGTCGGGCAAGCCGAGGGTCTGACCACCGGCGGCTATGCCAAGATCGACGAGATCCCCTATGATTTCATCCGGCGCAGGCTGACCGTGGTTCTGGCCGCGGCAGCGACCCCGGCGCGTCACCTCATCCTGACCAAAGGGGCGTTTGCGAATGTTCTGGAGATCTGCACCGCGTTTGAACGGGATGGGGCAGAGGTGCCGCTTGACGACAAGGCCCGCGCGGACCTCGCGGCGATCTTTGAAGCCAAAGGCACTCAGGGGCTGCGCGTGCTGGCGGTGGCAAACGGCAGAGTCGCGGCCAAACCAGACTACGGCCATGCCGACGAACAAGGTCTGACCTTTCGCGGCTTCCTGCTGTTCGCCGATCCACCCAAGGCCGATGCGCGGCGCATTCTGACCGATCTGGCCGGTCTTGGCATCAAGGTCAAAATCATAAGTGGCGACAACCGCCATGTGACCGCACATGTGGCCGCCGCCGTGGGCCTGAATGCGGCGGCGATGCTGACCGGCGAGGCGCTGAACAAGATGGGGGACGAGGCGCTGTGGCACCTTGCCCCAAAGACCGACATCTTTGCCGAGATCGACCCCCAACAGAAAGAACGCATCGTCCGCGCCTTGCAGCGCATGGGTCACGCGGTGGGCTATCTGGGCGATGGCATCAACGACGCCCCGTCGCTGCACGCGGCGGATGTCGGCATTTCCGTCGAAGGCGCTGTGGATGTGGCGCGCGAAAGCGCCGATATCATCCTGCTGAGCCATGATCTGGATGTCTTGCGCCAAGGCGTCGAGGACGGTCGGAAAACCTTTGTCAACACTTTGAAATACATCAACATCACCACCAGCGCCAACTTCGGCAACATGGTCAGCATGGCGATTGCGGCCCCGTTCCTGCCGTTTCTGCCGCTGCTGGCCAAGCAGATCCTGCTGAACAACTTTCTGTCCGACCTGCCCTCCATCGCCATCTCCGGTGACGCTGTGGATGCAGAGCGGATTACCACTCCGCAACGCTGGAACATCAAGGATATCCAGCGGTTCATGGTGGTGTTCGGCCTGATCAGCTCGGTCTTCGACCTGATCACCTTTGCGGTGCTGTTCGCAATCTTTCATGCAGGCGAGGCATCGTTCCAGACGGCGTGGTTCATGATTTCGCTGCTGACCGAACTGCTGGTCGTGCTGATCCTGCGAACCCGCCGACCGGTGATCCGCAGCGCCCCCAGCCGGGTTCTTTTGGTGTCCACACTGGCGGTGGCCATCGCCACACTGGCGGTTCCGTTTCTGGGCGCGCTGAGCGCCGCATTTGGGTTCGTGCCACTTTCGGTGCCGGAAATCGGCGCGGTCATCGCCATCGTCAGCGGCTACATAATTGCGACAGAGGTGGCAAAGGTGTGGTATTTTCGCTCTTCGACCGCTGATCTGGCCAAGTCGGTGTTAATCTCCGCATCAAAAGGCGCGCCAAGCGGGTGACCGGACTTGTCCGCCGCTTTCGCAGCGTGGCCCAATTCCATTCTGGAGTACAAAAGCTGGAAAACAAGACATTCGTGGTACTGAGCGGCATCGTGAAGGTCGCATTCGGACGGGCCCTTTGGCCGCTGTTCGGCGCGGTGTTCTGGGCAGTGTTCTGGGCGGTTAGCACGGCGATTGTGTTCCACCCGCTTTGCCACCGCCTGCTGCCCCGCATGAAGGGCCGTCGCAATGTCGCGGAAGCCAGGATGATGTTCAGCAGCCCCTGGCGGAAAAACCCAAGCTGGCAAGTTTCTCCGCCTCAGTTTCAGATGGCGGCGAAGGTCGCTGGATTGTCGAAACCGCGATCGAGGAAGCGGTTCCCGCCGATGGGCTGGCCACGGCCCTGTTCGCCCGTTTCCAGCCGCGTCATGGCTGGCGACGCTCCGGCGGCAGATGCCAACGTGGCCGAGGACTTCCTGTTGCGGGATGGAATCAGTGCCGCCCGGTCTTTCAGCCGACCTGTGCATGCCGCTAAATGGTGGGACTTGTCATGAGTGCGATGCAGCCTGTCGCCGAGGCAGACCTGACCGCATTGCAGCGGGAAACTTTCGACTATTTTCTGAACGAGGCGAATCCGATCAATGGGCTGATCGTCGACAAAACCGCCGAAAACTGGCCGGCCAGCATCGCCGCAACCGGATTGGCGCTTGCCTGCTATCCGGTCGGTGTGGCCTGTGGCTACATGACCCGCAGTCTGGCGGTCGACCGCACTCTGGCGACATTGCGCTTCTTCTGGAACAGCCCGCAGGGACCGGAGTCTGATGCGACGGGCTATCATGGTTTTTATTATCACTTTCTCGACATGCAGACGGGCCGCCGCGCCTGGGACTGCGAGTTGTCCACCGTCGACAGCACGTTCCTTCTGGCCGGGGCTTTGGCGGCAGGGGCCTATTTCGATGGTGATGCCACGGACGAACGTGAAATCCGCACCCTTGCCGATGCGCTGTATCGCCGGGCCGACTGGACCTGGGCGCAGAACGGCGGGGTCACGGTGACGCATGGCTGGCGACCGGAAACCGGCTTCATTCCCTATCGCTGGGAAGGCTATGATGAAGCCCTCCTGCTTTACATCCTGGGTCTTGCATCGCCGACATATCCTCTGAAGCCGGACAGCTACGCCGCCTGGTCATCAACCTATCGGTGGGAGCAGTCCTATGGCTATGACTATCTCTATGCCGGGCCTTTGTTCACGCACCAATTGTCGCATGTCTGGGTCGACTTCCGCGGCATTCAGGACGCCGCAATGCGCGAAAAGGGCATCGACTATTTCGAGAACAGCCGCCGCGCCACCTATGTTCAACAGCGCTATGCGATTGAAAATCCGAACGGGTTCGCCAGCTATGGCGAACATTGCTGGGGGATCACCGCCAGCGAGGGGCCCGGACCCGCAACGCTTGTGCTGGAGGGGGCGGAACGCAAATTCTTCGATTATGTCGGGCGCGGCGTGCCGCACGGTCCTGACGACGGCACGCTGGCACCTTGGGCGGTGGTCGGGTCGCTGCCCTTCGCGCCCGAGATTGTCTTGCCGGCGATCAACTACTGCATTCACCAGGCGAAGCTGAAAGAAGCCAACGCCTATGGCTTCAAGGCGTCGTTCAATCCGACCCATCCCGGAGATCCCGGCAATCCTCAGGGATACTGGGTCTCGCCCTGGCACTTCGGATTGAACGAAGGCCCGATCGTGCTGATGATCGAGAACTATCGCAGCGGCATGATCTGGCGATTGATGCGCGGCTGTTCCTACATTCAGGCGGGGCTGCGGCGGGCAGGCTTTGCCGGGGGCTGGTTGGCCAACACCGCCAAGGGTCCGCAGGATGCCTGACGCTCCAGCGCGATGTCTCAAGCGGGGGTGATCGGGGGGCGGTGTAATAACTGCGTCCGGCCTGCGTCGTTATGTTGGTGTGCCGTCGCGCAGGCAATGGCACTGCTGCGGCACGGGTCGCGGCTTGGTCCGAAGGCGCGCAATCGAGAGGTCGGGGTGATCGTTGCCCGTAAGGTGCCTGCCCGCGATTCGAACAGTCTGACAATCGACTGCCTTAGAGGAGCATCGCGATGAAAACCAGTGATATCGAAATACGGGACCTGCTTTCTGTCCTGAGCGTGGTTGGCGTGGAACACCGGATCGGCGAGGTGCCAGGCGTCGAGAGCGTGACCGTGAACCATGCGGCGGGACTGGCCACGGTGCGCTACGACGAAACCCGGCTGAATGTCACCGAGATCAAGTCGGCCGTGCGCCAGGGCGAGTATGAGCCCGCCACGGCGCATGGGGGCGCACATGAAGGCCACACCTCATCGGATGCGTCGCCAGCCGCTGCGCCCAAATCGCCGCCCGAGGCGACCGGCACTGCACCCGCAATTCCTGTCGACCGTGGCCAATCCGGAACAGCCAAGCCGGGCGCACCCTCGGCTCCGCTCGCTGCTGCGAAACCAGCGCCGGGCACCGCGCCCGCAGCCGCCGGGACACCCTCCCCGATGCGGATGCGAGTCACACCGACGACAAGGCGAACACCAAGATGGCGATGGACAAAGGCTAAGACGCCGCCGCGACCGCACGGTTTCGCAACCCGCAGCAAGGGGCGCGCCGACCCAAACGCACCTTTCACCCGACCCAATAAGTTAGATCTGGCCACTACAAATCAAACAGGAGATCACCATGATCGCTTCTAACGCTGCAACCCAAAACTCCCGCAGTCTGCCGCAGGCATTGCGCACGGCACAGGCGGCAATCGATCTGCCGGAAGTGCAGGACATGCTCCGCAGGTTGTCCGAACACCAGCTCGGCATATTCATGCCGCACATGCATGACGCGCTGACCGGTGAATTCCAGCCGCTTCGGGACGATGTGATGCAGGTCGAATCCGGTCTGGACGTATCCTTCCAGCCCACCGCCGACATCGCAAACCGGGCCGACCGCTTTCTGTCTGTCGGATGGTGTTGGCGCGCTGGTGCGGCGGCGACCGTGGCGGCGTGCGAAATGGCCCCCGAAGACGATGGGGGGATGTCCATAAAGCACAAGATGGCACCCTGAAAAGCGACCCGGTGCCTGCCGCTGCGGGTGACGAACCGGTGATCGGATCGTCCGTTCCGGCTGCGGCCCGAACGACCGGGGGTGCCTGGAGATGCGACGACATGCGGTTTCAAGGAACCGGATCTCGGGTCGAAAACGGCAGATTGACGCACCGCAAAGGAAAAATGCGATGAAAACTAGTGTAATTGATGTGCGCGACATGCTTTCGGTCCTGAGCGTTCCGGCCCTGGAAAAGCGGTTCGGCGCGGTTCCGGGTGTTGAAAGCGCCACAGTGAATTTCGCTGCCGGAACGGCCACGGTACGCTACGACGAAACCCGGCTGCATGTCGCCGACATCAAATCCGATGTCCGCCAGAACGAATATGAAGCTGCCGCGAAGGCGGAAGGTGACGCAGGCGACGCCGCGTCAGTTCCGCCTGTCGGCGGACCCGTTGCTGCGCCGACTGAACAATCAGCGGTTCCACCGCCTGCGCCGTCCGTCACCCTCGCTGCGCCCCCTGATGCGACCCCGGCTGGAACAGCCGCCGCTGTCACGTCGCCGGTTGGCAAGCAAGACGGCAAAGCCGCCGGTGCCACGCCTGCGCCGCCTTCTGTCACGCCCCCTGATGCTGCGGCGGCGGCCGCGACGAAGCCGGCCGGTGCCGACCATTCCGGCCATGGGGCGGCGAAAACGCAAGGCGGCATGCCTGCCGAAATGGCGTTCGAGATGGGCCACGGCGGTGACGATCTTGGTGCCATGGTCCATGACATGCGCAACCGATTCTGGATCTGCCTGGTCTTCACGATCCCGATCTTTGTCTACGCCCCGATGGGGAGCTTCTTCAAACCGCCTGCCCCGCCGTTCGGGCTGGAGCTCAATCTGTGGCTGTTCCTTCTGGCAAGCGCTGCGATCCTTTACCCAAGCTGGCCGTTCGCCGTCTCGGCCTGGCGGGCGCTGAAGGTGGGCAAGCTGAGCATGGCGGTGCTGATCGTGCTGAGCGTCGGCACCGGCTATCTGTTCAGCGTCGGCAGCACGTTCTTTTTCAAGGGAGGCGGGCAGTTCTTTGAAGCCGCCGCCGTTTTGCTGGTGTTCATCCTGCTGGGCCACTGGCTGGAAATGCGTGCCAGGGCGGGTGCGTCCTCCGCGATCAAAGCGTTGATGAATTTGACCCCGGCGAAGGCACAGGTCATCCGCAACGGGGCCGAGGTCGAAGTGCCGACGGCAGAGGTGCTGGCGGGCGAGATTGTCGTGATGCGGCCCGGTGGCAAGATCCCGGTCGACGGCGTCATCGAGACCGGCGACTCGCTTGTTGACGAATCCATGCTGACCGGCGAGTCGATGCCGGTGCAGAAGGGTCCGGGTGCGACGGTGATCGGTGCCACCATCAACAAAAGCGGCAGCTTCCGCTACAAGGCCACCAAAGTCGGTGCCGATTCCGCCCTCGCCCAGATCGTCAAGCTGGTGCAGGAGGCGCAGAACTCCAAGGCTCCGGCGCAGCTTCTGGCTGACAAGGCCGCGCAATGGCTGGTGATTGCGGCGATCGTGATCGGTCTGGTCACGTTCGGGGTGTGGTTCTGGGTGATCGGCGAGACGCTGTTGCTTGCAGTGACGTTCACGATCACCGTCTTCGTGATTGCCTGCCCGGACGCTTTGGGCCTGGCAACCCCGATGGCGGTGATGGTCAGTACCGGGCTGGGGGCGGCGAACGGCATTCTGTTCAAGAACGCTTCGGCGCTGGAGGAATCGACCAAGCTGACCACCATCGTGTTTGACAAGACCGGCACGCTGACCGTCGGTCAGCCGGAAGTGGTGGAGATCGTGACGGCGGACGGTGTCACCGAGGACGTGCTGCTGACCGCCGCCGCAGCCGTCGAACAAGGCTCGGACCATCCGCTGGCTCAGGCGATCCTGCGCAGGTCGGCCAATCTTACGGTCGCGGCACCGACCGGGTTCGAAAGCCTCGACGGCAGGGGCGCGCGGGCCGAGACCGCCGCTGGCACGGTATATCTGGGCAACCGGCTGCTGATGGACACGCAAAATATCGCATTGGGACGACTGGAGGCCGAAGCCACCCGGCTGCAAGGCAAAGGTCGCACCGTTGTGCATGTGGCGCAGGCCGGGGCAATCCTCGGGCTGATCGCAATTGCCGATGCAATCCGGCCAACCTCCAAAGCCGCCGTTGCAAAACTGCGCGAGCGCAAGATCGAAGTGGTGATGCTGACGGGCGACAACGCGATGACAGCCAAACGCATCGCCGCAGATCTGGGCATCGACACCGTGCTTGCTGACGTTTTGCCGGGTCAGAAGGCCGAGAAGGTGAAGGAATTGCAGGCGCAGTGCAAGAAGGTTGGCATGGTCGGCGACGGGGTCAACGATGCGCCCGCGCTGACCCAGGCCGATGTGGGCTTCGCGATTGGTGCGGGCACCGATGTGGCCATGGAAAGCGCCGATGTTGTGCTGATGAAAAGCGATCCCTATGACATTGTGGGCGCGATAGAATTGTCGCGCGCGACGGTGCGCAAGATGCACCAGAATCTGTGGTGGGCGGTCGGATACAACGTCATCGCCTTCCCGCTTGCGGCGGGCGTGCTGTATCCCTTCGTGCTGAGCCCCGAGGTCGCCGCATTGTCGATGTCCGGCAGCACGCTGATCGTGGCCATCAACGCCCTGCTGTTGAAGCGCGTCAAGCTTGCCGGGATAAAGCAAGGCACGAAAGCAGCCCCGCCCCCCGAGCCTGCAAAGCCGGTTGCGGCATGACCGATTGCGCAAACTGCCATGGAAAGCCCGGTCAACAGTGAGCTGAAAGAAATGAAGAAAACGCCTGCCATTACCTGCATTCTGGTGGATATCGGCGGTGTCCTGCTGACCGATGGCTGGGATCGTCACGCCCGCAAACGCGGTGCCGCCCACTTTGATCTCGATCTGACCGAGATGGAGGATCGGCATCGCATGACGTTTGACACCCACCAACTCGGCAAGATGTCACTCGACGAATATCTGAGCCGGGTGGTGTTCTACCAGCAGCGGCCGTTCAGTCGGGTCGAGTTTCGCCGCCTCATGTTTGACCAGTCGCAGCCCTTCCCCGATACGATCAATCTGATCACGCAACTCAAGGCCAGCTACCGGCTGAAGGTTGGTGTGCTCAGCAACGAGGGCAGGGAACTCAACGACTACCGGATCCGCAAGTTCGGGCTTGGCCGGTTTGTCGATTTTTTTGTGTCCTCCTGCTACGTTCACCTGCTGAAACCGGACGTGGAGATCTTCCGGCTGGCGCTCGACATCGCCCAGACGCCCGCCGCACAGGTCGCCTATATCGAAAACACCGCGATGTTCGTCGACATTGGCGCGGGCTTGGGGATGCGCTGCATTCTGCACACGGATTGCGCGTCCACACGCGAAAAACTTGACGCCCTTGGGTTGCATGATGGCGGACTCATCCATGCCAAGCGCTGAACCCTGCGTCCTCGCGCTCAATGGCGGCTCGTCGAGCATCAAGTTCGCGCTGTTCGAGGTCCGCGATCCGCGCAGGCGGATTCTGGCGGGCGAGATCACGCGCATTGGCCTCGCGGATGCCGCTCTTCGCGTGACAGGAATTGCCCCGGCGGACAATTTTTCGCGGGCCGTGGCGGCACCCGACCACGCCGCCGCCGCCGGAATCGTTCTCGATTGGATCGACCAACGCGCGGGGCCAGTCGGACTGATCGCCGCAGGCCACCGCGTCGTGCATGGCGGGCCGGCCTATTCCGCGCCGCAACGGATCACCCCCGGCCTGATTGCCGACCTGCGCGGCCTCAGTCCGTTTGATCCCGAGCATTTGCCGCTGGAGATCCTGCTGATCGAGGCGGTGTCTCGCCGGTTTCCCGAACTGCCGCAGTTGGCGTGCTTCGACACGGCATTTCACCACGATTTGCCCCGCGCCGCGCGCATCCTGCCGATCCCACGCCGGTATGAGGCGCAGGGGGTGCGGCGCTATGGCTTTCACGGGATTTCCTACGCGTTTCTGATGACCGAGCTTGCCCGGCTGGCAGAGGCGCAGGCGGCACAGGGCCGGATTGTCCTGGCGCATCTGGTCAATGGGGCAAGTCTGGCGGCTGTGCATGACGGCAAATCGGTGGACACCAGCATGAGCTTTACCCCGACCGCCGGGGTCCCGATGGGCACCCGTTCCGGCGATCTCGATCCCGGACTGTTCGGCTATCTCGCCCGCACCGAAGGCTTCGACGCCGCGCGGTTCGAACGGATGGTGAATTTCGAGTCCGGCCTGCTCGGCATTTCCGAGACAAGTTCCGACGTGCGCGACGTGCGCGACGTGCGCGACCGCGAAGCACAGGATGTGCGGGTGGCGGAAGCCGTCGCGCTGTTCTGCTATCAGGTCAAGAAATGGATCGGCGGATTCGCGGCGGCGCTTGGTGGCCTTGACACACTCGTGTTCGCGGGCGGGGTCGGCACTAACGCTCCCGTGATCCGGGCCCGGACTTGCGACGGGCGGGGCTTTCTCGGCCTGGCGCTGGACGGTCAGCGCAACATGATAAATGACGGTGTGATTTCAACTGCGGCCAGTGCGGCCACGGTCCGGGTGATGCCCACCGACGAAGAACGCATGATCGCCGAAATGGTCTGCGCTGTCCTTGATCTTGATGAATAAGCGAGAATTGAACCATGACAACCCCGTCCCCGGATCTGCTGGCCAAGATGGATGCCTACTGGCGCGCTGCCAACTATTTGTCGGTCGGCCAGATTTATCTGTTCGACAACCCGTTGCTGCGACGGCCGCTGGCGACCTCCGACATCAAGCACATGCTGCTGGGTCACTGGGGCACGACGCCGGGGCAGAATTTCATTTATACCCACCTGAACCGGGTGATCTGCAAATACGATCTCGACATGATTTATGTCTCTGGCCCCGGACATGGCGGTCCGGCGGTGGTTGGCAGCACCTATCTTGAGGGCACCTACAGCGAGATCTATCCCGAGATCAGTCAGGACGAGGCCGGGCTTCGCAAGCTGTTCGTGCAGTTTTCGTTTCCGGGCGGCATCCCCAGCCACGCCTCACCGGAATGCCCCGGTTCGATCCACGAAGGCGGCGAGTTGGGCTATTCGCTCAGCCATTCCTTTGGCGCGGCGTTTGACAATCCCGATCTTGTGGTCGCCTGTGTGGTCGGTGACGGCGAGGCGGAGACGGGGCCGCTGGCCACGGCATGGCATTCCAACAAGTTCCTCAATCCGGTGAGCGACGGCGCAGTTCTGCCGATCCTGCATCTGAACGGCTACAAGATCGCCAACCCGACCATCCTTGCCCGGATCAGTCGCGAAGAGCTGGAACAATTGCTGCGCGGCTATGGCTGGACCCCCTATTTCGTCGAAGGCCACGACCCGGCGCTGATGCATGAGGCGATGGCCACGACGCTTGACAGGGCTGTCGAACACATCCGGAAAATTCAGGCGGATGCCCGGCTCCACGGTAACTCCGCGCGTCCGCGCTGGCCGATGATCGTGCTCAAGTCACCGAAGGGCTGGACCGGTCCGAAGACGGTGGACGGCGTTCAGGTCGAAGGCTCGTTCCGGTCGCATCAGGTGCCACTATCGGATCCGGCCAAGCATCCCGAACACCTCAAGCTCTTGGAAGACTGGTTGAAAAGCTATCGGCCTGACGAGCTTTTCGATGAAGGGGGCCGCCTGATGCCGGAACTGGCCGCACTTGCGCCCAAAGGCACGCGGCGCATGGGGTCCAACCCCCATGCGAATGGCGGGATCCTGCTGCGCGACCTGCGCATGCCGGATTTCCGCGACTATGCGGTTGCTGTGGCCACCCCGGGGGTGCCCGGCATCGGCGACACCCGTGTGCTCGGGCCGTTCCTGCGCGATGTGGTGAAACTGAACGCCGGGCAAGGCAATTTCCGGCTGTTTGGCCCGGATGAGACGCTGTCCAACGGTCTGGAAGCGGTGTTTGACGTGACCACCCGCCAATGGAACGCCGCGACCGAACCGAACGACGAATTTCTGGCCCCCACTGGTCGCGTCATGGAAATGCTGAGCGAACACCAGTGCGAAGGCTGGCTTGAAGGCTATCTGCTGACCGGACGGCATGGGTTGTTCAATTGCTACGAGGCCTTCATCCACATCGTCGATTCGATGTTCAATCAGCATGCAAAATGGCTGAAAATCACGTCCGACCTGCCATGGCGGCGCAAGATTTCCTCGCTGAACTACCTGCTGGCCTCGCATGTCTGGCGTCAGGATCACAATGGCTACACTCATCAGGATCCGGGCTTCATCGACGTTGTGATGAACAAGAAGGCCGAGGTCGTGCGGGTCTACCTGCCGCCGGACGCGAACTGTCTCCTGTCGATCATGGATCACTGCCTGCGCAGCCGCCACTACGTCAACGTGGTGATCGCCGGCAAACACCCGGCGCCGCAATGGCTGACGATGGACGCTGCGGACAAGCATTGTACCGCCGGGATCGGCATCTGGTCCTGGGCCAGCAACGATCAGGTTGCAGCACCCGACGTGGTCATGGCGTGCTGTGGTGACGTGCCGACGCTCGAAACCCTCGCCGCCGTCTCGATCTTGCGTGCGCATCTGCCCGATATCAGGATAAGAGTGGTCAACGTCGTGGACCTGATGCGCTTGCAACCCAGTGCCGAACATCCGCACGGGTTGAACGACGCGGATTTCGACGAGCTTTTCACCACCGACAAACCGGTGATCTTCGCCTTTCACGGCTATCCGTGGCTGATCCACCGGCTGACCTACCGCCGCACCAACCACCGCAACATTCACGTCCGCGGCTACAAGGAAGAGGGCACGATCACCACGGCGTTCGACATGACAGTGTTGAATGATCTGGACCGATTCCATCTGGTGATGGACGTAATCGACCGTCTGCCGCAGACCGGCGAAAAGGGGGTCTATCTGAAACAGCACCTGCGCGACAAGCTGGTCGAGCACAAGCACTACATCCGGCGAAACGGCGAGGATATGCCGGAAATCCGCAATTGGACGTGGGGCAATCCCCAGTGACGGCGCAAGTCCTAATTGCAAAGGCGACGCTGCTGTTGGCCGACGACAAGGGCTTGCTGGCGATGGATGAAAACAACGCCACCTGCAACAAGATGTTCGCCAGACTGGGCATCCCGCAGACCATCGAAGCCCGGCGCACTTATCGGGAATTGCTGGTGACGACCCCGGGCCTTGCGGAGTCGATCAGCGGCGTCATCCTGTATGACGAGACCATCCGCCTGACTAAGGCGGACGGCACGCCCCTTGTCAACGCTATCACCGCGTTGGGCATCATTCCGGGCATCAAGGTAGATACCGGGGCGAAGGGCATGGCGGGCCATCCGGGCGAGCAAATAACCGAAAAGCTGGACGGATTGCGGGACCGCCTTCGCGCGTATTCGGATATGGGGGCCCGTTTCGCCAAGTGGCGCGCGGTGATCGGCATTGGCGAGGACCGCCCCAGCCGCGCCTGCATCGTGGCCAATGCCCATGCCTTGGCCCGCTACGCCGCACTGTGCCAGGAAGCCGGGTTGTTGCCTGTCGTGCAACCGGAAGTGCTGGCGCAGGGCGACCATTCGCTCGAACGGTGCTTCGAGACCACCGAGGATGTCCTGCGAACGGTGTTCGACCAGTTTTACGCGCAGGGCGTCGTGTTCGAGGCGATGATCC
>JAYUGA010000059.1:0-17236 GCA_043738565.1 Rhodobacterales bacterium
GAGGTCAAGGCCGGCAAGGAACGGGTGGTGGTGCTGCGCGACATGTCCGAACGGGTCGGCATCCCCGATGTATCCTCTTTCGTGACCACGCTGGTGCAATCTGCCACCTACGGCACCTCGATTGCCGAGGCGCTGCGTGTCTATTCGGCGGAAATGCGTGACAAACGCGTGATGCGCGCCGAAGAGAAGGCAAATACCTTGCCCACCAAGTTGACCCTTGGCACAATGCTGTTCACATTGCCGCCGCTGTTGATCATCCTGATCGGCCCTGCGGTGTCCGGCATCGCCAAGACTTTGGGGAAGATGAGCGGCGGCTGATCCCTTCGGTCAAGCAGAGGTAAGTCGACTGCGTTTTGTAACCTTGCCCGGTCTGCTCTTGCTGTCCGCCTGCACCCTTGCGGGCGGACTTGACGCATCCGACCCGACCGCCGGCAATTCGCCGCCCGCCGTCGATGGCACACGGCAGGGCGTTGACGGGCTCGAGGTCGGCCACCGCCTGATGGCGGCGGGCGAATATGAACTGGCACTGAAGGCCTATTACCGCGCCGCCTCGGTTCAGGGCGTCAATTCCGACGTGCTGTCCGCGATAGGCTCTGCTGATCTCAAACTTGGCCGTCTGGGCCAGGCCGAGAAGATCCTGCGCAAGGCCATCGAGGAAGACCCGACGTTCGTGCCCGCCGTCAACAATTTGGGCGTTGTCCTGATGGAACAGGGCAAATTCGGCGAGGCGCGCGCCACTTTCCAGCAGGCGTTTGCGCTGGACAGTGGCAATTCGGATGAAATCCGCGACAATCTGCGCTTGGCTATCGCCCGATCCGACAAGTCGGTGTATGGTGATCCCGTTGCCGCCAAAGAAGGGCCGCAGTTCAATCTGGTGCGCCGTGGCGAGGGGGATTACGTCCTTCTGTCCCAGTTCTAGATCGAAGCGCCCCGTTCCGGCGTATTGAGCAGTTGAAAAAGGACGCAAAATGCGCCAATCCGTTCTACTTGCGCTGTGCCTCGTCGGCGCAGTCCCGCTGACCGCCTGCCAACAGGGCGTCTCCCGGGCGCAGGCTGACAAAGCCGTCGCAGAGGTCGCGGCGGTGGATCAGGCCAATCTCAACGATGTCATGCTGACCGTCGCCGACCCGACCGAGGCGGTGACCTATTTCAAGAACGCGCTGACCGTCACCCCCGACCGCATCGACCTCAAACGCGGCCTGGCCAAGTCGCTGGTCCGCGCCAATCTGTTCACCGAGGCGACGACCATCCTGACCGAAATCGTCGCCTCGCCAGACGCAACCGACAATGACCGTCTGGCCCTGGCCGATGTGATGATCCGCTCCAACGACTGGCCCAAGGCCGAAGCGGTTTTGAACACGATCCCGCCGACGGTGGAAACCTATGAACGCTACCGGCTGGAAGCGATGGTCGCCGACAGCAAGAAAGACTGGAAAAAGGCCGACAGTTTCTACGAGATCGCCACCGGCATGACGACCAAACCGCAGGGCGTGCTGAACAACTGGGGCTATTCCAAACTGACGCGCGGCGATGGGGCGGGGGCCGAAAAGCTGTTCGTTCAGGCGCTGACCTACGATCCCACAATGTTCACCGCCAAGAACAACCTCGTCTTGGCCCGCGCCACCAAGCGCAAATATGACCTGCCCGTCATCCAGATGACCCAGGACGAACGGGCGCAACTGCTGTATACCGCCGGTCTTGCCGCCATCAAGCAAGGCGATGTCAATACCGGCAAGCGGCTGCTGCGCGAGGCGATCGACACCTCGCCGGTGTATTTCGAGGCTGCCGCCCGTTCCCTGGCCGCACTCGAGAACTAGGGCGATGCTGTCCAACACCGCCGCCCTCACCTTTCTGCCCTTTGCCGTTGCCATTGGCATCTGGGTGTCGTGGAACGACATGCGCTTCCTGAAAATCCCCAACAAGGCGGTCATCGCCCTGCTGGCGGTCTGGCTGGTGGTCGGCCTGCTGGTCATGCCGTTCCATGTCTGGCTGTGGGGCTGGGCGCTTGCCGCCATCGTGCTGGTCGCGGGGTTTGTCGCCAATGCCGCTGGCCTGATGGGGGCGGGCGACGCCAAATTCGCCGCCGCCATGGCACCGTTTTTCGCGCTGTCCGACCTCCGCTTTGTCCTTGGCCTGCTGGCCGCATGCCTGCTCGGCGCGTTTGCCAGCCACCGCCTGATGCGCAGGGTGCCCGCCTACCGCGCCGCCTCGCCGGAATGGGCCAGCTGGACCAGCGCCCAGAAATTCCCGATGGGCCTTGCCCTGTCCGGCATGCTGATCTTTTACCTGCTCGCCGAATGGTGGTTTTGACGCATGATCCCGGCTTTTCGGCACTATTTTGCGGAAATAGCCGGACAGCGCCATGAACTCGTCCATTTTGCGGTTCATCAGTTCTTCAGGCCGACAGGGCAAACTCCGCCCGAACCCGAGGTGCAGCCATGAATATCCAGACCCAGACCGGCGTCATCCCGCCCGCGCCGCCGCGCACGATCGCCGATGTCGGCATCTCGCCGGTGATGATGCGCGACATCCTCTTGAAAACCATGTTCCGCATGAACCTCGATCTGGTCTCGGTGATCGCCCGGGTGATCTGTCTGCCGACCACCCTGACCCAGGAACTGGTCGACGCCGCCCGCGGTCAAAGATTGCTGGAGGCGACCGGCACACTCCACGCCACCTCCGGCAATGAAATGGGCTACCAGCTGACCGACGCTGGCAAATCCCGCGCCCTGGACGCGTTGTCGCAGTCGGAATATTACGGCGCCATGCCGATCCCGCTGACCGCCTACGGCGAACAGATGAAGCGCCAGTCGGTGCGCAACCTGCGCCTGACCCGCACCGAGCTGATGCGCGGCATGGACCATCTGATCCTGCCCGACGACCTGATCGACAACCTCGGTCCCGCCGTCACCTCGGGCCGCTCGATCCTGATGTATGGCCCGCCCGGCAACGGCAAATCCTCGATCTCCAACGGCATCCGCGCCGCCCTTGGCGACAAGATCTACATCCCCCGCGCCATCGAATACTCGGGTCAGGTCATCACCGTCTATGACCCGATCGTCCATTCCAAAGCCGAGGAATCACTGGACGACCCCACGGCCATCCGCCGCAACGCCAACCGTTTCGACAACCGCTATGTCTATTGCGAACGCCCCTCAGTGGTCACCGGTGGCGAGCTGACGCTCGACATGCTCGACCTCAAATACAATCCCGTGGCCCGCACCTATCAGGCGCCGTTGCAGCTGAAATCCTCTGGCGGCATCTTCATCGTCGACGACTTGGGCCGTCAGGCCGAATCGCCGCAGAAACTGGTCAACCGCTGGATCGTGCCGCTGGAGGAAAACCGTGACATTCTGGCTCTGCAATCGGGCGAGAAATTCACCGTGCCGTTCGACACGCTGGTGATCTTCTCGACCAACTTCCACCCCAACGCCATTTTCGACGGCGCGGCCCTGCGGCGGATTTTCTTCAAGATCAAGATCGACGGACCCAATCAGGAAAGCTTCCTGAAAATCTTCGCATTGGTCGCCCGCAAGAAGAAAATGCCGCTGGACGAGGCGACCCTGCTGCATCTCTTGAAGGTCAAATACCCGACCATCGAGAACAACTACGCGAACTACCAGCCGGTCTTCCTGATCGACCAGATGATCGCGATCTGCGACTTCGAAAACCTGCCCTACCAGATGTCGCCAGACCTCGTGGACCGCGCCTGGAACAACATGTTCGTCCGCGAGGAAAACATCGCGCGATAACGAAAAAGCCGGGGGTTTCACACCCCCGCGCATTCATCGGCACTCGAACCGATGGCGCACCGATGGATGCACCCGTGGGATATTTGTGAGCAAATGAATGGGGTTAGGCAAATAGCCTCACACCCTGCTCCGTCACCACCGCATCCAGCCGCTGATCAAACCCGTCAATCGGCACCTCTGCCACCTCTTGCGCCGCAAAGGCAAACCCCACCGCCAGCACCCCGGCCTTGGCCCGCAAGCCCGCCAGCGTCCGGTCATAAAACCCGCCGCCATAGCCCAGCCGGTAACCCCGCGCGTCAAACGCCAGCAGCGGCACGATCACCACCTGCGGCTCGACCCAGGCCCCCTCTGCCGGAATCAGCGCCCCAAACTGCCCCGCCACCATCGCCCCCCCCGGCCCCCATTCGCGGAACCGCAGGGGCATCGCAGGCCCGACAATCACCGGCACCCCCACCACGCCCTGATGCACCGCCATCGCCGCCAGCGGGTCGATCTCGGTCCGCATCGGCATATACCCCGCCAGCACGCGGCCCGCATGCCTGCTCAAATAATCGGCCAGCAGGTTCGCCGCCTGACCTTGGCCCCCTGCAAACGCCTGTTTGCGCCGGGCAAAAGCCGCCTTCCGCGCCAAACCTTTTATGTCATCAACCACGTCGCCAACCCCAGAAACGTCAGATAGCCCATCACATCGGTCAGCGTCGTCACGAAGGTCCCCGAGGCCAGCGCCGGGTCCAGCCCGTATTTCTCCAGCGTCAATGGCACCAGCACCCCGCCCAGTGCCGCCACGATCTGGTTCGCCACCATCGCCAGCCCCAGCACCACCCCCAGTCGCAGATCGCCATACAAAACCGCCCCGCCGATCCCCAGGATCAGCGCCAGCGAAAGCCCGTTCAGCAATCCCGCCACCAGTTCCCGTCTGACCACCCGCGCCGCGTTGGCCGAGGTCAGATCCCGCGTCGCCAGCGCCCGCACCGCCACCGCCAGCGACTGCGTCCCGCCAATCCCGCCGGTCGAGGATACAATCGGCATCACCGCCGCCAGCGAGACGATCAGCGCAATCGTCGCCTCGAACTGGCTGATCACAAAGGCGGAAATCGACGCCGTGAACAAATTCACCACCAGCCAAGGCAACCGCTGCCGCACCGTCATCAGCGCCCCATCGGCCGGGCTGGAGCCATCGCCGACGCCCGCCAGCCGCAGCATATCCTCCTCCGCCTCCTCATCCAGCACCGCCATCGCATCGTCAATCGTGATCACACCGACCAGCCGCCCACCCTCGGCCACCACCGGGCAGGAAATCAGGTGATACTGGTTGAACAGATAGGCCACGTCCTCCTCCGGCATCGTGGCTTCAATCGTGCGGAAACTGTCTTCCAGAATGTCGCGCAGCCGCACCTCCCGTCCCGACGACAGAATGCGCCCCAGCGTCGCATAGCCCATAGGCCGCATCCGCAGGTCAACCAGCACCACATGGTAAAACTGATCCGGCAGCCAGTCCGCCCCGCGCAGATAATCCGTCGCATCGCCCACCGTCCAATGTTCCGGTGCCACCACCACCTCGCGCTGCATCAACCGCCCGGCAGAATGCTCCGGGTAAGACAGCGCCTGCTGCACCGCCGCCCGATCACGCGAGTCAAGCGCCCCCAGAATAATATCCTGCTGCGGCCTGTCCAGATCCTCCAGGATATCAACGACATCGTCAGTTTCCAGCTCGCGCATCGCGAGCGCGAGCGCCTCGCGCGGCAGGGCCGAAATCACTTCCTCCCGGATGCTTTCATCCAGCTCCGACAGCACCTCGCCGTCAATCTCCGCCGCCCCCATCGCCAACAGCGCCCGGCGGTCCTGCGTCGAAATCTGCTCCAGGAGGTCGGCTATGTCCGCGCCGTGCAACTGCTGCAACAGCCCGGCCAGCCGCCCCCGGTCCGCCGCCTCGACCGCAGCCAGAATCGCATCCACCCGCCGTGCGTCCAGCCCGTCCTCGTCGTCCGCAGTCTGAACTTCGACCATGCCAATCCCCGGAATTGCCGCGACCTTAGCGACAAGTGTTTCAATGAGACAGGGCCGAGTTCGAATTTACCGCCCCGCCAAAACCCTCTACGCTGCCCCGCAGCAACCGGAGCTTACAATGGCCGATCTACTGCTGGGGCAAGTTCTGTCCTTCACCAGCGACCCGTTCCACCACGGCCCCGCCGCTGCCCGTCACGAAAGCAACGGCGCGGTCCTGATTGAAGGCGGCCTGATCACCGACACCGGCCCCGCCCAAGCTCTGCGCACCAAACACCCGCAAGCCCGCATCACCGACTACGGCCGCTCCCTGATTTCCGCCGGTTTCATCGACGCCCATGTCCATTATCCGCAAACCGCCATCATCGCCTCCTGGGGCAAACGGCTGATCGACTGGCTCAACCAATACACTTTCCCCGAGGAAATCCGCTTCTCCGACCCCGCCTATGCCAGCCAAATCGCCAACCGCTACCTCGACCTCGCCACAGCCCACGGCACCACCTCGATGTGCAGCTACGCGACGATCCACCCCACCAGCGTCGATGCCTTCTTCACCGCCGCCCAAAACCGCAACCTCCGCGCCTTCGCCGGCAAAACCTGCATGGACCGCAACGCGCCAGCAGCCCTGCGCGACACCCCTGGGTCCGCCTATGACGACAGCAAGGCCCTCCTCCGAAAATGGCACGGCCAGGACCGCCTTTCCTACGTCATCACCCCCCGCTTCTCGCCCACCTCCACCCCCGAGCAACTCGCGGCCCTCGGGGCGCTCTGGCGCGAATACCCCGACTGCCTGATGCAAACCCACCTCTCCGAACAGGCCGACGAAGTCGCCTGGGTCCGCGACCTTCACCCGCAAGCCCGCGACTACCTCGACACCTATGAGGCGCAGGGCCTCTTGCGCGAAGGTGCCGTCTACGGCCACGCCATCCACCTCACCCCCCGCGAACGCGACTGCCTGCGCGAGGCCGGAGCCTCCCTTGTCCACTGCCCGACCTCCAACACCTTCATCGGCTCCGGCCTCTTTGACATGACCCTCGCCCAGACCATGCGCGTGGGCCTCGCCACCGACACCGGCGGCGGCTCCTCCTTCTCGATGCTCCGCACAATGGCCGCCGCCTACGAGGTTGCCCAGTTGCGCGGCCAGGCCCTGCACCCTTCGCAACTCTGGTGGCTCGCCACCGTCGGCTCCGCCCGCGCTTTGCATGCCGAGCATAAAATCGGCAATATCGCCCGCGGCATGGAGGCTGACCTGATCATCATCGACCTGCGCTCGACCCCGGCCATCGAACAGGCCAGCCGCCGCGCCGAGGACATCTGGCAAGCCATCTTCCCCACCATCATGCTGGGCGACGACCGCGCGATTCAAGCGGTCTGGGTCAATGGCAAATGCGTCGGCGCGCCTACCCTTTAAAGCTCATCTCAAATTTCGCCTTTCATTTTGGCAGAAATATCCTGCGGGGGCGTGGGGGTGCAAAACCCCCACCGACATCCATGGCGCAAACCACCGCATCAGACTTGCCCGCCACGCCCGTGCCCCCTAATCTCGCCCCAAATCAAAGGACACCGCATGGCCTTCAAACCGCTCATCCTCCTCCTCGCCGCCGCGATGCTGGTCAGCCTGTTCCTGCCGTGGCTCGCCACGCCCCTCGGCAACACCCTGGTGCCGTGGGACATCATCAAGCAAATCAAACCCGACCAGGCCCTTGATATACTGAAACAATCCCGCCCAGAGATCTGGGCCTTCACCGCGTCCTTCGGCCTCGCCGCCGTGCTGGTCGTCACCTGCCTGCTTGGCATCGAAGGCAAGCTCCTCGCCCTCCTGACCGGAGCCGTGCCGTTGGCCCTCGCGGGCTACGGCCTCTACTCCGGTACGAACGCCGTGAACAAACTCGGCCTGCCGCAGTTCCGGCTTGGCGACTGGCAATCCATGCTCGACCAGATCAGCCGCAGCTTCGGCCCCGGCCTCTACGCCTGGCTCGGCGGGGCTGCGGTGCTGTTGGTCGTAAGTTTCCTCGACCCCGGCCGCCGCGCCAGATGAGTGAAACCATGAAACTCTACTACTCGCACAACTCCAATCCCCGCCTCGCCGTCGCCGTCGCCCGCTACACCAGGGCCCCGGTCGAATTCATCTTTTCGACCCCCAAACACCCCGATCACACGGCGTTCTTCGCCACGCTCAACCCCAACACGTCGGTGCCGATCCTTGTGGAAGACGACCGCCCGCCGCTGTGGGAGGCCGACGCCATCGCCGCCCGCCTGTGTCAGATCACCCGGTCCGACCTGTGGCCCGCCGCCGATGACCTGCCCGACCTGCTGAAATGGCTCAGTTGGACCCACGAGCATTTCGGCCCGCCAGCCTCCGCCTTTTATTTCGAGAATATCGTCAAGCCGACCTTCACCGAACACCGCGAACCACCCGAAGTCATGGCCGGGCACATGAAGGATTTCCGCCACCACGCCAAGATGCTCGACGGCATGCTCAAAGGCCGTCACTGGCTGATCGCCGAAAAACTCAGCTACGCCGACTTCCGCGTGGCCTTCGTGCTGCCCTTTGCCGCCAAGGCCGGCTTGCCCGTCTCCGACTACCCCGAGCTCCAGCGCCTGTCCGACCAACTTGACCAGATCGCGGCCTGGCGCGACCCCTTTGCCGGCCTGGCGTAGGGTGGGTCTGACAACCCACCACTTCCTAACAGAACGTAAATTTTCTAAGGGGTGTATCCCCTTGACACAGGTATGTCTTGTCGCTATATTGAGGGTATGGAAAAGAGCAAATCATCATCCCCCGACTTCAACGTGCGCCAGTTCTTCGCCCGGTTCCCGGATGATGAGGCTTGCCTCATCCACATCTTCAACGTCCGCTACGGCTCGCGCCATGTCTGCCGCGCCTGTGGTGTGGAAAGCACCTTCCATCGCCTGACCAATCGTCGCGCTTGGGCTTGCGCCGCCTGCGGCGACAATCTCTACCCGACCGCTGGCACCGTATTTCAGGACACCCGCACCCCGCTTCAAACGTGGTTCTATGCAATCTATCTGTTTGTCACGACGCGCCACGGGGTGAGCGGCAAAGAACTACAACGCCAGCTTGGCGTGACCTACAAGACCGCTTGGCGCATGGGTCACATGATCCGAACCCAAATGACCGCCTCTGACTTCCAAGGGCTTCTGTCTGGCGAAGTTGAAGCCGACGAAACTTATGTGGGCGGCAAGCGCCCCGGCAAAACCGGGCGCGGCGCGGCTGGCAAGACGGTCGTAATGGGCGTCAAGGAGCGCGGTGGCCCGGTCAAGGCCGTTGTGGTTCCGAACGCCAGCACCAAAAATCTACGCGGCGTAATCACTGCCTCTGTCGAAAAGGGATCACACGTTTCCACGGACGAGTGGAACGCCTATTCCTTACTCACCGCTGAGGGCTACAAGCACGGCAAGATCAAACATCGCTTCAAGCAATGGTCGCGGATGGACCGCGTTCACAACGTGCTGGTCAGCACGAACGGCATCGAAAATTTCTGGAAGCAACTAAAGACTTCGATCCGGTCAACCCATGTGAGCGTGTCGCGGCAGCACATGCCCAAGTATCTGGGTGAGTTCACTTTCCGCGCGAACCATCGGCAGGAAGTGAACCTGATGTTTGATCGCCTGATTGCGAAGTTCTGATCACCTTGGCGGCAAGGGCGTCAAAGTCGGCCTCGGAAGCAGGACCGACGCCACGGGCTTCCTCTTGGTTTATAAATTCTGCTAACCTGCCGTCATTTATGGCTTTTTTGAGGCCTAACATACTGGATTCCTTACTGGATTCTATTGACTTACAATCGATTGTAGCATAAAAAAATCAAGACGGCACCGTGAATGCCGCCCTGATCCGCCTTTCGGCTAGCGCCGCAACCCGCAGGTCACGGCATCATTTATTAAGATGGCTTGCCACATGGGATGCTCCTTTCATTGTCCGACGCGGACGGGGTTGGGGCTAAGAAAGCCGGGGAGGGTCAGAACCTCTCCGGCTTTCGCTTCTGAACCGCCCGTAGGCGATTCATTCTCAAAGGGGCGTTTGATCATCTTGCGCCCCATTTCTGTCAAAACAAACTTTCCCGGTCCCTCGCGTTCAAACAGACCTGCGTTCGCCGCGTTCCACATCTGTGTCCGCAGTGAACTCAGTTCGATCTGATGCCCGCTGTCCAACGCAGCCTGTGTGATTTCCGGGTAGCCATAAGGAGACGCATGATCCAAGACCAGCCGCGCAAAAATGGTGACCCATTTGGCTCCGCCTGGCATGCTGCCAGAATTTGTGCTCGGGCGCTTCGCCTTAACCACATATGCCTCAATTGATGTCTCGGTATGCTTGGCATCATCTGTGTTCTCGAATGCTTTCATGGCGTTCTTGTAGGCCGCCACTGTAACCGCAAGCATGTCAGCCTCAGCCAAGAGCATTGCGGCTCGTGCACGAACGTCGGCTTGCTTGCGCTCCGCGTCCGCGAGAAGTTGCCTGATTTGTTGTTCCGGGCTTTGCATGGCGTTTTTCTCCGCGTCCGCGCAAACGTATAGGCCTTTGCGGACACTCCGTCAATGAGAATGCCTTCATAGACGGTCGTATCACGATGATATATGGGCATAGCGATGCTACGCCTTGTCTAGTGAGATTGACATACCTGTGTCAAGGGGATACACCCCTTTTCTAAAACCAAGCCATTGAAATACAACGACTTCGCAAAGCGTCCAGAACCGGACGCCCTCACTCCACCGCCAAATCCCAGCCATCCGGGTAAAAATCATGGGCTAAAGCAATCTCGGTCGACAGCTTCTCATTCGCCCAGATCGGCTCGGGTGCCACCGGAATGGGCCCATAAGACGCAATCAGATGCTCGCCCTCCCGCCGCGTCTTGAACCCCTTCAACCGCAAAGCCCGCTCAAATGCCGGCCAGCTGGCGTCGTTCTCCTCCACGAAGAACAGATAATCCACCACCGCCGTCTCGGGCAGCTTCTGCCCTTTGGGAGCCTTGCGGAACGTCTCGAATGTCTCGCGCCGCTGCGCCTCATAATTGTGGGCCATGACCTACTCCATCAACTTCCGCGCCAGCCGGTTCTGCCGCTCCACCACCGCACCCAGATCCATCGTCACCATCTGCCCGCCACTGACAACCCGCCGCCCCTCGACAAACAAATCCCGCACCCGCGCAGGCCCCGCCAGCAAAAACGCCACCGGATCCCAGGACCCCGCCGCCTCCACTCCGCTCACGTCCCACACCGCCACATCCGCCCGCTTGCCGACCTCGATCGACCCGCAATCCGCTCGCCCCAGAACCCGCGCCCCCCCCAGGGTCGCAATCTCCAAAGCCTCCCGCGCCGCCATCGCATCCGCCCCGCGTGCAACCCGCTGCAACAGCAGCGCCATCCGCGCCTCCCCGACCAGACTGCCCACATCATTCGAGGCCGATCCATCCACCCCCAACCCCACTTTCACCCCCGCATCCCGCATCGCCCTGACCGGAGCAATCCCCGACCCCAAGCGACAATTCGAACACGGACAATGCGCAACCCCGGTTCCCGACCGCCCGAACAATGCAATTTCCGAACTATCCAGCTTCACACAATGCGCATGCCAGACGTCATCCCCCGTCCAGCCCAGATCCTCGGCATACTGCCCGGGCCGACAGCCGAACATGGCCTGCGAATAGGCCACATCCTCGTCATTCTCCGCCAGATGGGTGTGCAGCATCACCCCCTTGTCCCGCGCCAGCAGCGCCGCCTCCCGCATCAGATCGCGCGACACCGAGAACGGCGAACAGGGTGCCAGCCCCACCCGCACCATCGCCCCCTCGCTGGCATCGTGGAACGCATCCACCACCCGGATGCAATCCTCCAGAATCGCCGCCTCGCGCTCCACCAGACTATCCGGCGGCAATCCACCGTCACTCTCCCCAATGCTCATCGCCCCGCGGGTCGGATGAAACCGCAGGCCGACCTCGCGCGCCGCCGCAATCGTATCCTCCAGCCGCGATCCGTTCGGGTACAGATACAGATGATCCGACGACATCGAACAGCCCGACAGCGCCAGTTCCGCCAGCCCGACCTGCGCTGACACAAACATCTCCTCCGGCCCGAACCGCGCCCAGATCGGATACAGCGTCTTCAGCCAGCCAAACAGCAGCGCATCCTGCCCGCCCGGGACCGCCCGGGTCAGGGTCTGGTACAGATGATGATGGGTGTTGACCAGGCCTGGCGTCACCACACAGCCCGCCGCCTCGACTACCGCGCCCGAAGTCGTCAAGCCCGTCCCCACCGCCGCAATCACCCCACCTTGCAGCAGTACATCGCCGCCCAAAATCTCGGCACGGCCCGCGTTCATCGTGACGACGGCAGTTGCATTGCGGATCAGGGTTTCGGCACACATGGATCAACCGTTCAGCAGCGCCAGCGCCTCGGCATGGATCGCCCGGTTCGCCGCCGCCAGCACCCGGCCACCTTGCGGACAAGGCCGCCCTCGCCAGTCGGTCACGACCCCCCCTGCCGCCTCGATCACCGCGATCGGGGCCTGCACGTCATAGGGCTGCAAACCCGCCTCGATCACCAGATCAATCTGCCCCGCCGCCACCAGCGCATAGCCATAGCAATCCATGCCATAGCGCACCAACCGCGCCTTGCCAGCCACGCGCCGGAACGCCGCACCCTCCTCGGCCGTGCCGACCTCGGGAAAGGTGGAAAACAGGATCGCCTCTGACAGTGGCCGCGCCGGGCGGGTCTTCAACAGCCGCCGCCCCATCGGCCCATTGACCTCGGCCCGACCAAGACCGCCTTCAAACCGCTCGCGGATATAAGGCTGGTCAATGATCCCATAAATCGGCCCCGACGCATCAGCCACCGAGATCAAAACCCCCCAGGTCGGCGTCCCCGACAGATAGCCGCGCGTGCCGTCAATCGGGTCCAAAACCCAAGTCAACCCGGAGCTGCCCGCAACCGGACCAAATTCCTCGCCCAGAATGCCATCGTCCGGGCGGCGTTGGGCCAGGATTGCCCGCATCCGCTCCTCCGACAGCCGGTCGGCCACCGTGACCGGGTCAAAGCGATGCGGCTCCTTGTTGTCCGCCGTCAGCCCCTCGGCCCGAAAATGCAACAACGTGGCCTTGCGGGCGGCATCTGCCAGCTCGGCGGCAGTAGCCACCAGCCGTTCGATCAATGTCTGGTCAAAAATCGCCATTGCCCACCCCCACCGCCTTGCACGGCGCTAAACCGTGAAGCGGGGCGGGTCAAGCGTGGTGAGGACAAACGGGTCAGGCAGCTTCGCTCAGGACGCGCGCCAGATCAAACAGGCGACGGCGTTGCGCTTCGGGGATCGCGTAATAGGACCGCACCAGTTCCATCGCCTCTTTGTCTGCCATCATGTCATTGCCGGCCGGGCCGATCGTGCCGTTGGCCAGACCTTCGAAAAAGAAGCTGATGGTGACGCCCAGCGTTTCGGCGATGTCCCACAACCGCGAGGCCGAAACCCGGTTCATCCCGGTTTCGTACTTCTGGATTTGCTGGAATTTGATCCCCACCTTGTCGGCAAGTTGCTGCTGGGTCATCCCGACCATCCAGCGCCGGTGTCTGATCCTTTTGCCGACGTGCGCATCTACGGGGTGCTTCATTCCAGTCTCCATTTACGAGTTACGGTTCTTATAGGAAGGTAAGCAAGAACCGTGCCAAAGTTTGTTTGCAGGCACATTTTCTTGAATATTGACTTCGCAATCAGAAAAACCTGTCCTTTTGGATAATTTGAATTATACATCTGCGCAAGAATTCAACGTAGACCTGTCTTTATCGCCGTGTGCGGTTGTCAGGTGAAAAACACTCTCCCTGTGCGTGTTTTTTATTTTGCATTGCAAAATGGAATGATTGCGATTCTAATTCGTAGCTTTATGCAAACTATTCGCCCGAAATTTGTCGATTCTGGGGTTGAGAGCGTAAAGTTAACACCTGCTTCACGCTGGAATCTTCATTTTCTTGTTCGGATTTCCGTCATCTCCGATCATTTGTACGCAACCTGAGCGAGTGTCCGTGCTTTGGGGGTTCAGGCAGAAAGTACAGCCTCCGACCGTTCAAAAACCGTCAAACGGGGCGTTCTGCTGGCATAAGCGCGCCGCATAAGCTCTGCCAGCGCCGAAATTGCCGCCCCGTGGACCGCCTCGCCGACATAAAGGTTGACTTTCATCTTCGCCAGTTCCGGCAAGGTGCCGCCGTGGTTGATCCGCTCGACATGGCGCGGCTCGGACCCCTCCAGAACCGTATGAACCGCCAGATCGGCACTGACCGTCGCCTCGACCGTGCGGGTGTTGTCGCTGTCCACCGCCAGAATCCACGGGATCCCCCTGGCATCCAGACCGGCCTGCACTCCCTGACGAAAGATGCAGCGCTGTTCATAGGCCAGAGGCAAGGGCCGTTGCCGCCACGCGTGCCCGCCCGGTGCGCCAACCCACACCAGTTGCAGCTCGGTCAGCGTCTCGCCCCCCGCCTCCACGCCATGTTCGGTCGTCATGATCATATCGCATTCGCCGCGCGCGAACATCTCTTGCAAGGCACGGGTCAACGACGACAACAGCCGCACCTTGACCTTGGGAAAATCCGCCGCGAACCGCTGCAACACCTGCGGAATCGCCGGATAAACAATGTCATGCGGCACGCCCAACGTAAGCTCGCCCTCAAACTGCGACCGGGTCAGCAGCCCATAGACCTCGTCGTTCAACGTCAGCATCCGCCGCGCATAGCTCAGCAAATGCTCTCCGGCCGAGGTCAACCCGACCTTGCGCGCCGACCGGTCCAACAGCTCGCAGCCAAACGCCTCCTCCAGCCGCTTGATCTGCATCGACACCGCCGATTGTGTCAGGTTCAAAAACCCCGCCGCCCGCGTCACCCCGCCCGCGTCGGCGATGGCCACGAAAGACCGCAGCGAGGTCAGGTGCAGATTTCTTGCCATATCACAATTCCTGATGGGTTCCGTCAAAACCATTCATTTCCGAAATGTGCCCGATTGCGGTAGCAAGATCAAGCCCGCTGATGGCAGGCCTGACCGCCATCACCGAATACGATGAGCCTGAAAGGATACCAGATGCCCGCCTCGATCCGCACCGCCGCCCATTGCACAGCACCTGCCGCCAAGCGCAGCCTCCGGCTGCGTCTCCAGATCGCCATTGCCACCCGGCGCGAACGGCAGGCGCTGCTGGCTCCTGACCCGGCACTGCTGTGCGACATCGGCCTGACCCGCGAACAGGCTTTGGCCGGGGCCAGCCGCCCGATCTGGGACGCGCCGGCCACCTGGCGGCGCTAATCCGGCCCGATTTGCGATTTCAGCCGGAAATCCTTGAAGTTTGGCCCCGCTGCCCCGATATTGGTGCCATAAGGCAGTGCGGAGTGCCCGCATTGCCCGTCAGAACAATCGGAGGCTTTTCATGGCTGACTATCAGACGATCCGCACCCTAGGTGCCGGTGCTCGGACCGCCGAGATCGACGTGGGTCTGCGAGCCCATATGAACAAGGTTTACGGGCTGATGTCCGTGGCGATGCTGCTAACGGCACTTGCGGCTTGGGCCATCTCGGGGCTTTCTATCGCCACCTCCCCCGCAGATATTGCGGCCACGTTGCGCAATGGCGTCGAGTTGAACAGCTTTGGTGCTGCCATCTTTGTATCGCCCTTGAAATGGGTGCTGATGTTCGCGCCGCTGGTCATGGTATTCGCCTTTGGTGCGCTGATCCCGCGCCTGTCGGTCGCGGCGGCACAACTGTTCTTCTTCATCTATGCGGCGGCGATGGGCATTTCGCTCAGTTCGATCATGCTCGTGTTTACCGGCGCTTCGGTCGCGTCGACCTTCCTCGTGACCGCCATCGCCTTCGCCGCGCTGTCGCTCTATGGCTACACGACCAAGAAGGACCTTTCGGGTTTCGGGACTTTCCTGATGATGGGCGTGGTCGGACTGTTTGTGGCGATGCTGATCAATCTGTTCTTGCAATCGGCGGCTTTGCAATTCGCGGTCTCGGTCATCGGCGTGCTGATCTTTGCTGGCCTGACTGCCTATGACACCCAGTCGATCAAGAACACCTATGTGCAGCACGCTGCCGGTGGCGATCAGGAATGGCTGGGCAAAGCCGCGATCATGGGTGCGCTGAACCTGTATCTCGACTTCATCAACATGTTCATGTTCCTGCTGCAGTTCATGGGCGACCGTCGCTAAGAAACGCAGCACCGCAAGACAAGGGGCCGGGGAAAACCTCGGCCCTTTTCATTTCATCCGGCACAGCATCCGAACCGCCGGAAAGCTGATACCGGGCCGCAGCGCAATCTCGACCCCACCCATCATCGCAAAGCCCAGACTGGCATAAAACGGCACCGCTGTCCGCGTCGACAGGCAATCCATCGCCGTCACTCCAGCCGCCTGCGCCTCATCCAGCACACGCGCCATCAGCGCCCGTCCGATGCCCCGCCGCAGATACCCCGGATCGGTGGCCACATGGCGGACCTGCGCCCAGCCCTGCCCCCGCCCGCTCCACCCGCCAGCACCTAGCACACGACCGCCCTCGTCCACCGCCAGATGATACCGCCCCGAGGCCAGCAGCTCGGGCCGCGCCCGCGTGATCAGCGGCACCGCCATCACCATGATCGAGGGAGGATAGTCCTTGGCCAACAGTCGCGGATAGCAACGTCCCAGCAAATCATCCACCGCCGCAAGATCGGCAAGCGTCGCTGGGCGCAGGGTCAGGGCTTGGGTCATCCCGCCAGGATAGACCAGCCCGCGCAAATGAAAAGGCCGCACCCCAAGGCACGGCCTGACATTCGAACGGACAGGCCAGATCTTACTTGATCTTGCCTTCCTTGTATTCCACATGCTCGCGCTTGACGGGGTCGTACTTTTTGACCGACATCTTCTCGGTCATGGTGCGGGCGTTCTTCGTGGTCACATAGAAGTGCCCGGTGCCAGCCGTCGAGTTCAGACGGATCTTGATCGTCGCCGGTTTGGCCATGGTCGTCTCTCCTGCATCAGGGCAGCACCGCCGCCCCGCGAAATCCTTGAAGCCCGCCTTTTAGCGACGCAGTCCGCAGTGTCAACCGCAAACCTTCCGGAAATCGCGTCCAACCCGTGCAAGTCGGCTTTCCGGCGCACGGTGCGCTAATCGCGTGTCATCGGAAAATCGTAGAGACGCAAGAAAGACGCGGGCAAGACGCCAAAAAGACTACGAATTTTGAATGGTTTTAGCGTGTTAACCCTTATTCTCCGCGAAATTTGCGCGGATGGCCTGTAAGCCGGATTCTGTCCCGGGGTTGCCCCCTTGGATGATCATTCCTCTGCCGCACCTGTTGCCAGGGCGGTCAAGCTGCCAACCCGGGCCTCTGGGCTGAAGCGTCCCTGTGGCGGTATCCTTGCGGACCAAACCCACGCGAGGCCCCTATTCGGCATTGCTCCGGGTGGGGCTTGCCATACCGTCCCGGTTGCCCGGTCCGTGGTGGGCTCTTACCCCACCGT
>JAYUGA010000060.1:0-6647 GCA_043738565.1 Rhodobacterales bacterium
CGGCCATCATCGGCATGGCGGATCAGCCAGAACGCCCGGCTCAGGCTGATCTGATCCGGCAGCACCCGCACCAGTTCGGGGGCGGCGGGCAAGGCAAAGTCATGCACCACCCCCAGCCCCGCCCCGTGCCGCAGCCAGTTCAACTGCACCGACACCGAGTTCGACGCCAAAGCCACCGAGTTGACCCCAATCGCCGCCAGATAATCCAGTTCCTTGTCGAAAATCATGTCGGGGATGTAGCCCACGAACCGATGCGCTTGCAGATCGTCCACCGTCACCGGATGCACCGCCAGATAGTCGCGCGATGCCGCCAGATGCAGCCGGTAATCCGTCAGCTTCTGCACCGTCAGCCGCCCCGCCTCCGGCCTCGACACCGCAATCGCCATGTCCGCCTCGCGTTTCGACAGGTTGAACACCCGCGGCAGTGCCACGATCTGCACCTCCAGCCCCGGATTGCCGTCGCAAATCCGCGCCAGAACCTGCGGCAGCAGGTAATTGGCACATCCGTCCGGCGCCCCGATCCGGATCTGCCCGGTCAACCCCTCCGGCCCGGTCAGCGCCTCTGCGGCACCCTCCGTCGCCGCCTCGGCCCGCTCGGCATGGGACAAAAGCCGCAACCCCTCCCCGGTCAGCGCATAACCTTGCGGCCCTTTCGTAAACAACCGCGCCCCCATCGCATCCTCCAGCCGCGCAATCCGCCGCCCGACCGTGGCCGGATCAATCTTCAACCCCCGCCCGGCCCCCGACAGGCTTTCCGCCCGCGCCACCGCCAGAAACACCCGCAGATCATCCCAGTCCATGCCGTCCCTTTGCAAAACTGCAAAACCTATTTGAAATCTTGCCTCTGTTCCCGGCATTTCCGCAAGACTATTGTGCGCCCAACGGTCAATCTGGGAATATTGGGGAGAACGCGCCATGAAAGAAATCGGACACTGGATCAACGGCAAGCACACGCCCGGCACCTCGGGCCGCTTCGCCGACGTTTTCAACCCGGCAACGGGTGAAGTACAGGCCCGTGTGGCTTTGGCCTCGAAAGAGGAACTCGACGCCGCCACCGCCGACGCCGCCCGCGCCCAGGTCAAATGGGGTGCCACCAACCCGCAGCGCCGGGCCCGGGTGATGATGGAATTCGTCCGCCTGCTGAACCGCGACATGCAGAAACTGGCGGAAACCCTGTCCTCGGAACACGGCAAGACCGTGCCCGACGCCAAGGGCGACGTCCAGCGCGGCCTGGAAGTGATCGAATTCTGCGTCGGCGCACCGCACCTGCTGAAAGGCGAATATACCGACAGCGCCGGCCCCGGCATCGACATGTATTCGATGCGCCAGCCGATCGGCGTCGCCGCCGGCATCACCCCGTTCAACTTCCCCGCCATGATCCCGCTGTGGAAAATGGGTCCGGCGCTGGCCTGCGGCAACAGCTTCATCCTGAAACCCTCCGAACGTGACCCCTCGGTCCCGCTGATGCTGGGCGAATTGATGAAAGAGGCCGGTCTGCCCGACGGCGTGTTGCAGGTCATCAATGGCGACAAGGGTGCCGTCGACGCCATCCTCGACAATCCGCAAATCGCTGGCATCGGCTTTGTCGGCTCGACCCCGATTGCCGAATACATCTATTCGCGCGGCACCGCGAACGGCAAACGGGTGCAGTGCTTTGGCGGTGCCAAGAACCACATGATCATCATGCCCGACGCCGATATGGATCAAGCCGCCGACGCCCTTGTCGGGGCCGGCTACGGTGCCGCAGGCGAACGCTGCATGGCGATCTCGGTTGCCGTCCCGGTTGGCGATGAAACCGCCGACCGTCTGATCGAAAAGCTGATCCCCCGCATCGAAAAGCTGAAAGTCGGCCCCTATACCGGCGGCAACGACGTGGACTACGGCCCCGTCATCACCGCAGCCGCCAAGGCCAACATCCTGCGGTTGATCGAATCCGGCGTGGCGCAGGGTGCGAAACTGGTGGTCGATGGCCGTGGCTTCAAATTGCAGGGCTACGAGGACGGCTTCTTCGTCGGCCCGCACCTGTTTGACCACGTCACCACCGACATGGACATCTACCGCAAGGAAATCTTCGGCCCGGTCCTGTCCACCGTCCGCGCCAAGACCTACGAAGACGCATTGAAAATCACGATGGATCACGAATACGGCAACGGCACCGCCATCTACACCCGCGACGGCGACACCGCCCGCGACTTTGCCAACCGGGTCAATGTCGGCATGATCGGCATCAACGTGCCAATCCCGGTGCCTTTGGCCTATCACACCTTCGGCGGCTGGAAGAAATCCTCGTTCGGCGATCTGAACCAGCATGGCCCGGACAGTTTCCGTTTCTACACCCGCACCAAGACCATCACCGCGCGCTGGCCGTCCGGCATCAAGGAAGGTGCCGCGCTGAACTTCCGACAGATGGACTGAATCAAATCGAAAAGGGCGGGGAACTCCCCGCCCTTGTCATTGGTCAGGCTGGTTGTCTAGCCTCGACGCCCATCCGCAGCACGAAGCAGATCCCGCCGCCGATCGCCACGCCAAAGAACCAGCCATAGGTGCCCCACCACATCGGCAGAATGCTGGTGAACGTCGGCAGGAGCGACGAGAACACCATGCCGATCGCCAGCGCAATAAAGGCATTCGCATGCCAGCCGCCCTGAAACCTGAACTCGCCATTTTCCTGATACAGCGCGTTCACGTCGATCACACCCCGGCGGATCAGGTAATAATCCACCATGATGATCCCGAAAATCGGCCCCATCGTCGACCCGATGAAGTTCACAAAATGCGCGGCCCCGGTATTCCAGGGTGCCCACGGATACAGCACCAGCGCAATGCCCGCCGCGATGTAGCCACCCGTCTTGAAGCTGATCTTCGAGGGGAAGACGTTGGCAAAGTCGAACGCCGGTGACACAAAGTTCGCCACCACGTTGATGCCAAGCGTCGCCACCGCGAATGTCGGCGCCGCCAAAGCCGCCAGGAACCAGCTGTCGAACTTGGCCGACACCTGGTCAGGATGCAGAAGCACCTCGCCATAGACCGTGTAAGCCGCCGTCGTCGTCACCCCCGCCACCAGACAGAACGCCAGCAAGTTGACCGGTAACCCCCACAAATTGCCCTTCTTCATCGCCTCCTCGGTCGAGTAGCGCGAAAAGTCGCAGAAGTTCAGGTACAGCGCCGCGAAATAAGTAACCCAGGTCGCCGCCACCGCCGCCAGTGCCGGGAACGAGCCCGGCACCCCTGGAATCCCAACATCCGCCGTCGCCTTCAGCAGCACATCTTGCGGAATCTCTGACCCGAACGAGAATGTGCCGGCCTTGATCACCAGATAGACCGCCAGCAGCAGCATGATCCAGACCGCCGGCCCCGCCCAGTCCTGAAACTTGCGCACTGTGTTCATTCCGCGCTGGATGATCAGCAGTTGCAGCGCCCAGACCACGACAAAGGCAATAACCTCCAGCGTTGAATGGCCCAGCATCCGGCTGGTGCTGTTGAACTCCAGCAGGGCCGGGTTGCGGACCAGCAGCGCCACGATCGCCCCCGACGCGGCAGAGGTTTGCGCCCCATACCAGAAACACGCCACAATCGCCCGCACCAGCGCGGGCACGTTGGCGCCAAAGGTGCCAAACGACGCCCGCGCCAGTACCGGATAGGGCACGCCAGTGCGCACCCCTGCCAGCCCGACCATGCTCATCAGCGCGAAGATGATCAACGACCCGATGCCGATGGCGATGACAAAGTTGACGAAACTGCCGGTCAGCAGAAACAGGCTGGCCACCAGGAAATAGCCGTACAGGCTGTGAACTCCGAGGTCCAGACGTTGAATATCGAGAAAGCACCCCACTTTCGTTCTGCCGCGGGGCAAGATCCTCGTTATGAAGCGAGGGTGACGGGTTGATCAGTTGCATTGCGCTGTCCCTTTCAGCAAGGGAAACCCGCAGCCGCGTCGCCGATGTGGAAATTTGCCCCACAGGTTCCCGTGACGCCCGATTCCGGGCCTTCTTGACGATTTGGGCAGACCCGTTGCGGGGATTTACCCAGAGTCAAGACAGCGCCTGAAGGCCGCCTTGGGCAATCTGGCTAAATTGGGATGCACCTTTCGGAATTTTTTTTGAAAATGTTTCAAAAACTGCCATAAACCCGGCAAGCTTTTCCAGAAATGCCATGCTGATATGCATCGCCAGTCTTGGGCGAAGTCGAGCAGCCATCGACGATCCCCACGCGAAATAGCGCTTGGTCGATACAAAACGGGCGGCCAGCACTCTGACCGCCCATTTCATTTTTCCGAATTCCCGGTCAGACGCGCTTGAACCGCCGCAACGCCATCAGGCCACCAAGCCCGATCAGCAACAGGCCACCCCCGGCGGGCAGCGGCACAGGGGATACGTCAGGCATTTCGTAGGATACATTGATATCATCCAGACGAATCTGCGCCGATGCCGCGGCCGTCCAGGTGATCGAGGTCACGCCCTTGAAGATGTCAAAGGGTGATGCCAGGAAATCGGCGACATAGCCCTCATCCTTCACCAAGGCACCAGCCGCACCCCCATTTTCAAAGCTAACGTTTCCGAACAACCCACCAAGGTAGAACGTGCTGCCAATAGCGTTGCTGCCCGTCACCGTGATGGCGTTCTCTCTGCCGCTGCCATTGCCAGTCAGCAGAAAATAGAACGATTCCAGCGTAAAGGCACTTCCGTCAATGCGCGTCAGCGTAGTGACGATGCCTTGACGATCCTCGATCAGGCATCTGCCGTTCGCGCTTGGACCCAGTACCGGGTCGGCGCATTGGCTCGAGCTTTGAAAGTTCGTCGGCGTCAGAAAGTAATCGCCCGTCGCTGTCGTGAAACTCGAAAGACCGTTGTTCGCTGCGTCATCGAAGAAGATCGACTCGCTTACCGTCGCAGCAACTCCGACCATTGGCACCGCTGAAATTGCCACGGCACCAGCCAGCGCTACCCAAGTCATCCTTGAAAAATCCATCACCAAATCCCCCTCGTTAAGAAGTTCAGACTACCCGTTTGAAGCAGAATCCCCCCCCGGAATCGGCCATTGATCCAAAAATACATCCTGAGCGGGAGTTTCGGAATAGGTTTTCAAAACCATTCACGTTCTTGGTGCGTGTTGTCCACGATTTTGCCACAATCGTCGGAAATGGAGGGGCGGGCTGCGAATCACCTCGGATCCAAATTCGTCAGTTGGCTCCTGCCAGCACCCTTATTCCGCCGCCACCTGTCGCATCTTGAGCATGTCCTTCAGATACCGCCCGGTGTGCGACCCCGCGACCTTGGCAATCGCTTCGGGCGTTCCCGTGGCAAGGATCAACCCGCCGCCGTCGCCGCCCTCCGGCCCGATGTCGATGATCCAGTCCGCCGTCTTGATCACATCGAGATTATGCTCGATCACGACCACCGTATTGCCCTGATCGACCAGCGAATGCAGCACCTCCAACAGTTTTTTCACGTCGTCGAAATGTAGACCGGTTGTAGGCTCATCCAAGATATACAAAGTCTTGCCCGTTGCGCGCCTGGACAGTTCCTTCGACAGCTTCACCCGCTGCGCCTCGCCGCCTGACAGGGTTGTCGCCTGCTGCCCGACCTTGATGTAACCAAGCCCGACTTCGCACAACGCATCCATCTTTTCCCGAATGCCCGGCACCGCCTGGAAAAACGCCTGGGCATCCTCACATGTCATGTCAAGAACATCCGCTATGCTTTTGTTCTTGAACTTTATTTCCAAAGTCTCGCGGTTATAGCGATGGCCCTTGCAGGTCTCGCAGGTCACATAGACATCGGGCAGAAAATGCATCTCGATCTTGATGACCCCGTCGCCCTGACAGGCCTCGCAGCGCCCGCCCTTGACGTTGAAAGAAAACCGCCCCGGCCCGTAACCCCGCGCCTTGGCTTCTGGCAACCCCGCGAACCAGTCGCGGATCGGCGTGAACGCCCCGGTATAGGTCGCGGGGTTCGACCGCGGCGTGCGCCCGATCGCCCGCTGATCAATGTCGATCACCTTGTCCAGATGCTCAAACCCCTTGATCGTCTCACAAGGTGCCGGCGTCTCATGCGCCCCGTTCAGCCGCCCCGCCGCCGTCTTGAACAGCGTTTCAATCGTCAGCGTAGACTTGCCACCGCCCGAAACCCCGGTCACGCAAACGAACTTGCCCAGCGGAAAATCGGCGGTGACGTTCTTCAGGTTGTTCCCCGTCGCCCCCACCACCGTCAGCTTTTTGCCGCTGCCCGACCGCCGCACCTTCGGCACCGCAATCGCCCGCACGCCCGACAGATACTGCCCGGTCAGACTGGCCGGGTCCGCCGCCACCTGCGACGGCGTGCCATGTGACACGACCACCCCGCCATGCACCCCCGCCCCCGGTCCCATGTCGAACACATAATCCGCCGCGCGGATCGCATCCTCGTCATGCTCCACCACCAGCACGGTATTCCCCGCGTCGCGCAGGTTCTTCAGAGTGGTCAACAGCCGGTCATTATCGCGCTGATGCAGCCCGATCGACGGCTCGTCCAGCACATACAGCACCCCGGTCAGCCCCGAGCCAATCTGCGACGCCAACCTGATCCGCTGGCTTTCGCCACCCGACAAAGTTCCGGCATTCCGGCTCATTGTCAGGTAATCGAGGCCGACATTGACCAAAAACCCCAACC
>JAYUGA010000061.1:0-6618 GCA_043738565.1 Rhodobacterales bacterium
CTGGGGCGGCATGCCGATCTCAACCTGCATCTGCGTCAGCCCCGGCATGACAAGCACATGACCTGCCGCGAGTTCGCAGCCACCCTCGCGCCAGAGATCTGGCCCAAGTGCAAACGCCCGATCAAGGTTTTCGCCGTGCTGCGCGAGCCTCTGGATTGGATAGGCTCGTGGTACCGCTTCCGCCAGCGTGACGGGGTGCCCAACCCGCGCAATTCGATCCGGGGTATTAGCTTTGAGGATTTCGGGCGCAGCTATTGCTGCCCCGCACGACCGTCTTGGGCCGACCTGCCGCCGCAGATCGACTTCCTGCAGGCCGAGGCGGGCGGCATCGGCCCCGATCATCTTTTCCACTATGAGGATCACCAGCCTTGCAGCCCTTGGCGCAAGGCTGGTGATCGAGATCCGGCTGCCCCCGCCTCAATGTCTCGCCCGCCGTTTCGCTGTGGAGCAGTCTGGAGCTTTCGGCGCCGACCCTGGCCCGGCTGCACACCCACTGCGCCCCAGATTTCGCGCTGTACCGGCGGCTTTCGGCGCGGCGCGAGAAGGGGGGCCGGAAGACAGCGGATCGGGAGTCCACTCCTTTCTATTGAAATGATTGGAAGTTTCCTCCCAGCGGGTCATTTTTATATTGCACAATATCAATTGGTTACACTGGAAATGCAAACCATCAGAAACGATAATTCCTCAACGTGACCAGTCCCGGGGGCGCTCGTCCATACGGCAAAGGATACTTACGCGCGCAAGCTGGCCGATGCGCTCAACGTACCCAGCACCGGAGGAGAAGCAGCAGACATTCTGCACGGACTGATCGACAAGGTCATTCTAATGCATGACGTCGACGCATAGGGCGACGAGCTATCGCTGAAAGTTGGTGACGCGGGATTGGGTGGCATATCAAGGCGGTGTTCACGCGCCGCAGTTCTCGCAGAGAAAAGGATATGCCACATGACGAAAGATACGGTTGTCGCGTTTCGCGCGCCAGATGGATTTTCAGCCGACCCGCTCACAGATCTGCTGCGGCAGGGTGCACGGCAGTTGATCGCGCAAGCGGTCGAGGCCGAGTTGAACGGGTTTCTCGCCGCCCATGCCGATCAGACTGATACCGCTGGCCGCAGGCGGTTGGTCCGGCACGGCCATCTGCCCGAGCGGGATATTCAGACCGGGATCGGCGCGGTGCCGGTGAAGGTTCCTCGCGTTCGGGATCGGTCCCCGGAGGGCGTGCCGCTTCGGTTCACATCGACGATCCTGCCGCCCTATCTGCGGCGTGCCAAATCAATCGAAGAACTGCTGCCCTGGCTTTACCTCAAGGGCATTTCCACCGGCGACTTTTCCGAGGCGCTGGCGGCCTTGCTGGGGCCAGACGCGCCGGGCCTGTCAGCAACCACCATCACGCGGCTGAAGGCGAACTGGTGGGACGACTATGAACGCTGGTCCAAGCGCGATCTGTCGGCGCGGCGCTATGTGTATTTTTGGGCTGACGGCGTCTACTTCACCCCCCGAATGGACGAGGATCGCCAATGTATGCTGGTGATTATTGGTGCGGACGAATGGGGCAACAAGGATGTTTTGGGCCTGATTGACGGCTTCCGCGAAAGCACCCAGAGCTGGCGCGAGCTGCTCTTGGATATGAAACGCCGGGGCTTGGAGGCTGCGCCCAAGCTTGCCGTGGGCGACGGTGCCATGGGGTTCTGGGCCGCCTTGCACGAGGTTTACGGCAAGACCCGGGTGCAGCGGTGCTGGGTTCACAAGACGGCCAATGTTCTGAATGCTCTGCCCAAATCAGTGCAGCCGAAGGCAAAGGCGCATCTCAAAGACATCTGGATGGCCGAGACCAAGGCCGAGGCCAACGCCGCCTTCGACTTCTTCATCGAGGCTTACGGCGTGAAATACGACCGGGCGGCCAAATGCCTGACCAAGGACCGCGCCGACCTGCTCGCCTTCTACGACTTCCCAGCCGAGCACTGGAAGCACATCAGGACGACGAACCCGATCGAAAGCACCTTTGCCACCATCCGGCATCGAACCACCAAGACCAAAGGCTGCCTCAGCCGCCAGACGGCACTGGCCATGACGCATCAACTGATGCTCTCAGCCAAGAAGAAATGGCGCAAACTCGACGGGCAAAATCGCCTGCCCGAAATCATCGAGGGGATTGAATTCCGCGACGGGATCAAGCACGAAATCAAAGCCGCCTGATCAGACCGTCACCAACTTTCGGGCATAGCTCAGCGTCGGCCAACTGGCTTGCGCCATGCAGGATCTTTTCGCGCGCGGTCGACCGGAAGAGAACATTCTTGTAGGCCATTCCACACACTCCTTCACTGCACGCTTATGGCTGCTCTCACGCTGCGGCTTGCGCCCGGCCGGTTCATTGACAACTGTCAATGCACTGACGGCGCCTGTTCCCGACATTGACACCATTCGATCAAGCAGAGGACGCCACGAAATGGCCGCAGACGTCATTTGGGCACTGATCCTGAACGCCACGCGGGGGCGGATAATTCGCAGCCTGCAAGAGGCGCAATCCGCGCTTACGACTGAACTGGTGGTCAGAGCGAAACAACTCAAGCTTTCCACACGAATGGGCGCGTCTGCGTTGCCGCTGGGCACTTTGGCCCGAGGTGAGCGAGCGTCTTCCTTGCGCCACTATCAGGACGCGCTGCGCGAGGATGAAGAGACATTCGCGCGCGAAGTCGCTATGCTGCTGGACGCGCATCGCCGTGCCGGAGATTTCGACAGCCTCATCGTGGTTTCGCCGTCAGACATGATGGAGCGGCTGCTTGCCGAAATGTCGCAAGCGCTGAAACTGAAAATCGAGGCCACCGTCATCGCCAACCTGACGCATGAGCCCGCGCCGCAACTGGTATCACTGGTCAGGCAAGTGGCGCTTGGCCACTGAGCGGCGTCAGGCTCCGCGCAGCAATCCTGCCGCTAGGGCAAGATAGGCGCGGGCCTGTGTCGGCCATTTCGCGGGAGTGCGCGGTGCTGCATCACGCAGATGGTCGATTGAAAGCCGCGCACGGGTGACACAGCGAAAAATGCCATAGGCCGTTTGCAGCTCTGCCGACGGCGCGCCGAACCCCGCGCGGCACATCACCTCGAACCCCAGCGGTCGGATCCACGGCGCCCCAAGGGCCGCGCATTCCAGCCCAAGGAAGTTCACTTCGTCGAATATATCGATCATCCGCATGTCTGACGCGAATTCGATCCGGTCGAAGATGACGGGGCGCGCGGTAAGGCACACATGTTCGGGGCGCAAATCGCCATGCCCCTCGACAATCAGGCGCGCGGCAACACGCTGCGCAATCTCGACTTCATGGCTCAGGATCACGGCTTCAGCGAGCGCGCCCAGTCTGACGGCCTCTGCATCGCCCAGATGGGCCTGCATCTGGTGCAAGTGGCGCGTGTTGACGGCACTTTCGCGGATCAGATGCGCGAAATAAGTGTTTGGCCCAGGCAGATCGGCTTGGCGGGCCGCATAGAACGCCGCAAGCAGCGTGAACGCAGCCGCAATATCCGCTCGGTCCGGCACTTCACCTCGCCGCAGGATTTCGTCGAGCATCCGGTCTGCGGGCAATCTGCGCATTTCGATCAGCCAGTCCACCACCTCACCCGCGCCGCCAAGCGCAAGCTGCCCGTTGGTTGTGACCAGCGGCACCAGCCCCAGATACACGTCTGGCGCCAATTGCCGGCTGAGCCGGACTTCCTCGCGGCAGACATGCGCGCGGGCTGCAAGGCTTCGATGATCGAGATAGCCGAGGTTGACCGGCTTCTTGATCTTGAACGCCCGTTCCGGGGTCAGAAACACGAATGCAGTATGTGTTTCAATCGGCGGCGCTTCGGGAAACGTCTGGCGCAGGAAGGCAAGCTTGACGTCAAGGCCAACTTCGGGTCCTACCGCGAGCACTTGGGGCCGTGACCCACTTGTACCAATCATGATGGCCTCATTTTCGCATGTCTGACCCTAGGCGCAGTCGGGATTGCAGTCATTGACGGTCGTCAATGACGATGGCAGAGGCGCGGGCCAGCGTGACAATCATGTTGTTCTTCGCCCTCCACTGCTCCGCCGACCTTGGCCACGCCGTTTCAAACGCCGGGGGATTTCCGCTTTCGCTGCATGAAGAGCGTGAGTTTTCCGGGGGCGAACACAAGGCCCGCGCGCTGATCAGTGTCAGCGGCAAGGACGTTTACATTCTGGCCTCGCTGCAGGGTGAGCCGGGGCTTTCGGCCAATGACAAGCTGTGCAGGCTGTTGTTCTTCATCGCCACCTGCCGCGAACACGGCGCGGCGCGCCTGACTGCCGTGGTGCCCTATCTGGCCTATTCCCGCAAAGACCGGCAGACAAAGCCGCATGACCCGGTGACCACGCGCTATGTGGCCATGCTGTTCGAGGCTGTGGGCACCGATTGCGTGGTGACGCTTGATGTGCACAACCTGTCGGCCTTTCAGAATGCTTTCCGGTGCCGCACGTTGCATCTGGATAGCCTGCGGCTGTTTACCACTCATATTCTGGCGCAAGGCAGTGACGCGCCGATTGTCATCGTGTCGCCGGATGGTGGCGGGATCAAACGGGCCGAACTGCTGCGGGAAGCGCTGGCGCAGGTGTCGCCGCACCCTGTCGATTTCGGCTTCATGGAAAAGCGGCGCAGTGCTGGCGTGATTTCGGGCAGCCATTTCGCGGGGGATGTGTCGGGGCGTCAGGTCTGGGTCGTCGATGACATGATCGTGGGCGGCGATACGATGGCGCGCGCGGCGCAGGCCTGCCGGGATCATGGCGCAAAGTCCGTGCACCTGTTGGCCACCCACGCCATGTTCGCCCAAGGCACGGCGATGCGGCTCGATGATCCCGCCATTTCCTCCATCACCGTGACTGATTCCGCCGGGTCGGTTCAGGCAGAAAAAGCCGTGCTGGGCGAAAGGCTGCGGCAGCTTTCGGTAGCCCCCGAAATCGGTCAGGCGATCCTGCGCCTGCATCTTGGCCAGTCGATCAGCCCTCTGCTGGACCCCACGGGCGTCAGCCGTTGAGAGGCGTCAATGACGACTCCTGCGGTCTGCGCGAAGGTGAAAAAATCGTCAGATGGAGGTTGAAATGGAAGTTTCGAAAGTAATGCACAAGAAGGCCGATTGGGTCAGTATCGATACGCCGATTCAGGAAGTCGCCCGGATCATGCAAAAGCATGATATCGGGGCAGTTCCTGTCGGCAATGATGACCGGCTCGTCGGCATGATCACCGACCGCGATCTGGCCTTGCGCGTGATTGCGGAAGGCCGCGAAGTCAGCACCACCAAGGCAGGCGACGTGATGACGCCGGGCATTATCTATTGCCAGACACATCAGACTGTCGAGGACGCGATCCACCTGATGGACCAGAAAAAGATCCGCCGCCTGCCTGTGCTCAATGAGAAGAAGCGGCTGGTCGGCATGCTCACGCTTGGCGACATCTCGCACGCCGCAAGCCGTGAGCTTGCGGGTGAACTGGCGCGCGCTGTATCAGATCATCATTCCTGATCGGAGCATAAAACAATGCAGAAGGACCCTATCATCACCTGGCGCAATACGCCCCATTCGCCTGCTGTCAATGCAATCATCAACAAGCGCATCGCCGCTCTCAACCGGTTCCATTCCGGGATCATCGGATGCCGGGTGGTGATCAATGCGCCCCACAAGCGCCGTGTCAGCGGGCGTGGGTTCGATGTGCGCGTCACATTGGAGGTTCCTGGCCCGGACATTGCCGTGGCGCATTCCGTGCGCCAGGGCGAGGCGGCCGACGATGTGACGCGGGCCGTCAATGCCGTGTTCAGCGCGGTGGAGAACCGGCTCAAGGAACAAAAACGCCAACTGGGCGCGCTGGAGGTCAAGCATCACCCGCCTGTTCTGCATGGCGAGATTGTCGAGATCGAACCTGCGCTCAACTACGGGTTCGTGCGCGCGGATGACGGGCGCGAAGTCTATTTCCAGAAAGAGGGTCTGCAGGGCGACTGGGACGGGCTTTCGGTCGGCGACCACCTGCGCTTTCGCGAGATGGAGGGTGAAAAAGGCCCCTTTGCTGTCGATGTGGCCGTGGTTCCTGAACGGGCGTAACCCAAGCCGCCTTTGGCAGGACGCCAATAGAAAGATTGCGCCCCGAGAATTCTCGGGGCGCATTTCTTGCTGGCTTCAGAGACTTGCTGGCTTCAGAGAATGGAAAGCCGGTCCTGCACATTGCGCACACCCGGGGCTGCCCAAGCCGCCCGCTCTGCCGCGCGCCGTTCGGACAGGGAATGGACTTTGCCTTCCAGCGTCACTGTGCCGTCTGCGACTGCCACGCGGATCGCAGACGCCTTCAGTTCGGCATCGCGCTTCAACGCCATTTCGATCCGGTCACGGATATCGACGGCGCTGGCTCTGGGGCTGATCAGCACGGCATTGGTAATCCCCGTCACCCCGGACATGCCGCGGATAACACGCTCTGCCGCCTCGCGCTGATAGTCCCATTCCACTGCGCCGCTCAGCGTGACCCAGCCTTTGGAGATTTTGACCGAGCTATAGCTGAAAGTTGGTGACGGGGGGATTGGGTGGCATATCAAGGCGTTGTTCACGCGCCGCAGTTCTTGCTGAGAAAAGGATATGCCACATGA
>JAYUGA010000062.1:0-2327 GCA_043738565.1 Rhodobacterales bacterium
AGCGCCAGTTCGTCGTGCGGTAGCTCGGAGGTGTGGGTTTGCGCATGCCCTGCGACTAACCCTATGGAGTCACACAGTGAATCCCTCACGATTTGTGCAACAGAGCCCCTCGACCCCGAAACACCGCAGGACCAGCGCCGAATTGCGGAGCCAGGTGGGCGGCCCAGTGCCGCGAGCGTGGTCCCACATCACCCCCGGCTTCGGCCCCGGCGCGGAATGGTGGCGGTCGTTCTGTAACCGGCTGCTGCTGGGCTAAAATCGGTCCCTTTGCGGTGGCGCAGCCATGGCTATTTGAGCCAGAAGAGCCGCTGAAGGGTCATAAATCTGTATGATCAATCGAAAATTCAACCAGGGCGCGAAATCTTCATCTGTTCAGACGATGCGCAATGCAGAATCATAATAAAAGATAAAGGGGAGCCGCGGGGCTGCTCTCTCGGTTCAGCAAGCTGCCGGGATTTCCGGTGAACCATTGAACTCGCTTAGGGAGATTAGAAATGTATGACAAACTTCTGAACCTCTGGATCCGCTTCCGTCATAACGACGAGGGCGTGACGCTGGTCGAATACGGCGTCGCAGTCGCGGTCGCGGTCGGTGTTGGCGCTTTCGCGCTGTCATATTTGGTTCCGCAAATCCAAGGTGCCATGACCGCCGCTGGCAACGTGATGCCTAATCCATAAGATGAAAGCGGCTCGCCATTCTGCCCGCGCCGGGGATCGATTTAGCGCCCCGGCGCGCGAGAATTCCGGTGGGCCAACCGAAGTGACGCCTGGGAATGGATCAAAGGAAGCTTGAGGTTTGCCAAGGCCGTGGTGGCTCTCAGCCTGTCATTTGGCACGGCGCCAAATTGCGCCCCGGCAGAAACCTTGTCGCAAAACTCGGCACCGAACATTGGCTTGGGCCTTTCACAGGTGGTCTAAAAAGGAGACGCCCAAATGGATTTCCGTTCTGTCTTTGTCGCATTGCTTGGCGTTTCTGTTGCCGGAGCATCGGCCTTTGCGGCCCGCGAATATATGAACACCCAGTCCGCTGCGACTGCCGCCGCCGTGACCGCGGATCCGGCCTCGGAGTTGGTGTCAATCGTAGTGGCAAGCCAGGATATCGGCTATGGCCAGGCGATCCAGGCGCAGATGCTGCGCTACCAAGACTGGCCGCGCAGGGCGCTGCCGCCCGGGGCCTTCACCGAGATCGACAAGCTGCTCGCCGCAGCCGGTGGGCTGCCGAGGCGAACGAAATATGCGCTGGCCGCGGGTGATCTGATCCTGGCTTCCAAGGTTTCGAATTTTGGCGAAAAGGTCACGCTGGTGCAGAATCTTGGCCGCAACACCCGCGCCATGGCGATCAAGGTCGATGCCGAAACCGCCGTGGGCGGCTTTGTCACCCCGGGCGACAGCGTTGACATTCTCTTGACCCAGGGCGACGCCGCCACGCTGCGCTCGGTCACGATCCTGCAGAATATCCGGGTGCTGGGGGTCGATCAGGACAGCAACCAGCAAAGCGATCAACCTGGCGTGGCGCGGACTGTCACGGTGGAAATATCGCCCGAACAAGGTCAGAAACTGGCGTTGGCGCAGAAGGCCGGGTCGCTGAGCCTGACGCTGCGCACGCTCGACAACGTGGTCGATCAGCCGCTGGAATATACCAGTCTGCGAGACCTGATGCAGGACAAGAGCCCAGTTCCGGTGACCGCCCCGAAGCAGACCGTGACGGTCAGGCGCGCCAATGTCGTGGAAATTGTCGAGATCAACAACTGACCCGATTGGCCGGAACGCCGCCATTTGCCAGTTCGAACGACTGGCTACCCGATTGAACCGAGAAGGTGACATGAAAAGCGGACGCGACATCAGGGCATTGCCGGGGGACGACGAGGGCGCGATCATCGTGTTCTGGGCGGTCACGCTGGTCGTTGTGCTGGGTATCGTGGCACTCTCCTTCGATTTCGGCCAAAATGCATCGACCCAGTCGGAGCTGCAATCCTATGCCGATCAGGTGGCGCTTGCCGCCGCGGGCGAGCTGGATGGCAAGTCCGATGCCATCACCCGGGCAACCGCCGCCGCGGCCAATCTGATTGTCGACCAGCAGACCTTTGCCACCGGGGCGCGCGCTTTGGCTGGCAACGCCAGCTACAGGCTGACATTCTACAAGAGCTTGCCCGCCAACGATACAGACAGCATTAATCCCGGCGTGACGACCGTCCCGGCGGCCGCGATCTATGTCGGCGTCAAGGTAACGCCGCGCACCGTGCCGTTCAGCTTCACTGGGGCTTTTGATGCCTTGCGCGGCGGCACCACGGCCAATCCGACCATCGGAGCAACGGCGGTGGCCGGTTT
>JAYUGA010000063.1:0-17042 GCA_043738565.1 Rhodobacterales bacterium
ATCGCCACCGGCAGAATCCCGGCCTTGATGATGTCGGCGACACAGGCTCCCGCGATTTCATTGGCCCCCGCCACCTCATTGGCGTCAAACCCCATCAGCACCGGTCTTGCGCCTTCCGGCTTCGGCAAAATCCGCAAGACAGCTTCCGTCACCACGCCCAACTGCCCTTCCGAGCCGCAAATCACCCCCAGCAGGTCAATCCCGTCGGCACCCAGCCACGGCCCGCCAATCTCCACCACCTCGCCCGACATCAGAACCAGCGTGACCCCGAGCAGATTGTTCGTCGTCACCCCGTATTTCAGACAATGCGCCCCGCCCGAATTCATCGCGATATTGCCGGCAATCGCGCAGGCCAACTGGCTTGACGGGTCCGGCGCATAAAACCACCCCTCTGCCTCGACCGCGCCGGTCACGCTCAAATTCGTGCGTCCCGACTGCACCCGGATAAAGCGGCTGTCATAATCCGTCTCGATCACCCGGTTCATCCGGGCAACCCCCAGAACCACGCAATCCGCCGTTGGCAGCGCCCCACCCGCCAGCGAAGTCCCCGACCCGCGCGGCACCACCTTGACCCCCATCGCCGAACACGCGGCCAGCACCGCCGCAACCTCTGCCGTGGTCCGCGGCAACACCACCGCCAAGGGCGCACAGCGATAAGCCGTCAAAGCGTCGCATTCATAGGCCCGCGTCTCTGCCGGATCGGAAATCACCGCGTCGTCCGGCAACACCGCCCGCAGCCGCGCGACAATCGCGTCCCGCGCCCCCAGCACCCGCGCACTTGGCTTCGGCATATCCATCAAACCACCCCCACAAGCCCCAAGTGTTACGACCAGCAATTGCCACTGGCAAGCCGACAGCCCGCTCTCTATCACTGGACCCATGAACCTGCTCGCCCGCCTTGAGGCCAATTTCACCGCGCTGGACACGGCGGCTTTCCTGCTGCTGGTCCTGTGCTGGTGCGTCACCGGCTGGCTCGCCGAACATCCGCCCGCCGCGCGCCCCTCGGTCGCCTTCCTGATGCTGGATTACCGCCGCCGCTGGATGCAGGAATTCCTGACCCGCCAGCCGCGCATCTTCGACGCTTCGGTGATCGACAACCTGCGCCAGGGCACCGCCTTCTTCGCCTCGACCTCGATGATCGCCATCGGCGGTGGCGTGGCGTTGATCGGCAATGCGGTGATGCTGCAAGGTCTGGCGGCTGATCTGACGCTCGGCTCGGAAACCACGCAGATCCGCATCAAGATGCTGGTCGTTGTGGCTTATCTGGCCAATGCGCTGTTGAAATTCGTCTGGTCGCACCGGCTGTTCGGCTATTGCGCCATCATGATGGCCGCCGTTCCCAACGATGCCAAAGACCCCAAGGCCGCCCGACGCGCCGCAATGACGGCAGAGATCAACATCACCGCCGCCAAAAGTTTCAACCGCGGCCTGCATTCGATCTATTTCGCCTTGGCGGCCCTGGTCTGGCTGATCGGCCCCAAAGCCCTGATCATCGCCACGATCCTGACCGCCGGGGTCCAGTTGCGCCGCGAATTCGCCTCGCATTCCCGCGCCATCATGCTGCAAGACCTCGACTAACTGCCTAAAATTTATCTAAAATTTTGCCCCTCATTCATTTGCTCAGAAATATCCCACAGGTCGAGCCAATGTTTCGCCACTGGTCCGAGAAACCATTGGCGAGGGTAGAGGGTGTGAAACCCTCCAGCGGCCGGCCCGCAAACTTACCTTGCCCGACCGCCCCGCCGCCCCTCTACCAGCCAGGCCGCTACCGCCGCCAGTGCCGCCAGCAGCAGATACAGCCAACCCGGTAGCAGTTCCGCCACCTGAATGTCGCCGGTCACATAGGCCCCGCGCGGCGTGATCCCGATCCAGCCGCGCCCCGCCGCAGGCCGCCCCTCGCGCACCAGCCGCAGATCCGGCACACCGGGTTCCAGCCGCAATATCCCGCCCTTCAAAGCTGCCACGATCGGCGCCAGCGCTTCCCCGCTGGCGATCGTCTGTTCAAACTCCTTCGGCGCCGACGGCCCGACCGCCACCACCCGGGTCAGATCACCCTGCACCAGATGGTAAAGCCCCAGCAAAGGCGCCTGCCACGCCGCCTGATATTTCCCCGGAGTGACCTGCAGCAAAGCCAGCTTCACCACCGCCCCATCCGGCCCGCTGATCACCAGATCGCCCGGCGGCACCGCCAGGATCGTCCGCCGGGTAAACGTCACCACCTGCCCCACGGCGGTGGCCGTCAGGTTCTCCTCCTCCAGAACGGGTTCCTTCAGCATCCAGTGCGCCAGCCGCCGCAGCAGTTCCAGTTGCGGGCCGCCGCCCTCAAACCCGCGCCCCCACAACCATGCCTGATCCGAGGCAAGCACCGCAACACGCCCTTTGCCAACCCGGTCCAGCACCAGCAACGGCCGCTCGCCCGGTCCCGACATCACCACCTGCGCCCCGGCCTTCGCCGTGACCTCGATCAGCCGGAACCACCGCCCCCAGCCGCCCTTGGGCGCCAAAGCCTCCAGCCCCTCGGTCACCGGATGGCGCTTGCCCAGATCGGTCACGGCGGGCTGAAAGCCCTGTTCGATGATCTGCGAGGTCGGCTCCACCGGCAGGATCTCGGCCAGTGGCGACCGCCACAGGCTGTCCACCTCGCCAAACTCCGGCCCCGCCGCCACCAGCACGGTGCCGCCGTTCTTCACGTAATCCACCACGTTGTCGATATAGCTCATCGGCAGGATGCCCCGCATCCGGTAGCGGTCAAAGATGATCAGGTCGAAATCCCTGATCTTGTCGACGAACAATTCCTTGGTCGGAAAGGCGATCAGCGACAGTTCGGAAACCGGAATGCCGTCCTGCTTTTCCGGCGGCCGCAGGATGGTGAAATGCACCAGGTCCACCGAGGGGTCCGACTTCAACAGGTTGCGCCAGACCCGCTCGCCCGGATGCGGCTCGCCCGATACCAGCAGCACCCGCAGCCGGTCGCGCACCCCGTTGATCTGCACCACGGCGGCATTGTTGCGGTCGGTCAACTCGCCCGCCTCGGCCTTCACCGACAGTTGCAGCACATTGATCCCGGCATGCGGCAACTGGATCGGCAGCACCAGATCCTGACCGACCTGCACCGAAAACGTCGTCGGCGGATCAGCGTCCAGTGCCACGGTCAGATCGACCGTGCCGCCGATTCCGCCCGGCACCTGGCCCTGATCCTCGATCCGCAGGCTCAAACTGGCCTTCTCGCCCATGATCGCAAAGGCCGGTGCGTTTTTGATCACCAGCCGCCGGTCCCAGTCGGCCGCCTTGCCGGTCAGCAGCACCTGCAACGGCGCGGGCAGCGCCGGGGGCAGCCCCAGATCATGGACCTGGCCATCCGTCACCACGATCGCCCCGGCAATCCGTGCGCGGGGTTCCGCCGCCAGAGCTTCGGCCAGCGCGGTCATCGCCAGCGTGCCCGCATTGTCGCGGCCGTCGCCCAGTGTCACGATCCGCAACTCGGTATTGCCCAGCGCCTTGACGCGCGCCTTGAGCGCCGCCACCGCCGCCGCCGTCTGCGCCGGGCGGTCCGACAATTGCTGGCTGGCGCTTTCGTCCACCACCAGAATGACAATGTCACTCAGTGCCTTGCGGTCTTCTTGCTGCAACACCGGCCCCGCCAGCGCCGCCAGCAAAAACCCCGCCGCCACGGCCCGCAATGCCCAGCCCGCCAGCCCGCGCCACAGCGCGAACGCCAGCAGCACGAAGGCCACCGCCGCCAGACCCCACAACAAAGCCAGCGGCAGCAGCGGGTCAAAGATCACCGACTGGCTCATTTCCCCAGTCTTTCCAGCAAGGCCGGCACATGGACCTGATCCGATTTGTAGTTCCCGGTCAGCACATACATCACCAGGTTGATCCCGAACCGATAGGCATATTCGCGTTGCTGTTCCCCGGCATAGCCGCGCCCGACCGGAAACATCGCGCCGCCCGCATCATCCACCGCCCAGGCGCTGGCCCAGTCGTTGCCGCCAATCACCACCGGCGTCACCCCATCGTTCAGGTTGCGAAACGGCATCCCCTCGGCCTTTGCCGCATCGGGGCGGGCGGCCTCGACCCACAAGCCACCGCCGGCGAACCGCCCCGGAAACTCCTGCAACAGATAGAAACTGCGGGTCAGCACATGGTCCTCGGGCAAAGGCTCCAGCGCCGGAATGTCCAGCCCCGCCGCAATCCGCTGCAAACTTTGCGCCTCGGGCGAGGCCCCGCCTGCGCCGGCAATGTCACCGTCCCGCGTATCAAACAGGATCAGCCCGCCGGTCCGCAAAAAGCGGTTCAGCCTGGTATAGGCCGCCGCCGAGGGCACAGCCACGTTCGCCGTGACCGGCCAATACAGGAACGGAAAGAACGCCAGTTCGTCCTTTTCAACATCCACGGCCATCGGGTCCAATGGCTCCACCGCCGTGCGGTTCCACAACTGATCGCCCAGGCCGCGCAACCCCGCCAGCGACACCGCGTCGACCGCGGCATCGCCGGTGATGACATAGCCCAGCACCACGCCCTGCGTCGCCGCAATCGCCCGCTGGTCCGCCGCTGATTGCGCCTGCGCCCGGTCCGCCATCGGCAGCAGCGCCAGTAACACCACCGCCGCCCCCGGCCCCAGCTTGCCCAGCCGCCCCGAAACCCACAGCGCCGCCAGAATATCCAGGCTCAGCAACACAAGCGCCAAGGCCAGCGCCGGCCCCTTCAGCGAGCGCTCTGTAGCCACCGTCAGCCCTTCGATCACCGTGCCCTGCGGCCAGACCTCGGGCTGCAACGCCGTCTTGGCCCCGAAAGCGTTCAACGCCACCCGCCGCTCCGCCCCGGCATACAGCCCCGGTGGCAGTGCCGCACTTGGCCCCGCCTGCAACGCCGCCGCCAGCACTGCGCCATCCACCCCCGCCACCTCATCGGCGCGGGCCTCTGACCCGAAGGCATCAATCACCCGCTCCGGCACCCAGACCTGGCCTTTCAGGTCCGCCAGTTCCGGCAGCGCGGGCCTTGTCGACACCGCCAGCCGCTCCAGCACCGCCACGAACAGCCCCGACAAGGGCAGGTTCGACCATTCGGCATTGGCGGTGACATGGACCAGCACCACCTGCCCCTGCCCCACCGCTTTCCGCGTCACCAGCGGCGTGCCGTCTGCCAGCGCCGCGATCGTCCGCCCCGCCAGCTCCGGGTCCGGCTGCGCCAGCACCTGCGAGGTCACGGTCACATCGCCCGGCACCTCCAGCCCATAAAACGGCGAGCCTTCCGCGAAGGGCGCCAAAGCCTTGGGATTGTCCCACGACATCGCGCCGCCCACCGTCCGCCCGCCTTCGCGCAGCCGCACCGGCATCAGCGGGTCTTCCTCCAGCCGCCCGACATCGCTTGCCGCCAGCTTCGGCCCGGCAAAGCGCAGCAATAGGCCGCCCTTCGTGACCCATTCCAGCAGGCCATCCGTCTCGGTCTGGGTCAGCTTGGCGACATCTACCAGAATGATCACATCCGGGTTGGCAGGCAAAACGTCGCCCACCCCGCCCTCCAGCAGTTCCGCCAGGGGCTGCAACGCCTGCCGCAGGTAATGCGCCGGTTGCAGCAATTGCAGCCCCTCGCGGGCGCTGCCATCCGAGACGATGGCCACCTTGCGCCGCTTCAGACTGTCATCGGTCAGGCTGATCGCCCCTGCCGTCCGCTGGCCGACGATCTCGAACCTTGTGATCCGGTTGCGCAGTTCCGGCGGCAGCGGCAAGGTGGTCTTGGCCTCGGTCTCGCCCGCCGCAAAACTGATCCTGGTCTTGGCCAGCTCCCGCTCGATCCCCGAAGGGTCCGGCCCCTTGGCCGCCACCTCGATCTCCTGCGCCGCCGCATTCAGCCGTGAGGCCGCCAGTTGCACCGCGCCTTCGGCAAACCCCGCCGGACGCAGCGCCAGCACCGGATGCGGGGTTTCAAACACCGTCACGGAACCATGCCGATCCAAAGCCGCCAGCAGTCCAGCCCGCCCGTCATGCTGAATGCCATCCGACAGCCAGTAACTGTCAAAGCCGCCCTCTGGCAGCGCCTTGTCCCAACCCGCATAGCCCGGCTGCCACGGCAAAGGCTGCAACGCACTCACCCGCCCAACCGAGGCGTCTGCCGCCTGAAACCCCACCGCCTGCGGCAGATCGCTTAACCGCACCACCGCCACCGGCCTGCCATCGCGCCCCGCCTGCGCAATCAACTCGCCCGCGCGGGCAATCCGCTTCGGCCAGTCCTGCGCCTCCGACCAGCCGCCATCGAACAATATCAGCAACGGCCTGTCGCTGGCCTGATGCGGCTGCGGGTTCAAGACCGGCCCGGCAAAGCCCGTAATCGCCGCTGCAATCGCCAGCATCCGCAGCAGCAGCAGCCACCACGGCGTCTTGTCGGCCTGGCGCTCGTCATCTGTCAGCCCCAAGAGCAGCGCCACCCCCGGAAACCTGCGCCGGATCGGGGCTGGCGGAATCGCCCGCAGCAAGAACCACAAGACCGGCAGCGCGACCAAAGCCAGCAACAACAACGGCGAGGCAAAGCCGATCACCGCCCGCCCTCCAGCGCCTGATAGGCCCAGAGCAGCGCCGATTGCGCCGTCTGCCCGGTGTGATGGGTCTGGTAAACCCAGCCCGACAGCCGCGCCAGTTCCGCCAGCCGGTCCTTGCGCGCCGCCAGCCGCGCCCGATAGCGGGTGCGCAAATCGCCCGCCGCCTGCGTCTCATGCGTCAGCGACCCGCCCATCGAGACGAAAATCGTGCGGCCGTCAAACGGAAACTCCTCCTCCGCCGGGTCCAGCACCTGTAACAGCAGCCCACGCACCCCCCGGTCCGCCGCCCGCGCCAGCGCCGCCTCGACCCCGGCGATATCGCCCAGAAAATCCGACAGGAACACCGCGCGGCCATTGGCAACCAGCCCATCCTCCTCCGGCACCCCATAATCCGCGCCCGGCGGCGCCAGTGACAACCGCTCCACCAGCCGCAACATCTGCGCCCGCCCGGCCCGCGGCACGCCCTGCCCCGCCAGCCCGACCCGCTCGCCACCGCGCAACAACAACACCGCCAGGGCCAGCGCCAGCAGCCGCGCCCGGTCCGCCTTGGACGCCCGCCCGGCATCGCCGGAAAACCCCATCGAGCGCGACGGATCGACCCACAGCATCACGCTTTGCGCCGCCTGCCATTCGCGCTCCCGCACGAAATGCGCATCCGACCGCGCCGAGCGCCGCCAATCGACCGACCGCGCCGGATCGCCGGGATGCGCCGGGCGGTACTGCCAGAAATCATCGCCCATCCCCGCCCGCCTGCGGCCATGCTCGCCCAAAATCACCGTAGCGGCCAAATGCTCCGCCTCGGCCAGCAATGGCGGCAGGCTCTGCCCCAGCGCCTCCGCCCGCGCCCGAAGATCAAAAACCTCGCTCACGCGGCAGCCTCAAGCCCCAGCACCCGCCCCGCCACCCGGTCGATCACGCCATACAGCGTCTCACCCCGCGCCCGCGCCTGAAACGACAGCGACATCCGATGCTCCAGCACCGGCCGTGCCAGCGCCGCCACATCCTCGGCACTCGGTGCCAACCGCCCCTGCAACAACGCCCGCGCCCGCACCATCATCATCAGAGCCTGCGCCGCCCGTGGCCCCGGTCCCCAGCTCAGCACCCCCGCCAACTCGCTGCCCTCGGCCTCCCCCGGACGACACGACCGCACCAGATCCAGGATCGCCTCGACCACCTTGTCGCCTACCGGCATCCGCCGGATCACCAGCTGCGCCGCCAGCAGCTCTGCCCCGCTGAAGACGCCCGCCGCCTCTGTTGAGATTGCCCCCGTCGTCGCCAGCAGAATATCGCGCTCGGTGCTGCGCGTCGGGTAGGCGACATCGACCTGCACCAGAAACCGGTCCAGTTGCGCCTCTGGCAAAGGATAGGTCCCCTCCTGCTCGATCGGGTTTTGTGTCGCCAAAACATGGAAGGGCCGCCCCAACGGCCGATGCTGGCCCGCAATCGTCACCTCGCGCTCCTGCATCGCCTGCAACAGCGCCGATTGGGTGCGCGGCGAGGCCCGGTTGATCTCATCCGCCATCAGCAATTCGCAAAACACCGGTCCCTCGATGAAGCGGAAACTGCGCGAGCCGTCCGTGGCCACATCCAGCACTTCCGACCCCAGAATATCCGCCGGCATCAGGTCCGGCGTGAACTGGATGCGGTTGGCCCGCAGCCCCATCACCGTCGATAACGTATCGACCAGCAGCGTCTTGCCCAGTCCCGGCAAGCCCACCAGCAGCGCATGGCCGCCGCACAGCAACGCCGCCAAGGTCAGTTCCACCACCCGCTCCTGCCCGATGAACCGCCGGTTGATCTGCGTCCGCGCCAGCCCCAACTTGTCGCCCAAGGCTTCAATCTCGGCGACAAGGTTAGCTTCGGTCATGGCATTGCTCCCAAGGTGGTTATATGTGCCATTAGAGCGGGTCACGGCCCGATGCACAAATGCCAAAAGGTTTCGCCAAGGAAAATGATCGTGAAGCCCTCGGCAGAAGGTTTGCTGCAACAGGTCAGGGCCGTCAAAGGCCCGCCGCCGGTGCATCTGTGGAATCCGCCGTTCTGCGGCGATATCGATCTGCGCATCGCCCGCGACGGCACCTGGTTTTACCTCGGCACCCCGATGGGCCGCGCGCCCCTCGTCAAACTGTTCGCCTCGATCCTGAAAAAGGAAGGCGACGCCTATTTCCTCGTCACCCCGGTTGAGAAAGTCGGCATCCGCGTCGATGACGCCCCCCTCCTTGCCGTCGATTTCACCGCCACCGGCGCGGGCCACGACCAATGCCTTACCTTCACCACCAGAACCGAGGATGAAGTCGCCGCCGACGCCGCCCACCCGATCACCGTGAAAATCGACGAAACCGGCGAGCCAAGCCCCTATATCCACGTCCGCGCCGGGCTGAATGCCCTGATTGACCGCAAGTCATTCTACCGTCTGATCGAATTGGGTTGCCACCAACCCCATTCCGATGAAAGCTGGTTCGGCCTCTGGTCATATGGCCAATTCTTCCCCATCATCCGTTCCGCAGAATTGCCCTGATGCCCAGATACGCCGCCAACCTCACCATGTTGTTCACCGAGGTGCCCAGCCTCGACCGCCCCGGCCTTGCCCAGCAGGCCGGGTTTGACGGCATCGAAATCCTGTTCCCCTACGACTTCCCGGCCAAAGACTACGCCACCGCCATCGCCGGCATGCCCTTGGCGCTGATCAACACCCCGCCCGGCGACTGGGCCGCAGGCGACCGGGGCCACGCCGCCGTCCCCGGTCTGGAGTCGCGCTTCCGCGACGGCTTCCTGCGCGCCGCCGACCTTGCGACCCGCTGGAATGCCGACCGCGTCCATATCATGGCCGGTGTCGCCCGCGGGCCAGAAGCGACCCAGCTTTACACCGAACACCTGGGCTGGGCGGCGGCGCAAGCCCCTGACCTGACGATCTGCATCGAGCCGTTGAATGCCGACGACATGCCCGGCTATTTCCTGAACGACTTCGACCAGGCCGCCCGCATCCTGAGCGACCTCGACAACCCCCGCATCGGCCTGCAATTCGACCTCTGGCACGCCGCCCGCATCCACGGCGACGCGCAAGCCGTGTGGGACAAGCATAAGGCGCTGGTGAACCACGTCCAGATCGCCGGCTTCCCGACCCGCGCCGAACCCGGCGGTGGCGGCTTCGACCTGACCTCGCTGCTACGCGACCTCGACGCGATGGGCTACAAAGGCTGGGTCGCCGCCGAATACCGCCCCGCCCGCGCCACCGTGCATGGCCTGGCATGGCTCGCGGCTCTGAAGGCGCATTCCCGGCTGATCGGGGTCTGAGCTTCTCCCCACATTTTCTGTCCCTAAATATCCTCGGGGGGTCCGGGGGGCGAAGCGCCCCCGGTCCGACGCGAGCCAAAGGCCGATCCGCGCCAAAGTTTGGCACCGATCCGTCGCCAAAAATCTAGAGACGGAAAGAAGACGCAGGAAAGACCCGAACAAGACCACCGCCCGGCAACCCCCTTGCCCCGCCCCGCCCATCCGCTATCCTGCCCCGAAACCTACACCAAAGGACCGCCCATGCCCGCAGCCATGCCCGCAACCCAGCTCGTCACCCACTGGAAAATCGCCTGCGACGGTGGTGAAGGCGGCCTGGGCCATCCAAGGGTCTGGCTGACCATCCCCGAAGATCCCGGCTTCGTCACCTGCGGCTATTGCGACAAACGCTACGAGATTGATCGCGCCCACGCCGACGACGACCACTAAAGCGCGGTAGAACTGCCGCCGCCTTCATGGCAATACTGGCCCAAATCCAGCGGGGCGCTCCATGACATTCGGCAAAGGCCATCACCTCCACCTCATCGACGGCTCGGCATTCATCTTCCGCGCCTACCACGCTTTGCCGCCGCTGACCCGCAAGTCCGATGGTCTACCGGTGGGGGCTGTCGCCGGGTTCTGCAACCTGATCTGGGGGGAGTTGTCCTCCAGCACCGGCAAGGTCGCCGCTACCCATATCGCCGTCGTCTTCGACGCCGGTGCCCACACCTTCCGCAACGACCTTTATGACCAGTACAAGGCCAACCGCCCGCCGCTGCCCGAAGCCCTGCGCCCGCAGTTCCCGCTGACCCGCGACGCCACCCGCGCCTTCAACATCGCCTGCATCGAGATGCCGGGATATGAGGCCGACGACATCATGGCCACCCTCGCCCTGCAGGCTCAGGCCGCAGGCGGCGAATGCACAATTATCTCGTCAGACAAAGACCTTATGCAGCTTGTCGGCCCCGGCATCGGCATGTTTGACCCGATGAAGAACAAACCCATCGGCCCCGAAGAGGTCTTCGAAAAGTTCGGCGTCGACCCGGCGCGGGTCGTCGATGTGCAATCCCTCGCGGGGGATGGCGTCGACAACGTCCCCGGCGCACCGGGTATTGGCCTGAAAACCGCCGCGCTCCTGATCCAGGAATACGGCGACCTCGACACCCTGCTTGCCCGCGCATCCGAAATCAAGCAACCCAAACGCCGCGAAGCCCTGACCAATTTCGTCCCGCAAATTCTCTTGTCCCGCCAACTGGTTCAGTTGAAACTGGATACCCCCGTCACCGTCACGCTGGACGAACTTCAGGTCCGCAAACCCGATCCCGCCGCGCTGATGGAATTCCTGTCCAGGATGGAGTTTCGTACCCTCTCCACCCGCATCGCCGCCAAACTGAACATCGCCGCCCCAGCGATCGACGAGTCAAAGGGTTACGAAGTCGCCGGGGCGCATGACGAAAAGCCGCAGGACAACCGCCTGCCCTTCGACCCCGCTGCCTACACCTGCATCCGCGACGCCGCCACCCTGTCCGACTGGATCGCCCGCGCCCGCGACAAGGGCTATCTCGCCGTCGATACCGAAACCACCTCGCTTGACGAAATGCAGGCTGAAATCGTCGGAATTTCAATGTCATCCGAAGCGGGCACTGCCGCTTATATCCCGGTCGGCCACAAGAAGGGCGCGGGCGATCTGTTCGGCGGCACCGAACTCGCCGAAGGCCAGATGGCGCTGGACGCGGCGTTAACCCTGTTGAAACCCCTGCTGGAGGATAGTGCGGTTCTGAAAATCGGTCAGAACATGAAATACGACGCCAAGATTTTCGCCCGTCTTGGCATTCAGGTATCGCCGATCGACGACACCATGCTGATGTCCTACGCCATGCATGCCGGCTTGCACAACCACGGCATGGATTACCTGTCCGAAACCTATCTCGACCACAAACCGATTCCGATCAAGGATCTCATCGGCTCCGGCAAGACCCAGGTCACCTTCGACCGCGTTCCCATCGACCAGGCGGTCAAATACGCCGCCGAGGATGCCGACGTCACCCTGCGCCTGTGGCAGCTCTTCAAACCGATGCTGCACCGCGCCCGCGTCACCACGGTGTATGAGACCCTCGAACGCCCGCTGGTGCCCGTGTTGGCCGAGATGGAGATGGCGGGAATTCAGGTTGACCGCGATACCCTTAGCCGCATGTCCAACGCCTTCGCGCAAAAGATGGCGCGGCTGGAGGCGGAGATTCACGAACTGGCCGGTGGCCCCTTCAACGTCGGTTCGCCCAAGCAACTCGGCGAAATCCTGTTCGACAAGATGGGCTTACCGGGCGGTGAAAAGGGCAAGACCGGGGCCTATGCCACTGGCGCGGATGTGCTGGAAGACCTTGCCACCGAACACAAGCTGCCCGGCGTGGTGCTGGATTGGCGGCAGCTTGCCAAGCTGAAATCGACCTACACCGACGCGCTGCAAGACCACATCAACTCTGAGACCGGCCGCGTCCATACCTCCTATTCCATCACCGGGGCCATCACCGGCCGCCTCGCCTCCACCGACCCCAACCTGCAAAACATCCCGGTCCGCAGCGAAGAAGGCCGCCGCATCCGTGAAGCTTTTGTCGCCCCCAAGGGCAAGGTTCTGGTGTCACTGGACTATTCCCAGATCGAACTGCGGATTCTGGCCCACATCGCCGACATCCCCGCCCTCCAGAAAAGTTTCAAGGACGGCATCGACATCCATGCCATGACCGCCTCCGAGATGTTCAACGTCCCCCTCGACCAGATGACTTCCGATATCCGCCGTCAGGCCAAGGCGATCAATTTCGGGGTGATCTACGGCATTTCCGGCTTCGGCCTCGCCCGCAACCTGCGGATCCCGAAGGCCGAGGCGCAGGGCTTCATCGACCGCTATTTCCAGCGCTTCCCTGGCATCAAGGAATACATGGCCGTCACGATTGCCTTCGCCCAGAGCAATGGCTACGTCCAGACCCTGTTCGGTCGCAAAATCCACACCCCCGAAATCAACGCCAAGGGCCCGGCCCAAGGCTTCGCCAAACGCGCCGCGATCAACGCGCCCATACAAGGGACGGCGGCCGACGTGATCCGCCGCGCCATGATCCGCATGCCCGATGCGATCAGGGAGTTGCCTGCCAGGATGCTGCTGCAAGTCCACGACGAACTGCTGTTCGAGGTGGACGAAGGCGCCGCCGACGCCCTGATCAAGGCTGCCAAAGCCACGATGGAAGGTGCGGCGCACCCCGCAGTCCATCTGAAAGTGCCACTGATTGTGGAGGCGGGGCACGGGGCAAACTGGGCGGCGGCGCATTGAGCGACCCCGTCCCCTTCGCCACGCCGGAAGACTGGTCCGACAGACTCGACGCTAACCCCAACGCAAGCGAAGTCTGGGTGCTGCTGCACAAAAAAGGCTCCGGCATCCCCTCCGTGCCAGAGAAGATTTTTCGTCGAAAGATCTTCGGCTCCCGGCGTCAGCGCCGATCCGCCCTGACCTGATAGCAATTGTTCCGCGCCGACCGCACATGGACAGAGGCCACCCGCGCATCCGCCAGGCGCGCCTCCGCCTCTGCCACAAGCCGCCCGGTCGACACCACTGCGCCGGTGCCATAGACGATCCGGTCATCCGGCCCATAGCCCCGGACAATATACTCTGGCGAGTCCAGCACTTCGGGCACCTCCTCGCCGCCCCCAGCCGCACAGGCGTTGGCACACAGAAAGATCGGCCCCAGCTCGGCATCGGGCTGCAACGCCGGAAAGGGCCTGTGCGCCAGCACCAGCATTTCGGCCCCTTGCGGGATCGACCTCAGGCAATGGCGACACGGATTGCCCGCGCCATCCGACGGCTTGCGCTCCGGCACCTGGCCATTGGCATCCGGCCCGCCGGCCTGACAGGCGCGGACGATGGCGGTGGGAATGGGGTTGAACGTGATGGGCATGATGGCCTCCTTGCTGGAAGCCCTCTTGCCACCCGCCGCAGCCCGCCTGCGACCCGATCCATGCGGTTTAGGTGTCGGCCCGATCGACGAGCCGCCCCAGCGGACGCCCGCCCAGGATATGCACATGATAATGCGGCACGTCCTGCATGCCATGCGCCCCGGCATTGCTGATCGTGCGGTAACCCGCGCCCGGCGCTATCCCCAGCATCGCACAGACCGCCGCGGCAGTGCGGTGGAAATCCACCAGTTCTTCGACCGAGGCCTTGGCGGCGAAATGGTCGAAGGTGACATAAGGCCCTTTGGGGATCACCAGCACATGTACCGGCGCCTGCGGATGAATGTCGTGGAACGCCAGAGTATTGGCGGTTTCCAGCACCGTCTTGTTCGGAATTTCGCCGCGCAGGATGCGGGCGAAGATATTGGTTGGGTCGTAAATGTGCATGGCTCAGTCCACAAACAGATATTCGGTCGCCGCAATCTCTCGCGCCTTTTCGACGGGAATATCAAGAAATTCCGCCAGAGGCACGGTGTTTTCATCCACCGTCGCCGCCTGCCTGATCCGCCCGAACCCGGTGAAACCGGCGTCGCGGATCCGGTCGCTTTCAAACTTCACGTCATAGCGGATCGTCGGCAGCAGCCGGTCAATCACCTCTTGCGGGCTGCGGTCGCCAGCCAGCCCTACCCGCCGCGCATGACCAATCAGGTAATCGTCGGTGAATTCGCAGTCGATCTCCAACAGCCGGACCTTGGCCCTGTCGTTGTAAAAATCCTGCATGAGGTCGGTGTTGGCCGGGTCGATGCAGACGATCAGCTTGTCGGTCTGCCAGTAGTCAAACAGCATCCGCACCAAGGCCCGCCGATGCCGCGTGCGTTTCTCCAAAGTGGTCTGGATGCCGCCCAGATCGGGCAGCGGCGTGGACGCCTCGTTGAACAGATAGTCCACCGCCGGCATGTTCGTCACCTGACGCACCCGGTCCACCAGCCGCTTGGCGACATGCCATTTCTTGCAGGTCACCATCAGCAAGGTGCGCTCGCGGCCCAGAGAGCTTTCCGATTCCCAGAACCGTGGTGCAAACCGCCGCCCGATCCGGCCGCGTCCGGCCAGGAATTTGTATAACGTGCGCCCCTCGCCCGAAATGCCGAAATGCACCCCGCGCGCCGCATATAACTTGCCCAGACGTTCGCGCAAATCCCGGGCATCCGGGCTGATCTTGCGGGCGAACAGATAGTCCTGGCTTAGCAGCAGGTCGTAGTGGTCGTTGTGAAAGCTGACCGGCATACCGTAGTCGGTGAACATCAGGAAGGTCAGCGTGCGGCTTCTGATCTCATGTTCCGGCACCAGATGGCGCACGATGGTCTGGAAAAACGTCTCGTCCGGGATCCAGGTCGTGCGAAAGAACCGCATCACGTCGCGGCGGTTCTGGATGAAATCCAGCACCCATTCCACCGTCCGCCGCCGCAGACACCACCATTGGCTGCCGATCTGCATCTGAATGTCCTGCGGCACCTTGCGGGCCAGACCCAGCCGCTGCTGCAAATTCATCCACGCATAGAACAGCTTCTTGTGGGTCCGCTCGTTGAACCAGTGCCGATAGATCAGCCGTTCCTCCTTGATCCCGGTCTTGATCCAGTCGCTGGAAAAGAAGTCGAAGCTTTCGATATAGTCAACCTCGGTGCGGTCCAGAAAAGTATGGGCATATTCCGCCGTCTTTGTCGGCATGCAGTCGCCCGACAGCATGTAGAAATGGGTGGCGCGCGGAAACGCCTCCACCGCAGCCTCGACCGCATAGATCGTGGCCTGCACCAGGCTCCACGCCCCCCAGCCGCATTTGATCCGCCGCGTGGCGAAGGTCACCGCCGGGTTGGTCGACAAAGCCGCGTTGATCTTGTCGAAATCCTCACGCTTCGAGCGCGCATCGAAATGGATCGCGATGCAATCACCCGCCACCGTCAGGCGCTGGGCCTGCGCGATGATCCCCTCGGGGTCCTTGTGGCACAACAGGATATAGGCGATTTTTGCCATTTGGGGGTCACTTTGGCGTATGGGTAGGTCGTAGTTGCCCTAGATAGCTTTATCAGACATTGAAAAGACAGAGTTTCTTTGCTTTTTTACCGCTAGTTTTGGGCGGCACCCGCAAGAGATGCCACAACAGACCAAGGAGTCGCTGTTTCATGGGTTTTCCCGGCACCTGGATGACGGAAAGTGAAAGCGTGGTCTACCGCGTGGTGCCGAAATGCGCCTGCTCGACCATCGGCCAGATCATGTACTACGCCGATCATGGCGAATTCTTCGATGGCGACGTCCATGACGCGGCGGCGGGGATGCACAAATGGTCGATGGAGGCGAGCCAGCCGGTGATCGAAAAGGCGGTCAAGGGTCACAAGATTTACAGCTTTACCTGCGTGCGCAACCCCTACGCGCGGGTTCTGTCGTCGTTCTTCGACAAGATCTGCGGCATTCAGCGCAACGGCAAACGCTATCGCGGCAATCTCGTGCCCTTGATCATTCAGAAATACGGCATCGAGGTGGGCGGCGACGATGGCAAGCAGGAGTTTGACCAGATCAAAAGCTTCCGCCGCTTCCTGTTGTTCGTGCGCGACACCATCCGTTTCAAAAAACCGATGGAGCCGGACATCCACTGGTCGGCGATGGCGGGCCATGTCTCGACCTTCATCGTCAATGGCGGGCGCTACAACCAGATCTTCTTCACCGAAAAGTTCGACGAAGGCATGGCGACGGTCGTCAAGAAGATGAAGCCGATACACAAGATCGACCTGAAAACCATTCCCCGCTTCAACGAAAGCGAGGGTCACGGCCCGGCCCGCCTGCATCCGGTCGAGGATTATTTCGACGATCTGTCGATGCACCTCATGTGGGAAATCTACAAGCGCGACTTCCAGTGCTTCAAATACGATTTCGACAACCCGGCCAACAAGATGCCCCTGGCCGAGGTTGATCTGGACGAAGTTCACGCCAAACTCGGTGAGTAGGCCAATGGTGCGTGAAACCACGCACCCTACCCGTGGCGACAGAGTGCAGGTGTGTGGTTTCACGCACCATTCCGTCAGATCAACCTGTCCTTGCGGAACAGCGCCTTCAAATCCGCCTCGGGCCTTGCGCCGTAATGGCTGATCACCTCTGCCGCCGCGACGCAGCCCATCCGCCCGCAGATCGCCAGCGATTGCCCGGTGGCTATGCCATACAGGAACCCCGCCGCAAACAGATCACCCGCCCCGGTCGCATCGACCGGCACCACGCGATGCACCGGCACCACCGCCTGTTCATCGCCCCT
>JAYUGA010000064.1:0-6569 GCA_043738565.1 Rhodobacterales bacterium
CCGCAATCCCGTCGCAGCCCTTCTCCACCCCCACCACCTGATCGTCGATCAAGGCAATTCCCCTGGCCTTGCGCCGCAGCCAGGCCCCGACCAAAGCCTGATCGAAATGGAACGCATAATGGAACGGCCCCGCCGCCACCCTGCGGCCATCCTTCAGCGCGAACGGCCCCTTGCGACCATTCAGCAGGTGCTGGAACAGATGCGCCTCGCCCACCGAACGCCCCGCCGCCACGGCATAGGTGTCCAGATCAGCCCCGCCCGCCACCAGCTGCGGCGTGTCGATCGGCCCGTCATAGCTATGGCCCAACCGCCGCCAGTCCCGATGCCGGATGCCGTATTTGATCGTCGCCCCGGTCTCGCGCAGGAACTCCTCTTCATCCAGCCCGAAATGCCGCAGCATCTGGCGGAACACCGCCGTTGAGCCTTCGCCAACCCCGATCACGCCGATCTTCGAGGACTCAATCACCGTTACGCGCGTCCCGGTTTTCTTCCGCAAGGCTACATCCGACAGCATCATCGCTGCCAGCCACCCTGCGGTGCCACCCCCCACGATGACGATATGTCTGGGCCAATTCTGCGCCATTGCCGTTACCCATACACCTTGGTCCAAATATCCCACGGGGGTGCGAGGGTGTGAAACCCCCACTCCTGCCCTCTCAACCCGCCTTGCGCATTGGCACCCGCGCCCATTCCGGCAGCCAGTCGCCATGCGCCACCAGCAAATCATGGGTCAGCGCCCAGATCTGATCCAGATCCAGTTCCGCCCCGGTATGCGGGTCCAGCATCGCGGCGTGATAGATATGCTCGGGGTTCTCCGTCAGCAGCGCCTGCACCGTCAGATCCTGCACGTTGATGTTGGTCCGCATCAGTGCGATCAGCTGCGGCGGAATGTCCCGCACAACAGTGGGTTGCAGGCCCATATGGTCCACCAGCGTCGGCACCTCGACCGCACAGCCATCGGGCAATTGCGGGATAAAGCCCTTGTTGCCGTGGTTGCCATAGATCACCGAAGGTTCGCCCGTCACCACCGAATTGACGATCTGGCTGGCGTATTCATGGCTTTCCTTGACCTCGATCGTGTTGGCGGTTTTCAGCGTTTCCGCCTCCTTCTTCCACCGCGCAATCTGCTCGACACAGCGCACCGGATATTCGTCCAAGGGAATGCCGAACCGTTCTATCAGGTCCGGGCGGTCGCGTTTTATGAACCACGGGGTGTATTCCGCGAAATGCTCGGAGCTTTCGGTCACGAAATACCCCAGCCGTGTCAGCATCTCGTAGCGCACCTTGTTCGGGCAACGCGGGTTCCAGTGCGACGGCTTGGGGAACCGCCCCTCGCGGTAACCCAGCTTCAGGGCCGGATACAGGTCTTTGTACGACCCGTCCGGCTGGCGGTGTTCAAAGTTCAAGTAGAACGCCATGTGGTTGATGCCACCAGCGCGGTAGCGGATGTCCTCCACCGGAATGTCCAGATCGCGGGCCAGCTCATACGCCGTGCCCTGCACCGAATGGCACAGCCCGACTTGCCGGACCTTGGGATATTTCGCCGCAATCGCCCAGGTGTTGATCGCCATCGGATTGACGTATTGCATCATGATCGCATTGGGCGCGACGGCCATCATGTCCTCGCAGATCGACCACAGCACCGGCACGGTGCGGATGCCGCGCATGATGCCGCCGATCCCCAGCGTATCGGCAATCGTCTGGCGCAGGCCAAACTTCTTCGGCACCTCGAAATCGGTGATGGTGCAGGGGTCATAGCCGCCGACCTGAAAACAGCACACCACGAAATCGGTGCCCGCCAGCGCCTGCCGCTGGTTCGAATAGGTCTTCACCACCGCCTTGCCGCCCAGGGTCTGCGCCAGCTTGCCGACGATGATCTGGCTCTCCGCCAGCCGTTCCGGGTTGATGTCCATCAGACGGACCTCGGCGTCGGCCAGCGCCGGGCGGCTGAGGATGTCGCCCGCAATGTTCTTGGTGAATACGGCAGAGCCTGCGCCGATGAATGTGATAATAGTCTTGCCCATGATCTTGCCTTCAGGTTGCGATTTCGAATGCGGCGCGCACAAGGCGCTTGGTATAGTCGGTCGCGGGGTTTTCCAGCACGTCCTGCACCGGCCCCTCTTCCACAATCTTGCCGTTCTGCATGACGATGACGCGGTGGCACAAAGCCCGCACCACTTTCAGGTCATGGCTGATGAACAGATACGAAAGGCCGCGGTCGCGTTGCAACTGACGCAGCAATTCGATGATCTGCGCCTGCACCGACAAATCCAGTGCCGAGGTCGGCTCATCCAGCAGAATGAACTCCGGCTCCAGCGCAATCGCCCGCGCAATGGCCAGCCTTTGCCGCTGACCACCGGAAAACTCATGCGGAAAGCGCGGCAGGATCGTGTCGGGCAGGCCGGAATCGCGCAGCGCTTTCTTCACCCGCTCGATCCGGTCAGCACTGTTCTTGCCGATGCCGTTGACGATCAGCCCTTCCTCGATCAGCTGCCGCACCGACATGCGGGGATTGAGGCTGGCAAACGGGTCCTGAAACACCACCTGCATCCGCGACCGCAGCGGCTTCATCTGGCCGCGGTCGTACTTCTCGATCCGCTGGCCCAGAAACGTGATCTCGCCACCGGTCAGCTTGTTCAGCCGCAGCAATGCCTGCCCGAATGTGGTCTTGCCCGATCCGCTTTCACCAACCAGCCCCAAAGTCTCGCCGCGTTTCAGGTCGAGACTAAGCCCATCCACCGCCTGCAAGGCGTGATAGGTGCCGCGGAACGCGCCGCCCTTCCGCAAAGTATAGGTGACACGGACATTCTTGCCCGAGAGCACGGTTTCCGAACTGACCTCCGCCGGATCGGCGCGGCCCTTGGGTTCGGCACCCAACAGCCGCTTGGTATAAGGATGCTGCGGGTTGCCGAAAATCTGCGCGGTCGGGCCCTCTTCGCGCACCACACCGTGTTGCATCACATAAACATGGTCGGCGAACTGCTTCACCACCGTCAGATCATGGGTGATCAGGATCACCGCCATCCCGGTCTTTTCCTTCAGCGCCTTGATCAGCCCCAGAATCTCCGCCTGCACCGTCACGTCCAGCGCCGTGGTGGGCTCGTCGGCAATCAGCACATCGGGTTTGTTGGCCAGCGCCATCGCGATCATTACCCGCTGCCGCTGCCCGCCCGACAACTGATGCGGATACTGCCGCACCCGTGCCTCGGGGTCCGGGATCTGCACCTCGGTCAGCAGCGCAATCGCCTTGGCCCATGCGGCGGCCTTGCTCATCTTCTGATGAATGCGCAACACCTCGACGATCTGTGCCCCCACGGTATAAACCGGGTTCAGGGAACTCATCGGCTCCTGAAAGATCATCGTCAGCCGGTTGCCGCGCAGATGTCGCATCTCGTCTTGCGGCAACCGCGCCATGTTCTTGCCGTCATAGATGATCTCGGTCTTGTCCGACACGAAGGCCCGCTTCGACAACAGCCGCATGATCGCCCGCGCCGTCACCGACTTGCCCGACCCCGACTCGCCGACCAGGGCAATCGTCTGGCCCCTGTGCAACTGGAACGACACATCGCGCACCGCCTCGACGACGCCGCCCAGCACCTTGAAACTGACCCCGACATTGCGGGCGTCGATTACCATGTCGCCAGAAGTGTTGCCAGAATCTAGCATCTTCATCCCCTCAATACGGGTCTACGGCATCGCGCAGGCCATCGCCCAACGCGTTGAACGAAAACACCGCCAACAACACGAAACCGACCGGTGACAGGATCCACGGATACGATCCGATCACCGAAAACGTCTGGGCATCTTGCAACATCAACCCCCAGGAAATCAGCGGCGGCTTCACCGCAAAGCCCAGGAACCCGAGGAAACTTTCCAACAGGATGATCGTCGGAATCCCCAGCGTTACCGCGACAATGACATGGCTCAGCACGTTGGGCAGGATATGCCGCGTGATGATCCGGCCATCAGACGCCCCGACCGCCACCGCCGCCCGCACATAGTCGACCCGCGCCAGCGCCATCGTCTTCGACCGCACCTCGCGGCTTAACTGCGCCCATCCCAGACCGACGATCACCAGAATGACAAAGCTGATGAACAGATAGCTCGGCGCCGTGGGCGGGATCAGCGTCGCCAGCGCCAGATACAAAGGCAGCTGCGGAAAGGCCAGGATCACCTCGACAAAGCGTTGAAACCACATGTCAAACCGCCCGCCGATATAGCCCGAGGTAATCCCCAGCAGCGTGCCGATGATGGTGATCAGCGTGATCGACACCAGCGAGATCATCAGCGTCAGCCGACTGCCGAACACCCCCCGGCTTAGAATATCGCGGCCCAGCTTGTCAGTCCCCAGCAGGTGCAAGGGCGACCCGTCCGACACCCCGATCAGATGTCGATTCATCGGGATCAGGCCCCAAAGATAAAACTCCACCCCCTTGGCAAACAGCACAATGCTGCGCGGATGGTCCATATCCGGCCCCATCAGCGGCTGGAATGTCACCGGGTCCAGTGCGGTGCCCTCGGTGATGGAATAGGCCACCGGCCACAGGGTGAAGCCATCCTTGGTAAAGAACGAAATATGGTCGGGCGGCGCGAAGCTGGCGGTCGGCGCGTTCGGGTCCATCGGCGCCACGAATTCAGCAAAAACGGCTATGACCAGCAGCAGTCCCACCAGCGTCAGCCCGAACATGCCCGGGATCGACCGTTTGAACCGCCGCCACACCAGCGCGAAATAGCCTTGGCTGGCGGTGGGCGCAGAAGAAATCCGGTCGTCGGCGGCCTCGCCTTCATGCGTCGTCGTCATGCGTCGCTCCCCACCCGGATGCGCGGATCAAGTGCCACCAGCAGCAGATCCGCGATGATGTTGCCAATGATCAGCGTGGCCCCCAGCACCAGCAGCAGGCTGGCGGTCACGAACACGTCGCCAATCGCCATCGAGCCGACGATGGCCGGGCCGATCGTGGCCAGACCAAAGACGATGGCCACTTCGATCTCGCCGGTCAGCATGTAGGGCAGCACAACCCCCTGATAGGCGACCAAGGGATGCAGCGCATTCGGCACCGCATGGCGCAGGATGACCTTGCCCTCGCTCAACCCCTTGGCCCGTGCGGTCTCGACATATTGCATGTTCAGCGTGTCCAGGAGGTTGGCGCGCATGACCCGCATGTTATAGGCTAGCCCGCCAATCGTGGCGACGGCGACCACCGGCCAGATATGCTGGATCAGGTTCCACGCCTTCCCCCAGTTGAAGGCGAAACCGCCGGGAAACCACAACTGTCCGCCGTATCTCGACGAAAAGAACGACCCGATCTCCTGCACGTTCAGCTTGTAGGCCAGGATATACAGAATGATCAGCGCCAGCAGAAACCGCGGCACCGTCATGCCCAGGAAAGCGACAAAGGACAGCACCGTGTCGATCCAGCTATATTGCCGGGTCGCCGCGATGATGCCGAAACTGATGCCCAGAACCGATGCCAGAATGTGGCAGACCAAGGCGATGGCGATGGTCTTGGGCAGGCGGGCGCTGATCACATCCAGCACCGGTTTGTTGTACAGGAAACTCTGGCCAAAATCACCGCGCGACACGATGCCCCAGATCCAGCGGACGTACTGCGCCGCCATCGGGTCATTCAGCCCGTTCGCCACGCGGTAGGCCTCGGCGGCCTTGGTGGCAGCCTCCTGACTGGCGTTGCCCTGGGTGATCATGTTGGTGCGGATGAAGTCACCATAATCCCCCGGCGGGGCCTGAATGATGGCAAAGGTGATGATGCTCATCACGATCAGCACCGGAATCGCCTGCAACAGCCGGACGGCCAGAAATCGCAGCATGACACACCTGATTTCGGGAATGAGGATGGGGGGAACCGGCGGGCGGGGCGCTGGACTGCCCTGCCCGCCGATCGGGATGAACCCTTAGTTCGCCGTGACCGGCCCCGGATCACCCGGCTTGCCCGGCAGCGTGTTCGGGTGCAGTTCGGCCCCGATCTGCTTGTCGGTCGGCACGAATACCCGCTCGCGGATGATGTTGTCTTCGGCCCAGTTGTACATGAAGATCGGGGCACCCGCCGGGATGTTGGCAAAGCGCTTGTTGATGATCAATGCACCCGGATAGGCCGTCAGGCCGATCCCGTCGAGGTTGGTGGTGTAGAGGTTCTGATAGGTTTTCATCAGCGCCACACGTTCCGCAGGATCGCGGCTGGCGATGAACTTGTTCACCGTATCGACCATCTGCTTTTCATAGTCGAGCAAGTCCAACTCGCCCTTGCCATTGGCCTTGTGGTGGAGCGACGTTGTCGGACCGGTCGGGGCCAACTGCGCAGTGTTCTGCACCACGGTGATCAGTTCGGTGCCATTGCGGATGATGATCCAGTCATACTTGCCTGAGTCGCGCGCATTGTCAAAGTCCTTGCCGGTCAGCGCGGACAGCGACACTTTGACGCCCACATCGGCCATCATCGCAACCACACCCTCGGCAAGGTTCTTGTCGGTGGCATAGTCAGACTGGGTGACAAGCGTGACGTTCAGGTCAGCGCCATCCTTCACGTTGACGAACCCGTCGCCGTCGGTGTCGG
>JAYUGA010000065.1:0-6564 GCA_043738565.1 Rhodobacterales bacterium
GAGGATGCGGCGGCGATGCTGGACATCGGCCCGCTGCTGAAGCGCTACCCGCGTGAGCTATCGGGCGGCCAGCGGCAACGCGTGGCCATCGGCCGCGCCATCGTCCGGCAGGCGCAGCTCTTTCTGTTCGACGAACCGCTGTCAAACCTTGATGCAAAGCTGCGCGACGACATGCGCGCCGAGATCAAGCGGCTGCACCGCGACATCGCGACCACCATGATCTACGTGACGCACGATCAGGTCGAAGCCATGACACTGGCCGACCGGATCGTGATCCTGCGGGACGGTCGGATCGAGCAGCAGGGCGCACCGCTTGACCTGTTCGAGCGTCCTGCCACCGGCTTCGTGGCAGGTTTCCTTGGCTCGCCCTCGATCAACCTCATCCCGGCAAAACTGGTTTCCAGCGGCAACAGCGCGGCAATCCTGCTGCGGACCGGAGAGGCGCTGGAACTTCCCGCGGCCAGGACGGTTCCGTCCAGTGGCGAGCGGGACATCATCTTCGGCATCCGGCCGCAGCATCTGAGCCGGGCTGGCGAGGGGGTGCCCGGCCCCGGCATCACCCGCATCGCGGCCACGGCGGATCTTATTCAGCCGACGGGAACCCGCACCTTCGTGACCTCCCGCATCGGGGGCGTTGCGGTGACCGCCGAACTTTCAGCGCATGACGTGCATGAACAGGGCGGGCCGCTGACCTACGCGGTTGATCTCAACCGTGCCATCCTGATTGATCCCTTGACCGACCGGGTGCTTTGACCATGCAGGACAGACTTTCCAACATCAGCCTCGCCCGCCGCGCCTATAACATCCGCCGCCATGCGTTGCGGATGGCGGAAGTGCAGGGACAAGGCTACATCGCCCAGGCGCTTGGCATTGCCGATGTGCTGGCGGTTGCCTATTTCGATGCGCTGAACTACCGGCCGGACGACCCGGAATGGGAGGGGCGCGACCGCTTTCTGCTGTCGATCGGCCATTATGCCATAGCACTTTATGCGGCTCTGGTCGAATCCGGCATCCTGCCGGAGGACGAGATTGAAACCTATGGCTCGGATGAAAGCCGGCTGCCGATGTCGGGCATGGCGGCCTACACGCCCGGCATGGAAATTTCCGGCGGTTCGCTCGGGCAAGGGCTGCCCATCGCGGTGGGGATGTGCCTCGGGCTGAAGCGCAAGAATTCGTCCAGCTTCGTCTACAATCTCATGTCCGATGGCGAGCTTGACGAGGGTTCGACCTGGGAGGCGGCCATGTCCGCCGCCAACCATCTGCTCGACAATCTGATTGCCATCGTGGACGTCAACAACATGCAGGCTGACGGCCCGTCGAAGCAGGTTCTCAACTTCGAGCCGCTGCATGACAAGTTCGCAGCCTTCGGCTGGTTTGTGCAGCGGGTGGATGGCAACGACATCGACGCCGTGGCGGCGGCCTTCCGGGCGGCGCGCGCCCACGCGGGCACCCAGCCGCGCATCGTGATCTGCGACACGAAAATGGGCAAGGGCGTCGATTTCCTTGAAGAGCGCGAGCGCAACCATTTCCTGCGGGTGGAGCCCGAGGAATGGAGCCGCGCGCTAGCAATTCTAGATTCCCGGAGGCCCGGATGATGCGGAACAAGTACCTGAAGCCAACCATCGTCAGCGGCGGGCAGCGGCTCAAGACCTCTGCCATGATCGCCTCCATCGCGGGCGACGACCAGCCAACGCGGTTGGCCCCCTTCGGCCATGCGTTGGTGGAGCTTGCCAAGACCCGGCCAGAGATCGTCGGCATGAGCGCCGATCTGGCCAAATACACCGACCTTCATATCTTCGCGCAGGCGTATCCGGACCGCTTCTACCAGATGGGCATGGCAGAGCAGTTGTTGATGGGTGCGGCGGCAGGCATGGCGCGCGAAGGCTTCATTCCCTTTGCCACGACCTATGCGGTATTCGCCTCCCGCCGCGCCTATGACTTCATCTGCATGGCGATTGCGGAGGAAAAGCTGAATGTGAAGATTGCCTGCGCCCTTCCCGGCCTCACGACAGGCTATGGACCCAGCCATCAGGCGACGGAAGATCTCGCGATCTTCCGCGGGCTGCCCAACATGACGATCATCGATCCCTGCGATGCGATCGATATAGAACAGGCGGTGCCCGCCATGGCGGCGCACGATGGCCCCGTCTATATGCGGCTCCTGCGCGGCAAGGTGCCGGTCGTGCTAGACAAATATGATTACAGCTTCGAGATCGGCAAGGCGAAGACGCTGGTGGGTGGCAATGACGTGCTGTTCATCTCGTCCGGGCTGATGACGATGCGGGCGCTGGAGGCAGCCGAGCACCTGAAGGCCGACGCGGTTTCGGCTGCGGTGTTGCATGTGCCGACCATCAAGCCGCTCGATACGGCAAGGATCATCGCCGAAGCCTCGAAGCCCGGCCGGCTGATCGTCGTCGCTGAAAATCACTCGGTGATCGGCGGGCTCGGCGAAGCCGTCGGGGCGCTGTTGATGCGGAGCGGGGTTTCCGCAAGGTTCCGGCAGATCGGCCTTCCCGATGCGTTCCTCGATGCGGGCGCCTTGCCGACATTGCACGACCGCTACGGCATTTCGACTTCGGCCGTCGTTGATGCCGTGAAATCATGGCTTTAGAGCGTGATGAGGAAAAGTGGTTACCGGTTTTCCTCACCAATCACGCGACCTCCAGGAAGCTATGGCATGATGAAGTTTCTATCAGACATCATCATGCTTTAGCCTTCTGGCCTTGATTTTTCCAGAGGCGACAAGGAATCGTAAGTTTTGGGGATGGAAAGCGCGGGAGCGGTCATGCAAAGCTTGCGATACGTGGTCTTGGCGCTGGTTCTGGGCGGGTTGTCGGTCTGGGCGTCGGAAAACCTGTTCTGGATGATGCCGCCGCCGGGGATCACGCCGCTGGATTTCACGCTGACACTTATTGCCTATTCCATTGCGGCGGCGGTCGCGCTGAGTGCGGCGATCTGGTCCGGACTGGGCGGGCTAGCGGGGGCGTTTCTGGCGGGTGCCATCCTGGGCTATTTGTCCGAAGGGGTGATCGTTGGCACGGTCTATCTGAGCGTGCCATTTCAACTGGTCTTTACGCCGCTGGCCTGGCATGCGCTGATCACCGGGGGTCTGGTGCTGGGGATCGGGCGCGCGGCGGCGGTTTTGCGGCCAGGGCGCATGGCGCTGATCTGGGCCGGGTTGGGCCTTGCGGGGGCCTATTGGGCGCAATACTGGCCGTCAGAGCGCGACGGGCTGCCGGAGTTCTGGCAGTTCGCGGGCTACATTCTGGGGCTCGGCCTGTTGGTGCCGCTGGCGCATGGCGCAATGGACCGCTTGGGTCACCTGCCGCACCCGCCGGATTGGGTGCTGTGGATTGCCCCCGCCATCGCGGTGCTGGTCTGGGGCGCGCAAACCGTGGCCGAGATGAACCCGGTGCGGCTGGTGTTGCCAGTTTTTCTGGGACTGATCCTGTGGGTCATGCGGCGGCTGGGGTTGCGGTCTGCGCCGGTTTCGTTGGGGACGCCGGTGCCGTTTTGGCAGCATTTGCTGTTCCTGATCGCCCCGCTGATCATGGTGATCCTGGCTCCGTTGGGTTGGATTCAGGGTTGGGGCACGCTGGCCGCGAACTGGGTGGTGGCGGTTGCCAGTTGCGTGTTGGCCTTGGCCTGGCTGGGGCTGTTGATCTGGCGAGCGGCGCGGGTCGGATCAGGCCAGGCGCTTTAGAACGTGATGAGGAGCAGTGGTTACCGGTTTTCGTCACCAATTACGCGACCACCAAGAAGCTATGGCATGAAGGTGTTTCTATCAAACATCATCATGCCATAGATTAGCACCAAAAGAACGCAGACCGTCAGAGAGGACAGCATGGCAAGTCACTTCGCAGTCAATATCGGTGCGCCCGAAGGCCCGATCTCACTTTCAGACGGGTCGATGTATGTCACAGAGATGTCCTCGGCCTGCGTCACCAGGCTGGACCCGCAAGGTCGCCGAACCGTCGTGAAGAAGACAGGCGGCCGCCCCAACGGGCTGGCGCTGGATGGCGATGGCAACCTCTGGATTGCGGAAGCCATGCTGCGCCAGATCATCTGCATTGATCCGCAAGGCCACGAGATCAGCCGCCTCGGCGGCGATGAGGTGAACGGACCGTTCCTGTTCCCGAACGATCTGGCATTCGGCCCGGACGGCCATCTTTACATGACCGATTCCGGCATGCCGATGGTTGATTTCCTTGATGGCCAGAACTTCGTCGAGAATTTTCTGGACCTGAACTGGGATGGAAGGGTCTATGAGATCGACCCGAGGGCCAACAAGGTGGTGCGCGTCATCGACCGCGCCATCCGCTTCACCAACGGTATCGCTTTTGACGCCGAGGACAAGCTCTACGCCAATGCATCGTTCACCGGAGAAGTGTACCGGTACAACGTGTTTGGCGGGACCGAACCGTCGCGTGAGCTGTTTGGCAATGTTCTCCAGCAAGATGACCAGACCGGTTTCAAGGGGCCGGATGGCATGAAATTTGGTGCCGACGGCAGACTCTACTGCACCGTCTATGGCCAGCAGAACGTGACTGTTCTGGACAAAACCGGCGCAGTTGCGGAGAGGTTGAAACTAGACGGCCCTTGTCCCACCAATCTGTGTTTCTCCCGTGATGGGACGCATATTCTGGTAACTGAAGTGTCAAAGGGTCAGGTGGAAAGGTTGGCGTCACCCTGTGCCGGTCTGCCGCTCCACATGCCGAAGATCCCGCGACAGGTTTGAATTCTGCGGGAAATAGCCAAGAACCAGAACCGTATCACCGGGGACAGTCGCCAGCTTGTGTTCTTCGATTTCGGAGCGAAGCCATTGTGCAAGCGGTTCACCAACCCCACCTTCTGCCTGACGATTTGATCTGCGATTGGGTTGCCCATGGAGTTTTTCCTGGGAGGCGTGAATGGGCGTTGACCTGCCGGAAAGGGGATTTTAAAAGACAAAAGCCGCGCAGTTCCTTGGGATTACACGGCTTTTGTCCGAAAACTGCTGCCCAGAAGACGACTAGAACCTCCACACCTTGCAGTACAGGTACCTGAGGCCTGCGCGTCTACCAATTCCGCCATCTGGGCCGCTATCGTTCCCGGCGGGATACGGGGTTCATTTTTTGCTGTCAACAGGGGCTGGAAGAAATTAGCCTGTCGCGACAGCCGCACTTGGTCTGGCGAGGGGCGGCCGTTGTAGGCAGGAGGCTCCACGTGACTGAACCCAAGATTGGCCGCGACGAAATTGACGCTGCCGCCCGGCGCATTGCGCCTTACGTCCGGGTGACACCGGTGATGAAACTGGCCCGGGGGGCGTTGGGGGGCGACTGGACGCCGGTTTTCAAGCTGGAGTTCACCCAGCACACCGGATCTTTCAAGGCGCGCGGGGCGTTCAATGCCTTGGTGTCGGGCCAGGTCGGGCCAACCGGCGTCACGGCAATCTCGGGGGGCAATCACGGAGCGGCAGTTGCCTATGCGGCCCGCGTCCTTGGTCACAAGGCACGGATTTTCGTGCCCCAGAGCGCTCCACCCCACAAGATAGCACTGATCCGCAGCTTCGGGGCCGACGTGGAGGTCGGCGGCGCACGCTTCGAAGAAGTGCTTGCAGCTTATGAAGCCTATGCGGCGCAAAGCGGTGCTCTTACAGTGCATCCCTTTGGCGCGGCCCCCACGATTGCCGGACAGGGGACGATGGCGCGGGAGTGGCAGGAACAGGCGGAACTGGACACGGTTCTGATCGCGGTCGGTGGCGGGGGCTTGATCTCGGGTGCGGCGATCTGGTGGCGCGACACTGGCGTCAAGGTTGTGGGTGTCGAGCCTGAGGGCTCGCGTTCGCTGCAGGCAGCCCTTGTTGCCGGGGGACCCGTTTCAGTGACGGTTCAGTCGGTCGCCGCCGACTCGCTCGGAGCGCCCAATGTCGGGCAACTCGTCTATGATCTTTGCCGCCGCAGCGTCGACCATGTAGCCATTGTGCCCGACGCTGCGATCACGGCTGCACAGGTCAGGCTCTGGCAGGATTTCCGCATTGCCGTCGAACTCGGCGGCGCTGCGGCCCTTGCTGCCCTGACATCCGGCAGCTACCGTCCGGAACCCGGCGAGCGGGTTGGCATCCTGCTCTGTGGCAGCAATGTCGATCTAGCACCGCTTGCCGGTCTTTCGGGCTAGGGTCTGTTGAGATTCATTTTGAATTGATGAGTGCGGCGACGGCGTAGATCATGGCTTCGAAGGATGTGTCGGTCTTTTCCGCTCGCGGGGCGATACGCTTGAACTCTTTGAGTTTGCAGAAGAAGTTCTCGATCAGGTGGCGGGATTTGTAGAGCTCCATGTCGATTTCCAGCGGCACCAGGCGTTGGGGGCGTTGCGAGATGCAGATCAAGGCCCCGCGTGCGTTCATGTCCTCGATGATCCAATTGCTGTCGAACGCCTTGTCGGCCAGCCGGGCGTCGAACTTCAAACCCTTGATCAGCGGCGCCACGCCGACCGTGTCGTGGCGATTGCCCGGCATCAGCAAGAACCGCACGAGATTGCCCAAGGCGTCGGTCAGGGCCAGGATTTTGGTCGTCCATCCGCCCT